>NZ_JBHRSD010000048.1:0-89088 GCF_042643375.1 Pseudoalteromonas fenneropenaei
GCATGTGTTAGGCCTGCCGCCAGCGTTCAATCTGAGCCATGATCAAACTCTTCAATTAAAAGTTTTTTGAATCCGAGGATTCAGCTCAATGAATTCTGATTTTTGATTTCGCTTCATTACTAAAGGAAATCGAATTGACTGTTATAGTCACTCACTTTCCATTAAGGAAAAAACACATTGAGACTCTAAATTTTTTTGCTTCACCACAAAGTGGCTTAGCTGTTAGAACTCAATCTGTACGAGTGCCCACACAGATGATTGCTTTAAATTGTTAAAGAACGTTACGAACTTTCAAAGTTCGCCGCGATTCGTTTCGCGGTAGGGATGCGCATCTTACGCCATCCAATTTTATTGTCAACACTTAGTTTTGAAATTCTTTTTTGATTTTCAACCCTGAGTTTTACTCGACTCAACTTTAACTTCATACTTTGCTTTGCAGCGCCGTTGTCCGTCTCAGTGGGGCCGCATTATAGGGAGTAGAAAAAAAGGATCAACTCTTTTTTTGCTGTTTTTATTCGTTCGCGCATTATTTACACAAAAGCTTGTAAAGGGGCTGAAAATACGGTCTATTCAGCTACAATTTTATACAGATCTTAACAGATCTATGCTTTTTATTATTGCGAAGAATATTTAACTCGCTAAGATAGCAATTTCGTTTGTTAAATTAATGTGTATCCATTGTTTACTTGGTAGATCATGATGAAATTTCCAGATCAAAGATCATTTATTGTCAGTGTGTTGTTAGGGTTGATCGCCTTTTTTATCGCACACACCATGTCAGATACCTTACAGCCTCAAATTGCACTTGTTGCGGCAATTTGCGCATTATCAGGTGGTATCATCACTTCACTTTTTTCAACAGCCACGCCAGAA
Source organism: Pseudoalteromonas fenneropenaei (assembly GCF_042643375.1). Classification (NCBI taxonomy): domain Bacteria; kingdom Pseudomonadati; phylum Pseudomonadota; class Gammaproteobacteria; order Alteromonadales; family Pseudoalteromonadaceae; genus Pseudoalteromonas; species Pseudoalteromonas fenneropenaei. The sequence goes on from NZ_JBHRSD010000048.1 coordinate 874, forward strand.
CAAGCTCCATCAACAGATATAAAAACTAAAACTATCTATGTTGGTAACTTGCCTTATCGTGCGAATGAAGTCGTCGTGAGACATTTGTTTGAAGAACAAGGCACCGTTGTGAATGTCAGATTGTTAAAGGATAAGAATACCGGAAAAAGACGCGGTTTTGGTTTTGTTGAAATGGCTGAAGCCGATGCAGAAAAAGCCATAGCAGCGCTAAATGACCGGGAGTTTCAACAACGGACTTTGAAAGTTCGTGAGGCCAAACAAAAGCAGGATGAGTTAGAAGACGAATAAAATCAAACAGGTAGTGTGATAAAGTTAACCTTCATTGCACTACCTACTACTTCTTTAGTGGCATAAAAGTTTAAACTACCCGCCTCTCTTTGCATCTGCTCAGCGAACCTAGCCGACAATAAGTGGCTGACTCGTCGGGCAATCGCCGCCCCCGAATCCAACATCACACATTGTGCGCTGAGGTTAGAGCTAATCTGCTTCGCAATAATTGGAAAATGCGTACAACCCAATACAACCACATCGACTGTTTTAGCAATGTCTATTTTTGCTAACTCTTCAGTCACAGCTTCGCTAACGTCCTGCTGCAGCCAATAAAAACGTTCGGCTATAGAGACTAATTCAGTAGAATGGTGCAGGTCGACTTGGCAATCTGCGGCAAAATCACGGATAAGGTTTTTCGTGTAGCTATTGCTAATCGTGGCCGGAGTGGCAAGCAAAGCAATATGACGTTGTTGTGATAACTGTGCAGCAGGCTTGATAGCCGGCACCACCCCAACGACCGGAATTTGAGTTAATTCACGAAGTGCAGCTAAGGCTTGAGTTGAGGCGGTATTACAAGCTATGACTATCATATCGATAGTCTGTCCCCAAGGCATATCGGCAGCCAATAATCCTGTAAGACGCCTAATAATTGTTGCTTGGCTTTGCAAACCGTAAGGCAGCAGAGCATTGTCCATCACATAACTATAATGCGCATTGGGTACTGCTTGTTGGATATGTGAAAGTACTGACGTGCCACCAATACCCGAGTCAAATACCAATATATGAGGCAACAAAGCAAAATCCCCGATAGCGCATAAAAGTCGCCGCAGTGTGCCACGCCTAAGCGTAAAAATAAACCCAGCATACGCTGGGCTTCATGTATTAGTTCGGTATATAACCTAAGCTTGTCACGACTCTTTCTTACTTAAAGTATTGAAATAAGCCTGAGCATAGTCCAAAAACTCTTTCAAACGCGCTTGCCCTTGATTCATCCATTCCATGATATCAGGCAGCTGTTTCTCAATCCCCAGTGCTTTACCTTGGCCATAGATGTCTTTCAATCCTTCATTGAGCGGCTGTACGGCTTTAGCCGCCTGCTGAGCAGGGTTTGTTTCTTGATATTGGCTGATAGCAGCCGAACGTTTAGTTTGCTTCAAATCCATCGAGAATTGTGCAATTTGCTCATTGTCTAAGCTTAACTTTTTGGCTTCATCAAAGGCTTTATCAAAATCGCCACGGAAGAATGCATTGCTGATATCACGAATGTCTTTCATCATGCCATTAATGGCTTCTTGCTCAGCATCGTTAAGCTCTCCATTAACACTGATTGAGAACTGCACTTCGTGACTCTGCTTGGCGGTGGCGGCAAAGCTGGTGTTGTTGCCAGATTTTTGCGCCGCAAACCCTTGTTCAGCCTGATACGCATCGTTGAAGGAAATGACAATTTCATCGCCTTCTGCGGTAGTAAAGGCAAACTCAGCTTGATTCTGCAAACTGGCATACTGCGCGGCACCAAACATCACGCCTTGAGGCTGCTTCGGACCGAACAGCTCTTGCTCAAAGTCATCAAGACCTTTATTGATGCCTTCGTGTGACTTCGCGATACCGTCTTTAATGTCATCATCCAGCAAGCCGGAATCTTCCAGCAATTTGCTGGCTTCACCGACTCCAGCCTCAACCCCTTTACGAGCTTTGCCTAGCATCTCTTGCAGTTCATCATCACTTTTGCCGTTGACCTTCGCCATATTGACGGCGCCTTTAACAAAATCAAGGACGTTTTTGACCACCGCCTCAAAGTCAAACAGCGGTTTGTCTTTTTCAGCCTTATCTGTTTTCTTCTCGATACCCAGCGCTTCATTGAGTTTGTCCTGCAGCATTTTTGCAGATGCTTTAAACTTGTCACCAACGTAGCTATCGCCCAACGCAGTATGTGCTTTAAGGCCTGGCTTGCGAGTAAGCGGAAACTTATCCAAGTTTGGCTGGAAAATCCCCGTCTGTTGACCCACTTTCATCATTCTACTCCGTTAAATACCCAACTCTGTTATCGGCTATCTAAGTTCAAACTTAACACCTTTGTGCAAAAAAACAGCGATTTTTTTGTACTAAACTGGACAAATGCCATTCGCTCCCTAAAATAGCGCGACTCTTTTAAGGCATTTAGTATAGAAAAGGTGGTTCCATGGCGGTACTTCAGATTGATCCAGCACACTACGAAACGCAGTTAGCGGAAAAGGCAGCACGGATCTCAGCTCAATTTGCGCGCTTTAACCCCCCTGCACTTGAGGTTTACGACTCTCCCGCCAGCCATTATCGTCAACGTGCCGAATTTCGCGTATGGCATGACGGTGAAGCGCTGTACCACATCATGTTTGACCAAGAAACCAAAGAAAAAATCCGCGTTGATCAGTTCCCTGCCGCCGCACCACTTATCAACGAAATGATGCAGGTAATGGTAGAGAAGCTCAAAGGCAACGAAGTGCTGCGCCGCAAACTGTTCCAGATAGATTACTTGTCGACCTTAAGTGGCGAGATTCTAGTCAGTTTGCTGTACCACAAACCGCTTGATGAAGCTTGGATGCAGGCCATGCAGACGCTACGCGCAGAACTACAAACACAATATAAAGTTGACTTTATTGGTCGTGCACGCAAACAAAAAGAAGTGCTCGGTCGCGACTATGTCACTGAGCGACTCACAGTAAATGGTAAAGAATACGTATACCAACAAGTCGAAAATAGCTTTACCCAGCCCAATGCCAAAGTAAACGAAAAGATGTTGGCGTGGGCGCAGTCTATTGCCGCAAACTTACAAAATGACCTTTTGGAACTTTACTGCGGCAATGGAAACTTCTCTATCGCACTTGCTGGACATTTTAATAAAGTACTGGCCACTGAAATTGCCAAGTCGTCAGTTCAGTCCGCACAGCTTAACATTGCCGCCAACGGGGTAACCAATTTAGATATCATCCGGATGTCGAGCGAAGAGTTCACGCAAGCGATGAAAGGTGAAAAGCAATTTTCACGATTGAATGGTATCGACCTAAAAACTTATAACTGCCAAACCATTTTGGTTGACCCACCTCGTGCGGGTATGGACGAGCTGACATGTCGCCTCGTAGCTGAATATGACAATGTGATTTATATCTCGTGTAACCCAGATACGCTGGAACGTGATTTAGAACTGCTATCGCAAACTCATCAAGTAAGCCGAATCGCCATTTTTGATCAGTTCCCTTACACCCATCATGTTGAGTCTGGGGTCTTTCTAACCCGCCGTTAAAAAAGCAAAAACCCGGTTTGAAACCGGGTTTTTTATCTGCTTATTGCTTTTTCGCAAGATAGTTTATCAAGGCAGCAATGTCTTCTGGTTCACGAATTTTGGCTTCGTGTAAACGCAGCTTATACTTGCCATTGACGATAAACGTCGGTACGCCAGTTAGGGCACGCTTTTCCTGCAGGTTTTTCTGGTCGCGAGCCATTTTAGCCGCTGCTGTGCGCACCGAGAAGCTGCTGTAAACCTTATCAAAAGTTTGCTCATCAACGCCTTGCGCGATGAAAATATCTTTCATATCGGCTTCTTCATTAATCTTTGCGCGCTTGCCATGAATATGATTAAAGATAGCACTGATCAGTTTGTCTTTTTCAGGCAGGGCATCAGCGGCAGCGAGTGCTTGAGGTAGCATAGTTTGCACTTTAGGATCACGCGGTCCAACAAAATCAACGTGGCTCTTCTTAAACGCGACGTCTGAGTCTAAATGTGGTTTTACATTGGCAATAATCGGCTCAAACGCATTACATGCTGGACAGTAAAAAGAGAAGTACTCGGTCACTTCAGGTTTTTTGGTGGCGCGTTCAGCAACCACTTCGTAGTGCTCACCCTCAACATACTCGGTGGCGTGCGCCATGAGCGGCAATAGTAGCCCTAAAAAAGCTACTTTAAGCAAGTTCGACATAGTTTAATTCCTTATTTTTTTAATAAATATTGTACTAGCTCATGAAGCTCATCTTGGCTTTTCAGTTCTGAAATATTGAGCTTATATTTATCATTAACGATAAAGGTTGGGACGCCCGTCAATGCACCCGCATCAGAAAACTTCTGCTGCGCATCAGCCATGGCCTTTTCCGCCGTCAGCACTGGCATACTGACCAATGCAGCATCAAACTCAAGTTCCGAAATGCCTTGCGCAGCCATAAACTTTCTCAGCTCAGCCATAGAGTCTAAGCGCTCGCGTTGCACATGGATTGTATTAAAAAGTCGCTCAGCGATTTGATGCGCTTTGCCATTTTGCTTGCCGATGATGTACGCATAACTTAGGTTGGTTTGAACTTGCGGTGAAATACCACCGAGAAAGTTCACATGGCTTTTCACAAAGCTGGTGCCTTTTGGCAGGCTATTTTCCAATGCAATGGCAACGGGTTCAAAACGAAAACAGTGGGGGCAATAAAATGAAAAGAACTCGGTTACCTGATTTTGTGCACTTCTTTCAGTATTCAAGGTGGTGTAATGTTTACCATCTTCAAAATCGGCAGCCCATACCGCTGCAGGTAGACATAACAGCAGCAATGCATATTTCAACTTATTCAACATATAACTCTCTCATTATCCAAATGCCAGACTAAGTGGCGGCGCCTGCAATGCAAGCAATTGTTCTTGTAAATAGCCCAGTTGCTGTTCCCAGTATTTGTCTGTTGCAAACCAGGAAAAGTTCCCCACAAAAGCAGGATCCTGATGGCGCTCAGCAAGCCACGCCATGTAATGTATCATGCGCATCGCGCGGAGCGGCTCTATCAAAGCCAGCTCTTTGAGATCAAATGCACGATACAACTCATAACCACTTAATAGCGCATCCAACTGAACCTGCCGTGACTGAGTATCACCGCTTAACATCATCCACAAGTCCTGAATCGCCGGACCTTGGCGACAATCATCGAAATCAACCAGACACAACCCATCAGTGGTTGCCAAAATATTGCCAGCATGACAGTCACCATGCAAACGGATTTGTGCTTTTGGCTGATATAAAGAACCGCATATCTCTGTGATTTCTTTCACAATCTGGAAAAATTGCTGCTGATATGGCGCCTTGACTAAACCACTTTGCTGTAAAATCTGAGTCGGTTGTTGCAAATGAGTGGATAAATTTAGCGCCGGTCGGTGAGTAAAAGCGGACTGTGCTCCTTGGCTATGTAAACGCCCAAGCACTTGCCCCAACAACTCGAGATTATCTAAGTTATCAACTTCAAAACTACGCCCGCCGACACTTGGAAACAGCGCAAAGCCAAACCCCATATGCTGATGTAAGGTCTTGCCGTTGATAGATAAAGGCGCCACCACGGCAATGTCCGCTGCTGCCAACTGCGCCATGAAAGTATGTTCTTCTAATATCTGCGCTTCGCTCCAACGCGCAGGGCGATAAAATTTGACTACATAGCGCTGATTGTCATCAGCCCGAAACTGGAATACCCGATTTTCGTAACTATTGAGTGGCAACAAACCACTTTCAGGATAAATACCCGTGCTTTCAATTGCATCTAAGATGCACTCAGGTGTTAAGTGGGCAAAACAGAAGTCACTCATTACTTTTGTTACCTTGTTTAAAGTTACAACAAAAAAGCGGGAAAACCCGCTTTTTGTATTGTTTGTTAAAACACCAGATCAGCGTGTTTTAAAGAAATTAGTCTGCTGTGATATCGCTAAATCAGGCTGTTCAATTGGCGCTATCGTAAATTCAAACTCAGTCACTGGCTTGTTCAGCGTATAGGGGTCTATCACTATCGACAATGGTACATCATGGGATTGCCCTGCATCTACTGTCACTTGCGTTTTACCCAAGAGTTGGAAATCACTTAAGCCATTTACCTTAATATCATAAGTCATGGTTTGTTGTGATTTATTGATCACTTTTAAGGTATAAGTATTTTCGACTAAGCCGTCAAAATTGACTCGATACAACTGATTACGGTCACGGATAATATCCAATTCCATTGGCTTACGCATGGCAATATTGACCACCAAAGCCACACTTAAGGTGACAAGAATAAGCACATAACCCACCAGTTTTGCTCTGACTGCCTTGGTTTTCTCGGTGTGCGATTCAAGGTTACGCTCTGTAGTGTAAGAGATAAGTCCGCGCGGATAATTCATTTTATCCATCACCCCATCACAGGCATCAATACAAGCACCGCAGTTAATGCACTCGTACTGCAGGCCGTTTCTTATGTCTATTCCAGTTGGGCACACTTGCACACACAAATTACAATCAATACAGTCGCCTAAACCTAGCTCTTTGGGGTCTTGCTTACGACCACGCGGGCCACGATTTTCACCACGCGCAGTGTCATAGCTAACCGTAAAAGTATCTTTATCGAACATGGCTGATTGGAAACGTGAGTACGGACAAATGTGTAAACACATAATTTCCCGCATCCAACCCGCATTGCCGTAAGTGCACAATGCGAACACTGCGACGCTTAAGCTCGCGTAGCCACTGGCAGAAAAAGTAATTAAATCGGGAATTAACTGGCGAATAGGCGTGAAATAACCAACAAAAGTAATCGCAGTGTAGGTTGAAAACGCCAGCCAACTGAAATGTTTGGCCGACTTGCGCATAAACTTATCAGCGTCCATTGGCCGCTCATCGAGCTTTTTGCGCTGATTAGCGGTACCTTCGAGCTTTTCTTCGAACCAAATAAAAATAAACGTCCACACCGTTTGTGGGCACGTATAACCGCACCATACACGACCATAAAAAGTCGTGACCACAAATAAAGCAAATGCCGCAATCATAAAAATAAAGGCAAGAATGGTGAGATCTTGCGGCAATAAGGTCAAACCAAAAATATTGAACTGCTGCGCCATTAAATCAAATAGCACCGCTTGCTTACCTTGGAAATTCACCCAAGGTAATACCATAAACGCCAACATCCCAACAAACCCAATTCGCTTGCGTAACTGTTGATGAAGCCCGGTAATAGCACGCACGTAAATACGATTTCTCGGATTAAAACGGTCAGGATGGAGATCGCTTGGCTTTTGGATCTTCACCTCGGTGGGGATATTTTTGACTTTGATTTGATTGTCCATCGAAGCTCCTTAATCGCATCGCTCGGATCAATAGGTCACTTGCTACATGCCGACGCTCGGCAATGACCTTTGTTTTGCATGGATATTATAAGCAATGCTCGATGGGTTTTGACAGCTTAAGCGTAAATTTAGCGATAACTTAGCACTTGACGCTGCAATCCCCTGAATAAGGAACTTGCTTTTATTTTCTGCATTTTATTACACTGGGCAGAATAATAAGCTCGTTGAGATCAAACACAGGTGCAAAAATGAAGAAGTTTCTATTTTTGGTAGTGGTCGTGTTGGCATTTTTTACCATTGACCATCCACTCATCAAAGAACAGCGTGACAAGCTGCTCGGTGAAGGTATGGAAAAATTAGGTGAAACCAGCCAACTGCAACGAGCGCTTGCAGCGAAAGTCGCGCGCGGAGAAATTGAACGCGCGATGAGTTTGAGCGAATCGGAACATAATTATATTCAAGACGCTTTGCTCACTGACACTAAACTACAGGAATTCCATGTGCGCTATTGTGTCCGTAACGAATTGAATCTGTATTTTTATGAAGAGCGCTTAGCGGCTATCTGCGAAATCGTCACGCGCAATTTGAATGACGCGAATAAGTAACCCTGAGTACTCGAGATGCTAGATTTAAAGCAGTTCAATCAACGACGTGCCGCGTCATTCAATCAGCAGCGAGCGCTGCTGAAAAGTCTCAGTAGTGGCAAAACCTGTTGCTGCGAACACTGCAAGGCACCGCTGCAATTAGATTTACACAGTACGACAAAACAAGGTCGGGTTTATTGTAAAAAAGGCTGCACCGATATCCTCTTGGAACTCGGTGCGTAACTCAGTGGTGCGTATCTCTCGGCTCTAGTCAAATAAGACTTGAGCCGCAGCCTCAATCAACATCACATAATGCGGCGCAAACTCGGCCGCTAAGTCAATTTGCTGCTGTAAAAAGGCAGTTTCAGCGATACCTTGCTGCTCACAATAGGCGGTGATCTGTGCCGACTGCAACGCAAAGAAGCCCAATTGCTCGGTGCTTTGCTGCAAAGCTTGCTGCAATTCAAGTGACTGACCTTGCGCTGTTAGCAAAGTGTCAAGGTATCGCGCTACACCAGCTAAAAATCCAAGGCTCCAATCATGCAGCTGCGGCCAACTAGCCACATCCTGCCAAGGCAGCTGATAACCTGACTCGGCAAACACTTGTTCACTAATATGATGGTGGAATGCCATAAACGCAAACACTTGCTCTTCATCCAGTGGCGAGGGCGCTAATTGCAGCGCATCTAACCACTCTTGCGCCTCTCTGGCTTGCGGGGCGCAAATGTCAGCAAACAGCCAACCTTCGATAAAGGCAAGCGAGCGTTGCTGCGGGTCGCTCTTCATTAACTGTGCCAGCAGCTGGCGTGCTGAGTCGGTAAATTCAAACTGATACATAAGATTTAAAGCTTAATAGGGTAAAAACCATCGGCGTCGGCACGGCCTAAAAACTTCACCGCGTCATGCACTTCCTTCGGTAGGCTGGCGTCCGGTTTGATTTTGCCAGCAACTTTAAACTGCAAATTTGCACTTAGCACCGCATCAGCTTGCAAGCCTAACCGGTTTTCTGCCAGTACATTTACGGCGATATCGCCAGATTTACAGCCTAAGCTTCCCGCCAGTTCGCCGATGCTGAACCAGCTATTGACTCCTTGGACTTCAATTTCTGGGCTATGGATCTCACCTTGGAGCGCCTGACAATAAGGCATACCCGATTGATACTGTTGGATCTCTAATATTACTCGGCCCTTGGCTTGGACTGGTAAAGGCAGTGTCACATGCGCCATCGCTTGTTCGACACTGGTTCTTAGCGTTGCATCGTGCAAAGCTATAGTTTGGTTAAACAAACCAAAAGTCACCGCGCCATGGCCAGAAATCTCTTCTTTGACGCGAGCATTGCCAAGCTGCACTTGCGCTTGTAAGTTGCCCCTCAGCAATGCCCAAGGGGAAATTTCCCAGCGGACATTTTTTAATGGCATTTGTTGCACCCGAATTTCTGTCACCTGACCATTCCAGATACTACCGGTGATTTGACCGAACTGCAGCTGGTTTGACAACTTACTGGCAAACGCATGGAAAGCCACATTCGCTGGTAAATGCCACACAGTAAAGAGCACAAAACAGCCGACAAACAGCAGTGTAAGGCTGAGCGTTTTTTTCACAACTAATTCTCCAACACTAAACGACTAACCCGCACATATCCAGGTTGGCTATCTTGAGCAAGATCTAAGCTTTCAATCTTTACGCCATGGCGGCTTACCAGCTCATCAATCCAGCTCACAAGGCGATTAAACTCGACACTATCAATGGTCAAACGCAGCGCATTATCGCTTGGCTGCATTTTGGCAATATTGATGTTATATCGACCACGAGTAGAGTTGACTACTTGGCTCAAAGACTGATTGCTTTGCGCTTGTTTTGGCGTACTGGCTTTGAGTTTGACCACACTCTCTTGCACCCAAGCCAACAATTCTGTTTGTTGTTGTAGTTCCTTTTGTGCGTTTTTGATGCCATCTTGCAAAGGTTTAACAACCCCCATATACAGCACAAAAATGACAAACACCCCGCCCGCTACCAACAACAAACGTTGTTCTTGATCTTTTAGACCGCGCCAGTAGGCTAATACTTTATCCTTCATTACGCCCCCTTGATCTTCAATTCGCCAACCACGATATCGCCATCGTTGCTCAACGAGCCCTGTTCAACCGACAAGCCACGTTGTTCGAGTAGTGCTTTAACCTGACCAAAGGTTTGGAAATCTTTACCGCGGGCGCGTACTCGTAACTCATTACGGCGACTATCAAAACGGATTGTTTCTGGTGAGAATTGCTTCACTTCGTTGAATACGGACACAAACTGCTCTGTTAACTTCAGGAAACTCGTGGATGGGCCGCCTTGTAACTGAGCTAACTCATTGCGAAGTTGCGAACGCAGTAAATGTGGCCGTACCACTTTGCCTGGAAATGCCTCCTGATAGGCAGCCACAGATTGCTCACGTAGTTTGTCCACTTCACTACTTAAGCTGAACAGCTGAGCTGACTTCACGCCAACAAAAGCCACCAAAGCAATGCCCGCAGCTATCATGCCGCTACGCCAATCGCTACGCCACTGCGGTTTTTTCTTGCGTGCCGCAAAGCGCCCTTGGCGTAAGTTAAAGCTGAGTGCCGACAGTTGCTTGGCAAAAATTGCGAGCGGTAAATCATATTGTTCTGGATGCGCTTGGCATTCAACCGTCCCCGCAAGCTCTGCAGGCAGCGGGCTTAAATGATGTAATTGCTGAGGTTTCAAGGCTTGTATAAAGCCACCAAACCAAGTTGTTTCAACGACTGCCACTTGCCACTCAGCCATACGGCACAACCATTGTTCACCCAATTGCAGCAAACTACAGTGACCCGCTTCGGCTTGTGCGGGTAACAAAAGCGCATCAGGTAATGCCCGATTGATCTCAATATGCTCAGCTGCAAACGCATCCAACCATTCGGCCAACCAACTCTCGTCACAGAGCGCCACGCGAACCCCGTGTCGTTCTTCAATCATTACCGGCTCTGCCACCGCCACAAACACGCTGTCAATGTCCGTCGCTAGCTGCTCTTCAAGCATATAGGGCAAGGCTTGTTCTAGTTTTCTACCCCATTTGGTTGGCAACGTAACGGTTTTCAGCTGTACTTGGTCGCTAGGCAGCAGTAGCACTACCTCGCGCTGCTGAGCCTTTTCTGCAAGTAATGCAAAGTCACAGTGAGTAAGCTCACCACTGGCAATGATCTCTTGTGTGGCTGACCAAATCAGCCAGTGCACCGGGTCGGCTTTACTAAAGCCTACGCGGATCAGTAATTTTTCTGTCACTGCACGCCTCCAAATTTCCGTGCCAAAACGGTCACTTGACCATCCTTTACCGCCAAAGTCGACGTCATTGTAAAGCGGCGCTCATTAAAAAAGGCCACTGCGACTAACTGGAAGTAATTGCTGTTTACCGTAAATACTTTATCCAAGGTTTGTACGTCTTTCGCCCCTTGCTTTTTTAATTCTTCGATGAAATCACTCACCTTTTCAAAACCTTTTTCTGGCCGGGCCGCCAACGCAGCTTCCGCTCCAGCTTGGCTCACCCCGGGCGCAAGCGCAGTGATGAGCATAGCTTGCTCGGGCTGCAGGGTATTGACGTTCAATATCAATTCCGTGTTACCAGGGATCACACACACATAAGGGAGGAGTTTTTCCATCACTAACGGGTTAAAACCTTTCACAACACGCAGCTCCGACACTGCGGCAAATAAGTTGTTGGCGGTCATATACGGCGTACGATTTGCCATATAATCGTCTTCTTCAGCGCCAGAACGATAGGTAATATTGTCTTCATCCAGCCAATCGTACACGCTATCGGCTAGCGCCTCTTCCGACTCTTCGTTATTCAACTCTTCAATGTTCTGCAGTAAATGCAGCAGCGCACGATGAGCTGGATTTTGGCCTTCACTGCTTTTGTTATCTTGTGCGGCCGGTGGTTGGGCAAGCGCGTTCAAATTCAAACACGCGCGCAAGTCAGTCAGTTTGACTTTTAAATAACCACCATCAACTGGATAAGGTTCGTTTTCGGTAGCCCACACCTGAGATAAATTGACTTGCTCTTTATCTTGCTTTTTGACTTCAACCAAGACTTTTTTGGCTAATTCCTCAGTGGCGTAGGCGTACCACTTTGACTGCTGATGCTGTTGAATATTAGTGGTTTTTTGCACTTGCACCATTAAGTTTACCGCCATATCGGCGGCAATAGTGGCGGCCAACGCGACGATAAACAACACAATTACTAACGCGGCGCCACGCTGCTTAATTGCCATTGCGCTCTCCGTTATTTTGCTCATCATTGTTCGGCTCAGATTGGCGCTGTTCATCACTGCGCTCTTCGCCGGTTTGCGTTTCACGTTCACGGCCAAGCCCAGGCACAGCGAAAATACGTTTGATCTGCGCACGGTCCTTTTGTTTTAAGGTCACCGCAACGGCACGCGGCAGGCCGTTAATTTTCCATTCTTCCTGCCATTTTTTGCTGTCGTCCATAAACTCAAATTTGAGTTCTTCAACATCGCTCAACAACACTTGTACTTTGGGCTCTGCGTCATCCAGCATCTCAACATAAATGCGATAAAGGCGTTCCAACTTGTCGTCTTTAACACGATAAGCCACCGCTTGGAGTTCTGAGCGCGGTAACAAATGAATTGGGTTAGTCCAACCATCGCGCACAAAACCAAGTCCATCGTACTGGCTCTCAAACGCATAACGGCCATGGTTAAGGTAACTTGGTGCTTCATCGCCAGACTGATTGCGCACTTTACGCTCAGTCATTTGACTTAAATCTTGGTCGATAAAACGAAAGGTGGTTTGCAGTGCTTGTAACTCAGCAAGCGTTTCGTCGGACGCCTCCTTGGCACTCAGGGTAGATTCTAAAATTTGATGGGTTGCCATCACGACCACAGCCAAAATCCCTAGCGCGACCATAACTTCTAATAGAGTAAAACCGCGCGCTTTCATCGCCCAGCCTCTTTGAACATAAAGGTGGTCAAATCGTACTCAAGGTATTGCTGCGCTTCGTCACGATAAACGTTAACAGTGACTTTTACAAAATCCGCCGCTTGGGTGGTAGTCACCACTTGCTGCCAGTACCAAGTTTGACCGGCCAGTTCTTCTTCACCTTTTTCGCCATTCTTGCCATCCCACTGCTCGCCTTCGGCACGCATAGTGGCAAGGCGGTTTTCCGCTACCCAAGAGGCATAGGTTTGTGATTCGATGGTTGAGATATGCACGATGTGGTCACCTGTGGCTTGCATTGCTGCAATGCCAGCTAAGGCACAAATACTCAGCGCCACCATAACTTCCAATAAGGTAAAACCAGACGCTCTATTGCGCATCTTCTGGCTCCTTACGTTGCTTAACTGGTGCCATGTATTCGCCTTCAATAAAGAATACTGGCTCAAGATAATCAACATCTTCCAGCTGTAACTGGAATGCACTTATCTCCCCCGAGGATAAAATCAACACCTGCGGTATTTTACGTTTGTTGAGCTCAAGCAGGCTATCTTCATCACCACCGCTTAATAATTCACGCCAGTTGGCTTGCTCAAGCAAATTGTCTTGCGCCCAGTTTAACCCGTCAACAGTGAGTGTCAGCTTATACTGCTCACCCAGTTTGATTGGCTTGTATAAATCCTCGGCCTCAAATGCCGCCCACTTTTCACCATCAAACACCAAAAACTCTAAGGTTTGTTTATCGAGGTGAAAGCCCAGCTCCACTTGATTCATCACCGCAAATTCAGACGCCATATTAATCGTGGTTTGCAATCTGAGCGTTTGCTTTTCCAGCTCTTCTTCATGGTTATCAGAAAGACTGTACACCACTAACTGAGTGGCAAACGCAATGATGGTCAACACCACTAAGATTTCAATTAAACTGAAACCTAAGTGGCGTGATAGAGGTGGTTTGGATAAACCTTGGGCAAACTGCAAAATGGTGGGCTCGGATTATTTCTTGTCTTGATCCCAGTTACCGATGTCGTCTTCGGTACCTGCTTCGCTGTCTGGCCCCATAGAGAAAATATCAATTTTACCCATTTCACCTGGGCTAACTAATTGATATGGATTGCCCCATGGATCTTCTGGCAGCTTAGAAATAAATCCGCCGTCAGGAAAACGCGTTGGCACGGGTTCCACTGACGTTTTGTTCACTAGCGCTTCCAAACCTTGCTCCGTGGTTGGATAGGTCTTGTTCTTTAGCTTGTACATATTCATCGCATCTTCAAGCTGACGAATATCTAAGCGCGCTTTATCCATTGCTGCTTCTTCTTGTTGGCCCATGATATTTGGCGCTACGATTGACATGATCATACCGATGATAACCAATACCACCATAACTTCGAGTAATGAGAATCCTGATTGTCTGTTCACTTTAACTTACCTCTTAAAATGCAAAATATTCCTTGTCGAGCAGCAACTCTGTTCGACTTGTGTTTAGACTACAGACCAATTGCTTTGTTCATTGCCATAATCGGCTGCAAAATGGCCATTACGATAAATAGTACGATTACTGCCATGCCTGCTATCATGGCCGGCTCGAGCAATTTCAGCGACACATTGACCATGCTTTCAAACTCACGGTCTTGGTTATTGGCCGCACGCTCAAGCATTTGCTCTAACTCGCCCGATTTCTCACCACTGGCAATCATGTGGATCATCATCGGCGGGAATAATTTGGTTTGCTGTAACGCCGCACGTAAGCTTGCACCTTCGCTGACGCGCGTTGCCGCCTCTGAAACTGCTTGTTTAATTTTCTGATTTTCCAACACTTGCCCTGAAATCTTCATGCCTTCCAAAAGCGGCACTGAGCTAGACGACAAAATACTGAGTGTTCTGGCGAATCGCGCGGTATTAATGCCACGGCTTACTTTTCCGATACCCGGCATTTGCAGCAGTTTAGCGTCATACCAAAAACGAATTTTAGGGTTTTGTAGCGCCTTTTTTATTGCCACTATGATAAGGGTGATAATAACGATGGAAGGCAGCCAATAATTCTGCACAAACTGACTCGCCGCCATCACCCATTCCGTTGTCCATGGCAGTGCTTGTTTCGATTTTTCAAAAGTTTTGAGAATTTTAGGCACGACCGTACCGAGTAACACCGACACAATAGCAATCGCAAAAATCACGAGAATGGTTGGATACACCATAGCTTGAGTGATTTGACTGCGCATATGCTGGCGTTGTTCAGTGTAGTCTGCCAGGCGGTTCAGTACGGCATCCAAATGACCTGACTTTTCACCTGCTGCCACCATAGCGCGGTATAAGTTATCAAACACATGCGGGAATTCCGACATACCATCCGCTAGAGTATAGCCTTCTACCACTTTCGAGCGTACCGCCATTAGCATACGTTTCAAACGGGGTTTTTCGCACTGTTCAGCAACAGCCATCACTGCCGCTTCAACCGGTAAAGCGGATTGAATAAGCGTAGCAAGCTGACGGGTGATCAGTGCTAAGTCTGCTGTCGATGGGCGATAACCCGAGCGAAACGTAAAGCCACCTGAACTACTAACGCCTTTATCCCTTTGCGCAGCTGGGCTAACCTCAAGCGCCACCATGCCTTGATCGCGTAGCAAAGTACGCACTTGCTTGGCAGTATCAGCCTCAAGAATGCCTTTCTTTTCTTTACCTTTGCTATCCAGAGCGCGATATTCAAACGCGGCCATTACCCCTCCTCGCGCGTTACACGCAAGACCTCTTCTAGAGTGGTTTTACCCGCTAATACCCGCGCACAGCCATCCTGACGAATGCTTGGGCTGTGCTTACGAATATACTTCTCAACCGCTTGTTCGCCCTTACCACTATGGATAAGTTCGCGAATATGCTCATCCACCAAGAGTAGCTCATGAATACCGGTACGGCCGCGGTAACCGTTAAAGTTACACTCTTCACAACCAACAGCACGGTAAATAATCGGCGGATTAGTTGCTGGTACCCCCAAGAGCTGACATTCACGCTCATCCGCTTGATGGGGCTGCTTACAACTTGGACATAAGGTCCGCACTAAACGCTGTGACAATACGCCAAGTAACGAGGACGATAACAGAAATGGCTCAACGCCCATGTCTTCCATCCGGGTAATAGCACCTGCTGCGGTATTGGTATGCAGCGTAGACATAACTAAGTGGCCGGTCAGTGAAGCTTGGACACCAATCTGTGCGGTTTCAAGGTCGCGGATCTCACCCACCATCACCACATCAGGGTCTTGCCGCAGAATGGCGCGCAGCCCGCGCGCAAAGGTCATATCCACTTTAGGGTTAACTTGCGTTTGACCAATGCCAGGAATTTCGTATTCAATCGGATCTTCAACGGTCAGGATGTTGCGATCTTTACTGTTAATTTGCGTTAAGCCCGCATACAGGGTGGTACTTTTACCGGAACCCGTTGGGCCTGTAACCAATATGATGCCGTGCGGTTTGGCAATCATATCAGCAAAAATTTGCCGATTGCGCTCAGTCATACCGAGGTCTTCAAGGTTCAAGCGAGCATTATTTTTGTCGAGTAACCGCAGTACCACACGTTCACCAAAACTTGATGGCATAGTTGAAACCCGCACATCTACCGCACGACCTGCAATGCGTAGACTAATGCGGCCGTCTTGCGGTACGCGTTTTTCGGCGATATCGAGCTTAGCCATAACCTTGATGCGCGAAACCAGCAATGACGAGAGCTTACGGTTAGGTTTTAGCACTTCTTTTAACACCCCATCGACCCGGAAGCGGATCACCAAATCCTGCTCGAAGGTTTCAATGTGGATATCCGATGCGCCTTCTTTAATTGCTTCACTGAGCATCGCGTTGATAAGTTTGATGATAGGTGCGTCATCGTCTGCGGCTAACAAATCTTCTGTTTGCGGCAGTTCTTCGGCCAACGAGAATAAATCCACCTCGTTGCCGATGTCTTCCATCATTTGCTGGGTTTCAGAGCTATCACGTTGATAACTTGCTTCTAATAACAGCTCGAAGCGGTCAGCCGGTAGCGCTTCTATCTTAAATGCTTTACCCGCCACGCGGCGCACTTCCAACAAGGCCTCAGGCGTAACATCACCTGTGGTATAAACAGTTAAAGCATCCGCGTCGTGGCTCAGCAGCACACCAAAACGCTTCGCAAAGGCAAACGGTAAACGCTTTTTAACGGCGCGCGCATCGTTTTGCAATGCAACGTCAGGCTCAACGCTTGCCAAAAGACTCGTTACTTGCTCAGTCATTGTTTTGCTCTTTGCTGTTTTGTTGTTTCAAATACTCTTCATAAGAAGGTGGTAACGTCAGCTCGTCGTTCCACTCAGGCAGCACAGGCGAGTCTGTTAATGGCATTAAGTCAATGCCATCTTCGCGTTGTTTCTGCTGTTCACTGCGAATAAAGTTATATTTGCTATGGCTAAGGCCATTCATCTTAACTGAGTCACGCACGATAGTGGGGCGGATAAACACCAACAGGTTACGTTTTTTCTTGCTGGTGCTGGTTGATCTAAAGAGGTGACCTAATACTGGAATATCGCCAAGTAACGGTACTTTCGAAACGCTTTCTTGTACGTCTTCGTCAATCAAACCGCCGAGTACAACCATACCACCATCGTCAGCAATAACTGTGGTGCTAATCGCACGTTTATTGATTGCAATATCCACCGCAGTCGCACCACTGACGCCTGATACTTCTTGTTCAATCGTAAGTTGAACTGCATCGCCTTCGTTAATTTGCGGCGTTACTTTAAGTTTGATACCTACTTCTTGACGGTTAACCGTTTGGAATGGATTAGAGTTATTATTGCCTGTGGTTGAACCGGTAATAATAGGCACTTCTTGACCCACAATCATCGACGCTTCTTCGTTGTCCATGGTCGTGACCGACGGCGTAGCAAGAATGTTAGAGTTGGTATCGGTTGATACCGCCTGCACTATAGCACCCCAATCATTGCGGATAATACCCGCAGCCAAACCATTAATGCCGCCAACCAATTGGCCAAGTGCGGTCAAGTCGCCTTTAACCGTCTCAGTGTAAGGTTTGTTCTCGTCAGTAAGGCTACCAGTGTAAACTTTCTTAACTTCTTTATCACGCGCCTGTTCTGCGGCTACAGCCAAGCCACCAATCGGCACTGTGGTGCCATTGTTAAACTGCAACATGCCACCATCTTTACTGATCCATTGTAAGCCGAGGTTAATACCATCCCCTTCAAAGACTTCCACCACAATGGCTTCAACTAATACTTGGGCACGGCGAATATCAAGCTGCTCAATGACCTTAGCCAGCGAGCGCATGGTGTCTGGCTGCGCGGTGATTACCACAGAATTCGAGTCTGCATAAGCTTCAATGCTGGTTTCGCCTTTTTGACCACTGCTGCGGCGCGCAGTACCGCCGCCGTTGGCGCCGCCTTGTGCTTCTTCTTGCAGGGTTTTGCTCACCCCTTGTAACACTTTAACAAGATCTTCAGCTTTGGCGTAATTGAGGTTAAATACTTGCGTATTGCCGGTGTTTTCTAGCTCATCGTCCAAACGCTTAATTAAATCTGCCGCTCGGCCACGGGCTTGTGACTCACCGCTGACAATCACACTATTGGTGCGCGCATCAGCCACAACTTTAGGGATCAAAAACTCAGGGATAGTGCCTTTGCCAGAATCTTTAAAGATGTTTTCTACAACTGACACCACATCTTCTGCGGTCGCGTGATGCAGCTTAATAATATCGACACGGCGGTCACCGGCTTGGTCAACCGAACGAATAATATCGACTAGACGATTTACCGATGAAGCATGACCGGTCAACATCATCACGTTAGCGGAACTCATGTTCGCAACATGACCACCATCTTTTTGGTCACTGAATTGACGCACTAATGGGCCAAGCTCTTGCACGCTGACGTTTTTGACTCGCACTACGCGCGTCACCAGTACATCACCATTACCTTTTTCTTCACCTTCAACCAAAGGTACGTTCGATTTTTTACCATCCGCGCTGCGAACGATTTTCAATACCCCTGAGTCCATCTCAACTACGGCATAGCCATAAACTTCAAGGACGTTTAAAAAGAATTGGTAGTAAAGTTTTTCATCCATCAACTCGTAACTACGGACATTAATATTGCCACGCACGTTCGGGTCGATAATGATGGTTTTATTGAGATTCTTACCAACGATATTGATAAATTCGTTGATGTCGGTGCCTTTAAAGTTGGCCGCATATTCCACTGCTGATACCGACCAAGACAAGCCAGCCGCTAAAAAGAGTGCAGCATACTTAGCTAACCCGATTTTGCTTGTTGTATGGTTTCGCTTATTCATCATTGCTGTGATTACTCCAAAAATGTGTCTTACAGGCTGAACTGCACATCCATCAAACCGCCGTCGCGTTCAATGGTAATGGTGGCATTGGTGCTGTTACGCAGTTCATTAACGGCTTGCATTGCCTGTTTCATATCCGTGAGTTGATAGCCGTTGATAGCAACAGCCAAATCATTGTTCTTAAGTCCCATCCTTGCAAAAAGTTCCGGATCTTTTCCGGCGCTTAGACGATAGCCGATGAGTTTGCCATCTTTTGTCGCTTGCGAAATGCGAATATAGTCAAATAACTTACCGGGATCTTGCATCACTTCTGAGCGAGTGGCGGTTAAGTCCGCTTTGAGATTGTCTTTCTCTACCGTATATTGCGCTGCTTCTGCAGCATTATTATTGCGCTTTGCAGAAGAAGGGACGCTCACCGTTTTAGTAAAATCTAAGCCATCTAACATCAGCGTCTCAAAACGCCCGCCGACATCTAAAATAACGCGATCAGGTAACACTTGCGCAAGCTTGGCGCGCGTACCCGCTATCGCGTCTTGCACTACATAGGTTTCTTGGCGACCTTGCGACTCAATGACCGCTAGGCCCGCTTCGTCGTCTTGGCTAACGGCCACAATGCCTGTCAAACGCAAACTCAAACGGGTTTCTGGGGCATCTGAAATCACAGTTTTTGGCGCGGTATCTGGTTTGGCATCAGCTTGGCCAAATAGGTTTTGGCTGATAATGCTGCGCACGTTTACTGGCGTTTGCGCACTTTGCTGGTAATTCGCCAACGCAGGTAAATTTGAAGAAGTTGGTTTTGGCCAGAGTAGCCAGAATAATTGAGAAGCAAGATAAGCAATATAAATAACTGCGGCTAAGGTCACCAGCTTGTTAAGCCGCTTATGCGGTAAATATTGTGCAATTTTTTGCAACTGTACTAAATACTGTTCCATCATTTCACTTTTCTTCTTCTTGCGAGCGCTCCAGTGTAACGCCTCATAACCCATTCAACAAGCAAACAATTATGAAACATTACATTAACTCACAATACAACTCAGTTCTGTAAATGAATGTCAAAAAGCCACTTTACTGCACCTTTATGACAAGCATATGTGTGCTTTTGTTAGAGCCGCGAATGTGGTACATTTTTACCCTGACGCGATTTATTTACAGAGTTATTTTTGGTGGCCAAAACAAACCCACAACAGCAAACCGATGCGACGGCAATCCGGCTCGACAAATGGTTATGGGCAGCTCGTTTTTACAAGACCCGCACTTTGGCGCGAGAAATGATACAAGGCGGTAAGGTACACTACAACGGACAACGCTGTAAACCCAGTAAAACGGTCGATGTCGGCGCAGTAATAAAACTTGCGCAAGGCCACGATGATAGAGAAGTGACCGTGCTGGCACTGGCCGAAAAGCGGCTCGCCGCACCGCTCGCGCAAGCGCTTTACCAAGAATCTGAGGAAAGCATTGAACGCCGCGAAAAAAACGCTATCGCGCGCAAAAATAATTTGTTGTTTGCCCCCCATCCGATCACCAAGCCGGATAAAAAACAACGTCGAGAACTACTGAAACTGAAGTTAAGTTAGGATTTTGTTAATGCAAAGCGATTTATTACACCGCTATATATTCGAGAATTTAGACGTCCGTGGTGAGCTGGTACAGCTTCAACAAACCTATCAGGACATTATTGCTGGCCATGACTATCCAGCTGAAGTACAAGCTTTATTGGGTGAGTTACTGGTAGCAACTTGTTTATTGACTGCGACATTGAAATTTGAAGGTCAAATCGCAGTGCAATTACAAGGTGATGGTCCTGTTAAATATGCCGTGATCAATGGCGACCATCAGCAAAACATGCGTGGTATTGCGCGTTTACAAAGTGAACTGCGTGGCGGTTCGATTGCCGATTTGATTGGTCAAGGCCATATGGTCATCACTATCACCCCAAGTAAGGGTGAGCGTTATCAGGGTATCGTGCCATTAACTGCGGATACGTTGGCGGGTTGTTTAGAAAGCTACTTCGAACAATCAGAGCAGTTAAAAACTCGTTTATGGCTGGCAACCAGCAATCAAGATGGCGTCGCCAAGGCCAGTGGCATGCTGCTCCAAGTATTGCCAGTGGATCAAGCCAAATCAAAAACCGATTTTGCTCACTTGGAAGCACTGACCACCACCATTACGGCCAGTGAAATGCTCGATTTGGACGCGCAAACTGTGCTGACGCGCCTTTACCATGAAGACAATCCACAACTGTTTACACCACAAGCAGTACAATTTAAATGTGGTTGTAGTCGTGAGAAAACCATTGATGCGCTCGTCAATGTTGGTCGTGAAGCGTTACTTGAAGATCTTGCGGCGCAAGGTGAGATTAAGATCAGCTGCCATTATTGCCTCCAAGATTACCGCTTTAACGAGGACGATATTAACGCAATTTTTAGTTAATTAGACTGTACCTAATTTAGTTTAATCGAAGCCGCTAAAACAGCGGCTTTTTTTATGACAAAAACTGATACCGGTGTCATAAAAACCTGCCTTTTCATGACACCGGTATCATTGAAAATATTCAAGTTTTTTCTGCAAAAAGGCGGATTTTAGGCCTTGCAAACACTCGTCTAATGCAACTTCATCTGTTACTATAATTTTAGCTTTGATGAGTTATTGACCTCTTGGTTTTTTGCATAAAGTCTTGAGGTCAATATTTTCTGTTAGAACCCAGAGCTATCCCGTTCAATCTCTCATTTTTTAGGTATAAACATGACTTCAAGCGCAACTCGTTATGTCGATTTAACCGCAGCTGAACTGGTAGAGCACGCGATCCGTCGTGGCGAAGGTACTTTGGCCGCCAATGGTGCATTTGTGGCACAAACTGGCCGCCGCACTGGCCGTTCTCCAAGTGACCGTTTTATCGTCCAAGAGCCTACTACAGCGAATGACATTCAATGGGGCAACGTGAACCGCCCATTCGATGCTGGCAAATTTGACGCGTTATGGGCTCGTGTAGAAGCGTATATTGCGGAACAAGACCACTTCGTCTCTCACCTCGAAGTGGGTGCAGATCCTGAGCATTACTTGCCTGTGGTAGTGACCACCGAAACTGCTTGGCACCATATTTTTGCTCAGAACATGTTTATCATTCCTGAAAAATACAATGCAGCTGATTTACCTGAATGGCGAGTATTGAATGTCCCTTCTTTTGTTTGTGATCCAGAGCGCGATGGCACAAACAGCGACGGCACAGTCATCATCAACTTTGCAGAGCGCAAAGTGTTACTTGCTGGTATGCGTTATGCCGGTGAAATGAAAAAATCGATGTTCTCTGTACAGAACTTCCTGTTGCCAGCGAAAGGTGTATTACCTATGCACTGTAGTGCAAACGTCGGCGAAGCGGGCGATACTGCGTTATTCTTCGGCCTTTCTGGTACAGGTAAAACGACTTTATCTGCTGACCCAACACGTTTCCTCATTGGTGACGATGAGCACGGTTGGGCACCAGGTAGCGTATTCAATATCGAAGGCGGCTGTTACGCAAAATGTATCGACCTATCACAAAAGAATGAACCTGTGATTTGGGATGCGATCCGTTTTGGTACTATCTTAGAAAACGTGATGCTGGATGAAAACCGCGTACCTAACTACGCAGACACTAGCTTGACGCAAAACTCACGCGCCTCTTACCCACTAGAGCACGTAGAAAAACGTAAAGTAGAAAACCGCGCTGGCGAACCAAAAGCTGTGATTTTCTTAACTTGTGACGTAAGCGGTGTGTTACCGCCAGTATCTGTGCTTTCAGAAGAAGCGGCGGCTTACCACTTCCTGAGTGGTTACACAGCGAAAGTTGGCTCTACTGAAATTGGCTCAACTTCAGATATCGAATCGACTTTCTCAACTTGTTTTGGTGCGCCATTCTTCCCACGTCCAGCTGGCGTTTACGCTGAGCTACTGATGAAACGTGTACGTGAGTTTGGTGCCAAAGTGTACCTAGTAAACACAGGTTGGACAGGCGGTCCATACGGTGTTGGTAAGCGCTTTGATATTCCAACTACTCGCGCAGTGGTAGATGCAATTGTTTCTGGTAACTTAGCGGGCGTTGAAACGCAACATATTGAGGTGCTGAATCTTGATGTGCCAGTAGCAGTACCAGGTGTGGACAGCAAACTACTTAACCCAATGAACACTTGGGCAGACAAAGATAAGTACGCTCAATACGCAGCGAAATTGGCAGCAGAATTTAA
Source organism: Pseudoalteromonas fenneropenaei (assembly GCF_042643375.1). Lineage (NCBI taxonomy): Bacteria > Pseudomonadati > Pseudomonadota > Gammaproteobacteria > Alteromonadales > Pseudoalteromonadaceae > Pseudoalteromonas > Pseudoalteromonas fenneropenaei. The sequence goes on from NZ_JBHRSD010000048.1 coordinate 24,302, forward strand.
AGCTAACTTCACTAAGTACGACGTACCTGAGTCTATCGTTAATGCTGGCCCACGCGGTTAAGCATTAATAACAGACACAATTCCTTTATCAATGATGATGTAAAACGCCCTTACGAGGGCGTTTTTTTATGCCTCGATGTCACGCAAACATTGCGCCATGCAAGCTTGCAATAGCGGGCTGCGATATTTGTCGCGATGCACCACCAAACTGAACTGCCGCAGTGGCTGAAGCACAATCGGCAATCTACACACCCGCCCATCGGCAAGCGCATATCGCGCTGCACGCGTAGAGACGCAAGCCAGCCCGAGTCCCGCGGCAACAGCATTAAGTAGTGCCTCAGTGCTGTTGAGCTGCATACTTAACAGCCATGCAGTAACCTTAGGCGCTACGTGCTGGACAAAATACTCACGGGTGCCGGAGCCGGTTTCTCGCATTAACCAAGTTTGCCCCACCAATTCAGCTAACTCTGTTACTGGTCGTCCAACTAACGGGTGGGTATGTGACGCTATAATGCACATTTCATCTTGCATAAAGACTTGGGTATCCAACATCGCGTGACTAACCTGCCCCTCAACCAAGCCGAGATCCAACTCAAAATCCAGCAGCATGTTGATGATCCTAGTGCTATTGGTGATATGTAACGTGGGCTGTGCAGCGGGAAACTGCTGCCTTAGTGTGCCAAGTAGTGCGGGCATCACTTGATTGCCAATCGTATCACTGGCACCCAAACGCAATATGCCTGCCATTTGCGCATCTTGGCTAAATAACTGCGCAATTTCATTGGCGCGCGTTAATAACTCATCAGCCAACGGCAATAATCGCCGCCCTTCTTGATTAAGCAGTAAACGGTTATTCACACGATCAAACACAGCGTGCCCAAGGTTTTTTTCCAACTCAGCCAGTGCACTACTTAGCGCCGCTTTGGAGAGATATAACTGTTCAGCGGCTGCACTCAAAGACTTAGCTTGAGTAATGGTCACAAAGGCTTGTAATTGCTTTAAGGTCGGTGTCGACATATTCGTTAAGTTTTTTCGAACGTGCGTATGAAACTATCCGATATTTGCAGACAAAATGCCAGTGTAAAATAGTCTCGGGCTAAAACACCGAGATAAGCTATGACAATCCAATTCAGGCAACACCTTAGCACAGTGCCAACTCCTCTCACGGGTTTAGCGCTTGGCATCGCGAGCCTTGGCTGGTGTGCAGAAAACCTATTTGCCAGTAATGGACAACTCGCGCTCCTTGGCGCTGGGGTGGCAACTTTGTTGTTGCTCTTAGTGGTGGCGAAATATTGTTGTGTGCCAGCGCGCTTACTGCAAGACTTACAACAGCCGATACTGGGTAGCGTATTGCCTACCTTTACCATGGCCACTATGGTGGTGAGCCATGCCCTTGCACCTTGGCTGGCAGGAATAGCGGAAATACTATGGTGTGCCGCAGTCGTGGTACATTTACTGTTGTTGCTTGGTTTTGTTTACTATCGCAGCCAACATTTTAAACTTGCTGATCTGTTACCCAGCTGGTTTATTCCGCCTATTGGTATTGTAGTTGCGCCTCTCACTGTACCCGCTGTACCAACGCTGCAAACCTTAGCCTATCTACTTCTCCTGTTTGGACTGGTGGCGCTTGCAGTGATGTTGCCGCTGATGCTGATGCGCTTGATTTTGGTTGGCACACCCAATCCAGCGGCGTTACCTACCTTAGCAGTGCTTGCGGCGCCTGCAAGTTTGTGTCTGGCAGGCTATTTAAGTTTTGTTGCGACACCATCCATAGAGCTAGTGGCACTGCTCACGGGTATAGCGATACTCATGACCTTTACCGCCTATTTGCTATTAACGCGCTTGCTAACTTTGCCTTTTAGCCCTTCACACGCAGCGTTTACTTTTCCTCTGGTAATTGGCGCTTCGGCACAATTTAAACTGGCAGTATGGTTAACAAGCCTTGCACCGAATACCAAGCTAGTGGCTTGGGTGGAACAGCTGGCAACCGTCGAGTTTTTTATCGCCGCAGCTGTGATAGCTGTGGTTTCGGCTCGATATGCACTCACTGCTTGGCGATATTTTCAGTTGCACATGCAAAGCAATGTGCTAGATGGCGCTTTGCCTTAAACTAACGCACAGCACCTTTGGCAACCGGCAGGTACACTTCAGCACTGAGCCCACCTTGTTTGCGATTACGCAGTTTTACCGTGCCACCATGAGTGGTGATAATCCGTTTGATAATCGCCAGCCCAAGCCCACTGCCTTCACTGCCGCGGGCTAAATCGCCGCGTTTAAACGGTTCAAATACACTTTCTAATTCAGATTCGGGAATACCCGGACCACGGTCTTTAACACAGATCAGCACTTGCTTTTTGTGGCTCAGATAATGCGTTGAGACTGTAATATCATCATCAGAATAACGAATGGCATTTTCAATCATATTGGTTACCACCCGCTTTAACGCAACGGCGTTCATCATCACCGCAGGAAGTTGCTCATCGCTTTGTAATACAATAGTGCGCTGGTGCTGCTGCTCGGCGTGGACCACTTCTTGTACCACTTGATTGACATCATCCAACACCAACTCGGCGCTATTATGATGACGTAGATACTCAATAAACTGATCGATAATCGCGTTCATATCTTCGATATCATCAATGATCCCCTGACGTAGATAATCCTCTTCATCATTCATCATTTCTGTTGCCAAGCGGATGCGAGTCAGTGGTGTGCGTAAATCGTGCGAGACCCCTGCCATCATTAAGCGTCGGTCATTTTCCAGTTCGGCGATGCCTTTGGACATTTGATTAAAGGCTTTGGTTACTTCAATTACCTCAGTTGAGCCTTCTTCTTTAAGGCGTGTAGTAAAATCTCCTACCCCAACTCTGCCCGCCGCAATCTGCAGCGATTTAAGCGGCTTATTGAGATGGCGGGCAAATAACCAGCCCCCCAAAACACTGAGAAAACCTATGGTAGAGAGATAGAAAACTAAGAACTGCAAATTGGTTTCGGTAAAACCAGATAAAGGTACTCGAACCCAGTAACCCGGCGCCTGCGGCGCCTCAACCCAGTACACCAACGGATTACCTTGGCTCACCATCACTCGTGCTGAGCCATGAAGCTGCTCCGACATGCTACGTGACAGCATAGTGTATTCTTTCGCTTGCGCTAAGCCGTTGCGATAGGCTTCGCGCTGGGTCATGACTTCAATGCCAGTGATATCGTAAAACTTAGTGGAAAATTCACTAGACAGATTAATGCTATCTTCGCGCTCAATAAACACAGTTTTAACCTGCTTGGCCAGCATTAGGTTTACTTGTTCAAAAGTCGGTTTCACCACATATAATGTCACTGTGATGTAAGAGACAATCTGGTTTATCAACAATAGCGCGCCAACGAAAAACACCGTTTGACCAAAGGCACTTCTAGGCAGAATACTCATAATGTCCTGGATTAACTACTGACTACTTATCGCCATCAGGCACAAATACATATCCCAAGCCCCATACAGTTTGAATGTAACGAGGGTTGGCAGGGTCTTCTTCTATCATGCGGCGTAAACGCGACACTTGGACATCAATACTGCGCTCAAGTGCGCTGTAATCACGACCACGGGCTAGATTCATAAGCTTGTCACGGCTAAGTGGTTCACGCGGATGGCTGACCAAAGCTTTGAGCACTGCAAATTCGCCACTGGTAAGCGACATACTTTCATCGCCTTTTTGCATCTCCCGAGTGGCAAGATTCAAAGAGAAACACCCGAATGAAACGATGTTTTCCTGCGCGGAAGGTGCCCCTGGCACTTCTTTAGTGCGGCGTCGTAATACCGCTTTGATCCGCGCGAGTAGCTCTCTTGGGTTAAATGGCTTAGGTAAATAATCATCAGCCCCTAACTCCAAACCTATGATCCTGTCTACCTCATCACCTTTTGCGGTTAACATCACAATCGGGATCTCATTTTCTTTTTGCCGTAAACGACGGCAAATCGACAAACCATCTTCACCTGGCAACATTAAATCAAGCACCATCATGTGGAAGTTTTCACGTTCCAGTAATCTATCCATTTGCTCGGAATTGGCAGCGGTACGGACGATAAAGCCTTGTTCTACCAGATAACGCTCCAGCAAACTGCGCAAACGCATGTCATCGTCTACTACTAAGATTTTGGTTGTTTCATTTCCCATTTTGTCATTCTTGTTTTTTTGGCCAACAGATAACTTTAAATATAATGGAAAAACCCCCATATAAACATCCCTGTAAACGACTAGATTGTTACATAAGGTAACAGCGCGCAAAGCTCGACAAACAACGTGGCTTTGATTAAGGTGGCCGAGCGTTTTAAGTGAGAGCATAACCAGTGAAGACCTATTTGATCACCCCTGAGGGATATCGCCAGCTACAACAAGAACATGATCACTTATGGTTCGAGAAACGACCAGAAGTGACCAAGATTGTCACTTGGGCGGCAAGTCTTGGCGATCGCTCAGAAAACGCCGACTACACCTTTAACAAACGTTTACTGCGGCAAATTGACCGTCGTGTACGCTACTTACGTAAGCTGTTACCTGAATTAAAAATTGTTTACCCGCATCCAAGTCAACACGGCAAAGTGTATTTTGGTGCTTGGGTGGAAATTGAAAACGAACAAGGAGATGTGCTGCGCTTTCGCATCGTCGGACCCGACGAAATTTACGAACGCAAAGATTACATCTCCATCGATGCGCCAATGGCCCGCGCGCTACTTGGTAAAGCAGTTGATGATGAAGTTCTTGTTACAACCCCTGAAGGTCGTAAGACTTGGTTCATCAATGAGATCACATACTCAACCTAGGCGCACCCTGAGTGCGGTGGTAAACTCACCGCCATAGGCTCATAACGAGCCACTAGAAAATAGATAAGGATTTTGCATGAGCAACATCTCACAACGTTTAGCCACTGAGTTAAACGCAAAAGAGCAGCAAGTTAACGCTGCCATCACGCTCTTAGACGAAGGCGCAACCGTGCCTTTTATTGCCCGTTACCGTAAAGAAGTAACTGGGGGTTTAGACGACACCCAACTGCGTTTATTAGAACAGCGTTTGTCATATTTACGCGAGCTTGAAGAGCGCCGCAGCTTTATTCTCAATACCATCGCTGAGCAAGGCAAACTGTCTGAACAATTAAACCGCGATATTTTAGCCGCAGACAGCAAAACCGAGCTTGAAGACCTCTATCTGCCGTATAAACCTAAGCGCCGTACCAAAGGCCAAATTGCCATTGAAGCTGGGCTTGAGCCGCTGGCAGACGCATTGTTCAATGATGCCGATTTAGACCCTAACACGACCGCGCTCAGCTATGTCGATGCCAGCAAAGGGGTTGAGGATGAAAAAGCCGCACTTGAAGGCGCTAAATTTATCTTGATGGAACGCTTTGCCGAAGACGCTAAATTATTGGCTAAGTTCCGCGACCACATGCAGAAATATGCCGCTATCAGTAGCAAAGTCGTGACAGGGCAAGAGCAAGCGGGTAATAAATACCAAGACTATTTTGATCATCAAGAACCGCTAGCAAAAGTGCCGTCTCACCGCGCTTTGGCTATGTTACGTGCACGTAACGAAGGCTTTTTGCAACTGACGATCAACCCAGAGCCTTCTGTTGAAGACGCTGCAGCTTACTGTGCGCAGATGATTGCCGACCATTATCGCTTGGCTGTACAAGGTAAAGCCGCCAGCAGCTGGTTACTGCAAGTGGTGCAATGGGCCTGGAAAGTCAAACTCGCACTGCATCTAGAAAATGAGTTTTTAGCGCAAATGCGTGAGCGCGCAGAAACCGACGCCATTGATGTGTTTGCCAAAAACCTTAAAGACTTATTGATGGCAGCGCCTGCAGGTGCAAAAGTGACTATGGGTCTTGACCCGGGTCTACGTACTGGCTGTAAAGTCGCGATTGTTGACGCTACCGGCAAGCTACTAGCGACTAACACTATTTTCCCACATGCGCCGCAAAACCTATGGGACAAATCGCTCCGTACCCTAGAGCAGTTATGTCGTCAGCACAAAGTACAGCTGATTGCGATTGGTAACGGTACTGCATCGCGTGAGACCGACAAACTGGCGGCTGAGCTCGTCAAAGCCGTCCCTGAGTTGAAAATGAATAAAATTATGGTCAGCGAGGCAGGCGCGTCGGTTTACTCTGCGTCTGAATTTGCTGCCAATGAATTCCCTGATCTTGATGTTTCTTTACGTGGTGCGGTATCAATTGCACGGCGCTTACAAGATCCGCTTGCGGAACTAGTAAAAATCGAACCTAAGTCGATTGGCGTTGGTCAATATCAGCACGACGTATCGCAAAGTCAGCTCGGTCAAAGCTTAACATCCGTCGTAGAGGATTGCGTAAACTCGGTAGGTGTTGACGTCAATACCGCCTCTGTGCCGCTCCTTACACGCGTTTCTGGCTTGAATAAAACCCTCGCGACTAATATCGTGCGCTACCGTGATGAAAATGGCAGCTTTAATAGCCGCAGTGAGTTGAAAAAAGTTGAGCGTCTTGGTCCGAAAGCCTTCGAACAAGCCGCGGGCTTTTTACGCATCGTGAATGGCAAAGATCCTTTGGACGCCTCAGCTGTTCACCCTGAAGCGTATCCTGTGGTGAAGAAAATCTGTGAAGCCAAGCAAGTGATGGTCAATGACTTAATCGGCAATAGCACGCTGTTGAACCAATTAGTCGCTAATGACTTTATTGATGACAAATTCGGTGTGCCAACGGTCACCGACATCATCAAAGAGTTGGATAAACCAGGTCGCGATCCTCGCCCAGAATTTAAGACAGCAGAATTTAAAGCGGGTGTTGAAAGCATTTCTGATCTCAAACCAGGTATGGTTCTTGAAGGTGTGGTGTCTAACGTGGCTAACTTTGGTGCGTTTGTCGATGTCGGCGTCCATCAAGATGGTTTAGTGCATATTTCAGCGCTGACTAATAAGTTTATTAGCGATCCGCGTGAAGTGGTTAAAGCCGGTGACATAGTTAAGGTTAAAGTGCTGGAAGTCGATGTGGCACGTAAACGTATCAGTTTCACGATGCGCATGGACGACGAAGTGGTAGCGCCAGCAAAAGGTAAAGCTGCAGACAACACCAATACTCAGCCACGAGCCAAAAGTGCCGCGCCAGCTAAGGCCAAACCTGCTGCTGGCAATGCCGCTATGGGTAATGCGTTTGCTGAAGCGTTTGCGAAATTGAAAAAGTAATCGAAGTACGCTCACGCTGTGGGTGGTGTCTTTCACCACCACTTCGGTAACGTAACGCAAAAAGCATAAAGGCCGCAATGCGGCCTTTATGCTTACTCTATTCTCAATCACTCAAATTACGCGACTAAAGCCAGACACACTTTTTGGCTCATAAACATGTTGATAAAAATCGGCAATGCGGCTTGCTCTGGCATTCACTTCAGGGTCACGACTCACCTCCAACGCTTGGCGCCGAGCGACAACGGCAAATTCTTGCTCATCATCACCAGCAAGAAAAATATCTGCTGCTGACTCTAGCTTTGCCTCTTTACCTTCCTCTTCGCCACTCAGACGCCGACGTTGATAAGTCCCAATACCATCATTACTCGACTCTTCATCATCGGCATTCAAGGCCTGTTTGGCTAAATCTGCCTGCGCTTGCGCGATTTTTTGCGTCGCATCTGCGGCAATTGCGCGATCAGCACCAGATGGCTCCGCAGGAGCAAGCGCCGCCGAGCGCACGGTTTGCATTTTTTCAATAGTGGCTTGCGGATCTCCCGGCACTTCGGAGACGTCTATCATCACCTCGCCACCGACAGCATAATTGTTGCCATCGGAACCGCGCTGAAACTCGTAGCTCGGTGAACCGGCATGTGAGCCACCAACACGGGCATGCGCCTGCTCGTGCAAACGCACCTCGCGGTCACGGTCTTTGAGTTGTTCGAGCTGTTTTAAGTCTGCTTCAGCTTGGCGTTGCTGATGGCGATTTTCATCTCCTTCCGCCTCACCCTCACCTTCTTGGTGTTTAGCTTCTCGGCCTGAAATAGCATGCTTGTCTTCAAGCTGCACTTTTTTATCGTACAGCCCCTTTTCGTCCTGAGGCTGGCCTTTGGCTTTGTCTGAATCTTGAAATGCACGGTTATCTGTAAATGAGGGCGTAGCAGAAGAGGGCTGCGGGATCACTTCGCGCAGCTGATTATCACGTCGCGCCGTTTCGGTATGGACGTTTCCTATATTGAGATTAATCGCCGGTTGCGGCGTTACAATATTCATTGTGTATCACTAGCAACAAGGTTATAGCTCTATTGCTATTTACCTCGTGATTAAACCTTGATATCAACCAAAGTACCTAACACTTCGTCTGCCGTACGAATTGTTTGAGTATTTGCCTTAGCGTTAAACTCTTCAACTTTTAATTGCACCAATGACTCGTCAATACGCGGCGGCTGAGAGACTGGCGGCGTTACCGCTTCATCTTTACTGGCTGCTTGCAGCTGACGTTGCTGGGCGAGTTGGTCGTCATCCTGTTGTTGCAAACTGGCGCGATTAATATCTGCAGTGGCACGTTCAATTTGCTGGCTGGCTCGGTTAAAACCTTCCACCCCACTTGATAATGCGCTTCCTACTGGCATAGCACACCTCCGCTTAATGACTTTGTCTAATTATTGCGCAAAAACACCTCAAATGAAAGGATGAACTCGATAAACTTTCACCACCCTCAGGTATGAGTTTTAAAGCATTGATTTCAATATAGATACAAACTCCTCGCGGTGAGAAATAAACGGTGCATGAGATGCTTTTGGCAATATTTCTGCACGAAATGCGGGGTTGAGCTGTTGCATCGCTGCTACGGCGCGCTCTGGCACCAGTGAATCAAGTCGGCCGAAGATGCCATAAATCGGGATAGGTAAAGCGCAAAACAGCGCCCGTAAATCGCAGTCGGCTAATAATGTCAAACCACCCGCCAGCGCCACTGTATTGGGCGTTGGCGATGTCGCTAACCATTCGCGCAAGCGCTTAATGTCCTGCTTTGCATGCTCGCTGCCCATAGCTTGAATTGCCAAAAACCTTTCTATGGTTTTACCCGTATCTTGCAGTAAAGCTGCCTGAAATTGCGCTAAGACCAGCGCTTTGATCCCCGGCCACTGCGGCGATTCAAGAAAATATGGGCTCGAGCCAACCAAAATAATTTTGCGCACTTTGTTGGGATAAGCTTGCGCCAGGTGTAGCGCAAACAGCCCAGCCATAGACCACGCGACTAAAGTGCTTTGTTCTGGAATATGTGCTGCCAACTCGGTTACTGCAGTGGTTAAATCATATTCAGCCTGCAGCCAAGGTGCATTACCAAAACCAGGTAAATCAAGCGCCAGCACTTGATTGTAGCCCGCGCTTTGCAAGTCTTGCTGAACCAATTGCCACACGGCTTTATTCATACCCCAACCGTGTAACAGCACTAAGTTGCTTTGCATTTTTTCGTTCCTCTACCACACTTGCCGATATGATAACGGTACTTTGCAAGGATTCAAGGAATGAACACCAATTCAGCACGACCTTACTTGGCATGGTTAAGTCACCTGCTGGCACCCTCTCGGTGCGCACTGTGTGATTGTGAAATTCCCTCCCAGCATGGTTTATGCGCGACATGTCTAGCCGACTTGCCTTGTTTTAGCTACCCAACGGGTGGTAATTTGCTCTTGCAGCCAGATATTGCTGCGGGCGTTAGTTTTCGCTACTGCGATGGTTTATTTAGCTGCGGTTGGTATCAAGGTGCATTAGCACACTGGTTAAGCGCGATTAAGTTCAATAACCAACTCTATTACAAAGCGGCGCTGTGGCAACTATTAACTCAGCAGTGGCAATTGTGGTGTGCCGCCCAAGCTGAGTTGCCATTTGATCTACTGCTTATCATGCCACTACATCGCAATCGTTATTGGCTGCGGGGTTATAATCAGGTTTGGCAAAGCTGGCAACCCGTGCTCGCGTCTTACGCAAGCTTAGCTTGCCTTAAAAGGGCCCGCGCTACACGCGCACAAAGTGCTTTAGGTCGTCGCGCTAGGCTTAGCAATGTAGCAAACGCCTTTACTACCACATACTCGCTGACAGGCCTACGAGTGGCGTTGCTTGATGATGTACTAACGACCGGTGCGACACTCGACAGTGCAGCCCATGCTTGCAAGCAAGCAGGGGCTGTCTCGGTCTGGGCCATGACGCTTGCGGTAACGCCCTACTCGCCCGCTGCGCTTAAGGTGTGACCGTAAAACAGGGCATTGGCCAGTAATCGGCTGGTGCCATACCAATAGCCCCGAAATACGGGGTTATCCGTCATTGCGATAACACTGCCCTTACCTAAGCGATGAGCTACCAACGCCGCACCTTGACTAATGTTTTGTTGGTAGATGTCATCAGCATATCCTGCCAGCAAAGGAGAGGCAGTATATTTTGCCACATTCACAAACGGGGCTTTACTTGGCTGTAATAACCAAGTCGCATCTTTAAACATAGGTAAAGTGCTATCACTTAAGCCAAAGGCCAGTGGGTGACTAAGATCCACCTCGGTATTAAAAATCGCCCCAGCAATACGCTGTTTAGCCGCCAACTGCTCTTGATCCGCATAACGCAGCTGTGAGCTATCAAATTGTGCCGCCTGCGCTTTGGCACTGAGTGCATCGGCTTTTAACCACTGCTGTTGCTGTAACCACTGCGCACCACGCTTATGGCCCCACACCACACCACCTTGTTTGATCCAAGTGCCAATATGCTGCTCTGTCGTTTCGGAGAACTTATAGCGGCCATCAACAAACACAATGTGAGTATAGTTAGCTAAGTTGAGACGCTCGACCTGCTGCTGCGTGACTATAGTCGGGGCAACTTGCAAACGTGTGTCTAAAAAGTGCCACACTTCGCCAAGCTCGTACTGGTCAACCCCTTCGCCTCCAACTAGCAGCACTTTGGGCATTTTGGCCACTTCAAATAGCCGTGAGCCCAAATCAATCCCAGCACTGGTTAAGCCACTTTCAATCGCATAGAGCGGCAATCCAAACTCTTGTTGCACTTGTTTGACGATAGTAAACCAGTTGCTTTGCTGTTGTAGGCCAGCAGGGATAATCACGCTGCCTTGATTAAATGCCTGTTCGCCAGCCGTTGTGGTGGCGGTAAAATCCGCCAACGCTAGGCGCGCTTGTACACCTTGGCGCAGCAACGCATTGAGCATCGCAGGGGCTTGGCTATCCTGCCAAGTAAAAGCATACGCATAATGACCCGCGGCTGGCGCCTCTGGTTTGCGCGTCGCAGCTTGCCAAACTTGCTCTGCAACTTTGACGCTGCGCTCGCTTTTAACTGGTGCAAAAGGCAAATCAAACGCATGGGCTAAGGTCCAACCCGAGACATCGTAAAAGGTATTGTCTTTAAATTCAGTTTGGGTAGAAAAAACCGCTTGGATCACCCGATATTGAGGCTGCGCAAGTGGAATATAGATGCTGGTTGCTGCGCCATATTCTCGTTTATCTACAGTAACAGTACGGATCAACGGATAAGCTTGAATTTGATGCTGAGCCAAAATCGCCATAAAAGCGTCTGCCTTGCTGGCATCTTGCTCTAAATCCACCACATAACCGGCAAAGTTTTCTTTTGCCGCGTCACTTTTAGCATCACGATAAAAATCCTGCTGGAACTGTTTTAATTCCTGCTGTTTAGCAAGCACCGCATCAAAAGTCGATAAACTGGTGGTGAGCTGGTTTTTAATGGTTGCCGCAAAGCTTAAAGGGCCATTAATGGTTTGCTGTAAATGCCCACGACTACTGGCTTGTTCAAACAAAATCCCGACCGCACCATTAATATCTGGGTAAGTGGAGCCCTTGCCATAATAAAAATCATCAAAGCTCTCTTGAGTAAAGTAGAGTTCCTGACGCGCATCTAGCGCTTTAGCATGGTATGTGGCGATATCGGCAGTAAGGGTAATATTTTTTGCAGGTGTGATGGGATTGGTCCGTGAAGGTACGCCCGGCTGAAAGAAATACGTGCTATTCGGGCCCATTTCATGAAAATCAGTCAATACATTCGGTTTCCAGTCGTGGAAGGCACCAACTCGGGCGCGTGATTCTGGATGTTGTAACAACAACCAATCGCGATTTAAATCGAACAAATAGTGATTTGTCCGGCTCGATGGCCAAGGCTCATTGTGCTCTCTATGACTTGGGTCGGCCGAAGGCGTTAAACTCCGCGTGGTATTGGCCCAGTTGGCAAAACGCGCAAGCCCATCTGGGTTTAACGCTGGGTCGAGTAAAATCACGGTATCGTTTAATAGCGCATTCACCCGCGGGTCTTTACTAGCTGCAAGATAGTAAGCAACCAACAATGCGGCATTGCTGCCCGAAGATTCATTGCCGTGTACGCTATAACCCATCCATGCCACTGCGGGTAACGCGGCAAGCCCACTCCCCGAGGCAATGGCATCTAGCCGCGCAGCGCGAATGGTATCGAGCTGTGTTTGACGCTCCGGTGAGCTAAAACGTAACAGCAGCAATGGTCGCTGCTCATAAGTGCGACCAATTTCCTCAATGCTGACTCTATCACTGGCGCTGGCCAACGCATATAAATACTGCACTAGCTGGTCGTGGCGGACGTGCCAATCACCGACCTCATAACCCAATACTGAACTTGGGGTTGGGATGTTAGGGTCAAACTGACTCACATCTGAAAAATAATAATCTAGTGGCTCTGCGACCGCGCTTGATAACCAGACCGCCGCACTTAGACTTAACCAGTGACGCATGCTTACCTCTGTTTGTTGTTTTTTTGGCTGCTTATCAAGCTAGCAAGGTGCCGTGTTGATTGCCAAATTTTTACGCTCAACACTAGCACCGATAAGACGAGCGGAGTATGATAGCGATTAACCGAGTAATTTAGTCAAGTATAGTCTCCGATATGATCAAAATTTCTGAAAGCGCTCAGGCGCACTTCGTTAAGCTGTTATCCAATCAAGCTGAAGGCACCAATATTCGTGTGTTTGTGGTAAATCCGGGCACTTCGAAAGCCGAATGTGGCGTGTCTTATTGCCCAGCCGATGCCGTGGAAGCCTCTGACATTCGTTTACCATTTAATGGTTTTGATGCGGTTGTTGACGCCGAAAGCGCACCATTTTTAGATGAAGCGGAAATTGACTTTGTTACTGACAAAATGGGCACGCAACTGACCTTAAAAGCACCCAATGCCAAAGCCAAAAAACTGGGTGATAGCGCCAGCTTAGAAGAACGTGTACAGCATATGCTGACTACTGAAGTGAACCCACAATTGGCTAACCATGGCGGTCAGGTGAGTTTGGTCGAAATCACCGCTGACGGTATCGCAGTGCTACAATTTGGTGGTGGTTGTAACGGTTGCTCTATGATTGATGTCACCTTAAAAGAAGGGATTGAGAAGGAAATGATAGCTAAGTTCCCTGAGATCTCCGGGGTGCGCGATATCACTGAACACAATCCAGGTGAGCATTCTTACTATTAAGTTTAAGCACTACTAGCTGGCGTTTCACCACCGCCAGCTGCAGCTTCCCTAATACCTCGCTAGGCCGATATGTTAAAAGCAGTTATTTACCAACTTGGCAGTGAACCTAAATTGAGCCTCAAACGTTTTTTAATTGGCTTGGCATTTTTTGCCGCAGCAGTCGCTTTTATCGCACTCGGCTATTACACCTTAGCTTGGTTGCAATTAATTGGGCTGGTGTTATTGCTCCCAGCTTTAGTAATGGCGGCGTGGGGTTATCTTGGTATCTTTGCTAATCGTTTTGCGCAAGTGCTGGAGAAAACGGACGTTGATCCATCCATTTTCGATAAAGATAAGCTAAAGTAAGCCCGCGCAATAACATAAAAGCACACATAGCCAGCCACAACGCGTGATTACCATAACTACTAAAACCCCATGCCGGTAGTACAAACCCAACCAGTCCCGATACTAACATACTGTTACGCATATCGTGTCCGCGCATCAGCCCAATAAATATCCCATCAAAGAGAAAAGCACTGGTCGCTAACAGTGGCAACACAACTAGCCAACCAAGATAACGCTCAGCGTGGGCTTGCACCTCAGGTAAATCTGTCAGCAGAGCAATGATATTACCCCCTAGCGTGGCAAAAAGTAATGCGTAACAAAGCGCAAAAGCGCCGCCCCAAACAAAGCCGAGCTTCACCCACAATTGAATAGCGGGTAGATTTCTTTGCCCGTTGGCATGCCCAACCTTAGCTTCTAAAGCATAGGCTAGGCCATCCATGGCAAAACTCACTAGCAACAAAAAGTTCAGTAATACTGCATTGGCCGCGAGTGTGATATCGCCAAGCCGCGCTGCGTAAAATGTCATATAGCTAAAGCAGGCTTGTAAAATTAAGGAACGCAGGAAAATATCACGATTTAACGCCAGTAAAGTAACCAGTTGCTGCCAGCGAGGCCATTGCCAGCGCAGTTTAGTTGCCATTTGCTGCCACAGCACTTTACGTAGCAGCCACAATGCCAATAGCAGTGAGGCATATTCGGCAATACAAGACGCCCAAGCAGCCCCTTGAACCCCAAGGCCTAACCCAACCACAAACCAAATATCTAAAACAATATTCAATCCGTTACTAAACAACACCACATAAAATGGACCTTTACCAAACTGCAGGCCAAGCAAGGCACCTAGTAGCACTAAGTTGAGCAATACCGCAGGGGCTGCAAACAAGCGGATGGCAACATACTCACTAGCTAGCTGCTGTACTTCGGCGCTCGTCTGCGCCAAATATCCCATCACCATGACGATTGGCTGCTGCAAGAAACCCAACAGCAACGCTAACACCAGCGCTAAGCTGCTGCTAGCAAGCAGCACTGTGGTGATTTTACTGCTTTGTGCGCTACCAAACGCCTCGGCAACTGCACCTGTGGTACTCATACGCAGAAAACCCAATAGCCAGAATAGCACCGTTACCGTACTTGATCCCAAGGCGATGGCGGCGAGAAAACGCGCATCCGATAAATGCCCTATTACGGCAGTATCAACTAGCCCTAGCAGAGGCACAGACATATTTGCTAGGATCATGGGCCCGGCCAACCGGATTAATTCAAGGTGTTGTATTTTATGAGTGCAAAAAAGCTGTCGCATTGGTGTCTGTTCTGGTTAAGTCTATGTGCATTACCGGTTAAGAGTGCAGTTATTCTACAGTATCATCACGTCAGTGAAACCTTACCTGCGGTAACCAGTGTCTCTGCTGACACCTTTCGCCAGCATTTACAGTATCTTAAGGATCAAGATTATCAAGTCGTCGCGCTCAATACCTTACTCGACTCATTGCAAGCGGGCAAAGTGCTTGATGATAAAACCGTCGCTATCACCTTCGACGACGGCTATCTCAATAACTTCGACACGGCGGCACCGATATTACGCGAGTTCGCTTATCCCTATACTATTTTCGTTAATCCTAAACTGATAGATGAAGGCAAAAGTTATGTGATGACGTGGGCGCAACTGAAAGCCTTAAGCCAACAAGGGGCATTGATCGCCAATCACAGTGCCGAGCACAATTATCTGCATGTCCACGCCAGTGAAGAAGACAGCCAAAGCTGGAAAGCCCGCATCAAACAAGATTTGAGCTGGTCACAGCAACGTATCAAGGATGAAACAGGTCAAGACTGGCCGTGGATAGCTTATCCATACGGTGAATACAATCGTGATGTGCAAGCCATAGTGAAAGAGCTCGGTCTGATTGGAATTGGCCAACACTCTGGCGCAGTCAATGCCAATACCGATTGGCTTGCCGTGCCGCGTTACCCAGCCTCAGGGCAATATGCCAATTTAGACACGCTAAAAACCAAATTAGAGTCCGCAGCATTTTCGTTTAGCGCGATTGAATACGACGATACCGTGACGACGAATAGACAACCCAGTTTGAAGCTGACCTTTGCGGAAATTAATTTCCATACCAGTCAGTTAGCTTGCTATGTGTCTGGTCAAGGTCATGCCAAGCTGAGTTGGGTAGATGAGCGCAGCGTCTTAATTGAGAGCCCTGAGCCTTTAAAGCTGGGTCGCAGCCGCTACAACTGTACCGCGCCTATCAAAACCGCGCCTAAACGTTACTTTTGGTATTCGCATCCTTGGGTCGTTAATGATCCGAGCTGAGTTAGGAACAGCACGTTAATTTCGTGCTGCACTTTTAAGTAATTGCTGACAGACTTTAGGTAATGGCACCAATGCTTGAGCGGCATTCATTTCAAAGGCCGCTCTGGGCATACCCCACACTACCGACGTCGCTTCATCTTGGGCAAAAGTGTGCGCACCGACCTCACGCAGCGCTAACAATCCCCGCGCCCCATCGCTACCCATACCTGTAAGTAAAACTGCGCTGGTATGTTTGCCAACACTCTCCACTAATGAATGAAACAACACATCAACCGCAGGCTTATGGCGATTAACGAGTTCGCCGTTATCAAGTAAGCAATGTAACTGTGTGCCACGACGCACGACTTTTAAATGTTGATCTCCCGGTGCTATGTAGGCAAAGCCGGGTTTTAACACATCGCCATCGACGGCTTCTTTCACTGTTATGGCACAAGTCTTATCCATTCTAAGCGCAAACGAAGTACTAAACACAGGAGGAATATGTTGCGTCACCACGATAGGTGGGCAATGGGTTGGCATACGGATCAGCACTTCTTTAATGGCTTCAGTACCACCCGTTGATGCACCAATTGCCAACACCGCCTGCGAGGAAAAGGCTTTAAACTCATTAACTACCGTAACGTCTTTGTCGTCGTGAGGTTTAAACGGTCGCAACTTAGCTTTATGCGCAACACGAATTTTTTGATATAACAGCTCAGCATAAGATTGCAGTTGCGAGGCTACATTCACTGATGGCTTGGCGATAAAATCCACCGCGCCGATTTCTAACGCTTCTAAAGTAACTGGCGAACCTTGTTTAGTTAAAGTGGATACCATAATCACAGGCATCGGACGCAGACGCATGAGGTTTTTCAAAAAACTGATGCCGTCCATTTTAGGCATTTCAACATCCAAAGTGAGCACGTCTGGATGTAAAGTCTTGATTTTCTCTCTCGCTTCATAAGGGTCTTCGGCCACCCCAACCACTTCTATATCACCCGCTTGCTGCAAAATCTCGGTGAGTACCATGCGGATCAGCGGAGAATCATCTATTACCAAAACTTTAA
The DNA here is from genome assembly GCF_042643375.1 of Pseudoalteromonas fenneropenaei. Lineage (NCBI taxonomy): Bacteria > Pseudomonadati > Pseudomonadota > Gammaproteobacteria > Alteromonadales > Pseudoalteromonadaceae > Pseudoalteromonas > Pseudoalteromonas fenneropenaei. Next base: position 41,449 of record NZ_JBHRSD010000048.1, read on the forward strand.
TCATGATGCTCTCTTAGAACAACTCAATGTCCGTGTGTTTATCTTGCGCTTCGATTTCATGTAAGTAGCGCACTTCCCGTTTTTCAATGGTGTCGTTGTGCATTTCTCTGAGTTTTTTGACATGGACTTTGCCCGTCTGGGGATCAAAAACTATTTTCCTTGGCCACGGACCACCGACATCATGCGAAACTAAATTAATACCTTCTTCTTGTACGTACGCATAAGCAAAACGAATATTGCCTTGGCCAATATCGGTCATGGAGCGAATGATCTTACCGCCACCAAATAATTTAACCTTGAGATTGCGCCGTGACGCTCCATTCTTTAACAGCTCATTGATCAAAAACTCCATAGCCCAGTTGCCATAGCGACAATTCAAATCATCGGCATGAACTGACTCCGCTGTTTTGACAATACTAGGCAGCATGAAGTGGTTCATACCACCAATCCCCAAACCATCATCATAAATGCAAGCTGAAATGCATGACCCCAATACAGTCGAGATCAACTCATCCTGTTTGGAAATGTAAAATTCACCTGGCAAAACTTTGGCGATCACCTTTTGACGGCCGGAATCCCAAAACCGTTTAACATGCTCAAAGCCATGAATAACAGGTTTAAAATGATGCATGCGTAACCTTTTGATACATTGTCTTACCTAGATTTTTAAACTCATGATGCTCTTTGCCCATGGTTTCTGAGTGCCCGATAAACAGATGCCCGTGAGGCGCTAACATCTCAAAATAACCATGGAACAGTTTGTCTTTCGTCGTTTTATCAAAATAAATCAGTACATTACGACAAAATATCAAGTCAAACGGACCACTCATTGGCCAAGGTTCCAGCAGATTCAAGCGCTTAAAATGCACCATTTGCTGTAACTCAGGTTTGACTTTAAACAAACTCGCATCATTGCTACGCAAAAAAAACGCCTTTAATTTATCATCGCTCAGGCCTGTGACACTGCTGCTGGCATATTCCCCACGCCTTGCTTTATCTAGTACATTTGAATCTAAATCCGTAGCGAGTATTTTAACGTCCCAAGCTTTAGGGAATTTACCCGCTATGGTCATAGCGATACTGTATGGCTCCTCACCTGTTGAACAGCCTGCTGACCAAATCCTGACGCGCCGTGACTTTTGATTTCGCTCCAACAACACCGGCACAATCACATTGGCTAAATAGTCAAAATGATGCTGCTCACGGAAAAAAGAAGTCAGATTGGTGGTAATCGCATTAATAAACTGGGTAAGCTCAGTTTCCGCATGGCTATCAACATGGGCCAAGTAATCCGCAAACGACTTTAAGCCAACCGCACGGATCCTTCTGGCTAAGCGTGAATACACCATCTCTTTTTTATGGGGACCAAGCACAATCCCACATGCTTGGTACACCTTGTCTGAGACTTTGTGAAAATCTGCATCGGAAAACGGAAATTCTTTCATCCGTGCCCCCTCTAAGAGAGATTAAAATTCTTCCCACTCTTCTGCAGAGTCGGCAAAACGGTTGCCTACAGGTGCTTTCACGGCTGCTTTCGTTTCTTTGTGCTCTATTTGTGGCTTCGGCTTACTACCATTTAGTTTTGCCGGTACCTCACTGCCAAGTTCATTGGCGATAGTAAAGAAATTCAACAGTCTTCGCATATCATTAGCTTGCTCTGCCATCGACTCGCCAGCAGCGGAAGCTTGTTCTACCAAGGCCGCATTTTGCTGAGTCATTTCATCCATCTGAGCCACCGCTTTGTTCACTTGCTCAATGCCAGAGCTTTGCTCTTGCGACGCAGAAGCAATATCAGAGATCATTTGTGTCACTTTACGCACCGATGCCACAATGTCTTTTAATGTCGCACCAGATTCGTTCACCAGCACAGTACCGTCTTCCACTTTACCGACACTATCGCGGATCAAATCTTTAATTTCTTTTGCAGCGGCGGCTGAACGTTGTGCCAGATTACGCACTTCGCCAGCAACCACAGCAAAACCTCGACCTTGCTCGCCAGCTCTGGCCGCTTCTACTGCTGCGTTTAGTGCTAAGAGATTAGTCTGGAATGCAATTTCATCTATCACACCTATGATATCGGCAATTTTTTTACTGGAGTCATTAATAGCTGACATACTATCAACCGCACGGCTAACTACAGTGCCGCCAATCTCAGCTTTGCTACAGGTTTCTTCAGCTAATTGATTAGCAATGCGCGCGTTATCTGCGTTTTGCTTCACCGTACTGGTCATCTCTTCCATGCTTGATGCGGTTTCCTCTAACGACGAAGCTTGCTCTTCCGTACGTTGGCTTAAATCAGCATTACCTTGCGAGATTTCCTCAGCACCATTAGCCACCAAAGACGCCGCCGTGCTAATGCGATTAATCACTTCAGTGAGCTTATCAGCTGTAGCGTTCGCATCACGTTTGAGTTTATCAAACGCGCCTTGATAATCCTTCACTATCCGCCGTGATAAATCGCCGTTTGCCATGGCGTCTAACATATTGCCATTTTCACTCACTGCATCATCTATTACGCTAATGAGATTGTTTAAACCTTTGGTGAGTTTTAAATAGAAACCTTGTTTACCTTCTTCTTTCACCCGCACATTAAGCTCACCTTTGCTCGCCGACATGACTAAGTTGTCTATCTCCTCTTCCATTTTCACTTCCGTAGTTCTATCAGACCACTCTACTACTGTACCGACATAGTCGTTTTGCTCAGTGAAAATAGGATTAGCGATAAGACCAAAGGTACGGCCACCGACTTTAATTTGCGTCTTGTAAGTATCCTTTAAATTCGCCAATAACTTACGTTGATGTTCAGGGTGCTTGTGAAACTCATCTATGGTTTTGCCAATCAGATTGCGGCTATCAAAATTGGGCAAGTCTTTACGCAGGTCACTTTCAACTTCTTGCATCATGGCTGTTACAGACTCATTCATGTAAACAATCACGTTGTTACGATCTGCAATCATGGTATTGGTCGCAACATTATCGAGCGCCCGCCGGACACGTAAGTTTTCTTCAGCGATAACTCGCATTTTTTCTTCTTGCGCGAGCTTCTCAGTTTGGTCATACCATTCCACTATGGTACCAAGGTGCTCACCAGATTGACTCAACCAAGGCGAAGCAGTTAAACCAAAAGTGAGTCCGCCCAATTTTAATGTCGCTTTGTGCGGCTGCTTGAGTGAGGCCAGAAGCTGACGCTGATGTGCTGGTTGTTTATGGAAGACATCGACACAAGTGCCAATAAGCTTATCCACATTGAAAGCGGGCAATACCGCTTTTAGCGTTTGCTCATGGGACCTGAGCATTTTTTCCACTTCATTATTAACAAAGATAATTTCTAAATCTTTGTTCGCAATCATGACGTTTGCCTGACAGATCTGCAGTGCATTCGCTAAGTCAGCATTGCCCTTCGCGAGTAACTCTTGCTCCTTACGTGCAGTAATATCCGTGGCAAACTTCATGACTTTATAGAGTTGACCGTTAGAATTAAAAACCGGATTGTAGGTTGCGCTTAGCCAAACCTTATGATTATGCTTGTCAAATCTCTCAAACTCACCGCTAATGAACTGGCCACGAGCCAAAGTTTGCCAAAACTCTTCATAAGCTTTACTGTCGGCATAATCTCGACTAACAAACATGCTGTGATGCTTTCCGACAATCTCTGCTTTTTGATAGCCCATGGTCTTCAAAAAGTTATCGTTTGCATCAAGCACTTTGCCTTGCAAATCAAATTCAATCACTGCCTGTGAACGGTTAATAGCTTCAACTAGCGCTCCTTGGTCAACCACAAGCTGCTTGGTTTGGGTAATATCGCTTGCTAACTTAATAATTTTGGTAATATTACCGTGCTCGTCTTGTACTGGAGAGTAACAACCGTGGAGCCAAAGCTCACGATTGCCTTTTGCCACTCGGCAAAATTCCCCTTGTATTTGCTCACCACTCGCTAGACGCCGCCAAAATTGTTGATACTCGTCACTATTACGCTGAGCTTCGGGAACCAACATAGCGTGGTGTTGACCTCGCATTTCATCTATTTGATACCCAAATAAATTTTGAAATTTTTGGTTTGCAGTCAAAATCTGACCACTGGGTGAAAACTCAATCACTGCATATGAACGTTTCAACGCATCAAATACATAATCACTTGCTACTTTTTTTGGCTTGGAGCTAGAGAAAAATCCCATATCGATCACCTTTGTTATGCACAGCTAAATTTGCAGCGTCTTTTGCAAATTCAGTAATACCACCATTTTTTCACCCACATTGACGAGACCATCAACAAACTGAGAACTTTTTGATTCTTGAAAATCAGGTACATCTTTCGCTTTTGCATCGCTGATGCTGTAGACATCAGACACACCATCCACCACTATCCCCATCGTTTTGGTGTGTTCTTTAAAATCGACTTTGACGACAATAACAACGGTCAAGGGGCCATATTCGACCGCTTCAATGCCAAACCGGAGTCTCAAATCTATAATCGGAACAATGGTGCCTCGTAGGTTAATAGCACCTTTCACAAACGCTGGAGAATTAGGGATCACAGTTGCATTGCCCCAACCGCGGATTTCCTGAACGGCTAAAATGTCTACGCCGTACTCTTCACCCGCCATTAAGAAAGTCAGGTATTGGCGGTCTGATTGCACCTCATCCATACCAAAACGGTGGTTGAGATTACTATGCTGCTGAGTGTCACTGGATATCATGATGCTACTCCCACAGCTGAGGTTTCGATGATCAGATCTTGTGAACCTGGCCGACGTAAGCCACTTAGTTTAATTAAACCGCTGATGTCGATAATGAGTGACACCCGGCCATCGCCCAGAATGGTCGCACCCGAAATGCCATCTACTTTCTTATAATTCGCTTCGAGGCTTTTTATCACGACTTGCTGCTGCGCCAATAAATCATCAACCAGCAAACCCACCTTTTGATTATCACTTTCCACAACGACCAATAAAGACTTATCAAGCTCTTCAATAGCACCGCTGTGATTGAAAATATCAAACAGCCTTAGAATAGGAATGTATTCATCTCGCAAGCGCAAAACGTCCAGATTTTTGCCTACGCGACTGACTTTACGGACATCAATTTGCAATGATTCAACGATTGAAATTAAAGGAATAATGTAAGTGTGTTCAGCTACTTGCACGAGCTGCCCATCAAGAATAGCCAATGTCAGTGGCAAACGTATGGTAAAGGTACTTCCCACACCACGCGCTGATGCAACTTCGACTGAGCCATTTAACGCTTGAATGTTACGCCGCACGACATCCATGCCGACGCCACGTCCGGAAATATCACTGACCACGTCCGCAGTAGAAAAACCTGGTAGAAAGATCAGTTCATTGACTTCTTCGGCGCTCAATTCATCGTTTTCACCAATCAAACCGTTCGCAATGGCTTTACTGCGGATCTTTTCGGTATTGAGACCTTGCCCATCATCCATAATCTCAATCACGATATTGCCGCCCTGATGGAAAGCATTAAGCGTTAAGGTTCCCACAGGGTCCTTACCCGCTGCAATGCGCTGCTCCGGTGTTTCAATGCCATGATCCATGGAGTTACGTACTAGGTGCACCATAGGGTCTGAAATTTTTTCCATGACCGTTTTGTCTAGTTCAGTCTGCTCACCCAGTAATTTTAATTCGACTTGTTTGTTTAGCTTTTGCGAAGTATCTCTGACGAGGCGTGGAAAACGGCTAAAGACAAAACTAATCGGCAGCATACGAATACGCATTACGCTTTCCTGCAAGTCACGTGTATTGTGTGCAAGTTGCGCGAGCCCCTCTCTTAGAGCTGCTATTGTGCTTTCGGTCATATCCCGCTCACCAAGCTGGCTGAGCATAGCTTGGGTGATCACTAATTCCCCTACCATGTTGATAAGAGAATCTACTTTATCTATCCCAACCCGAATCGAGGTGGTACTCGCATCTTGGGCTTTTTTTGCATCGGTTTTTTGACTGTTATCAACCGCAGTCGGTGTTATTTTGCTTGGTGCGCTTTTAGCTGGAGCATTGCCAGTGTTGGTGGGGGCAGGGCTTGCAACTACGGGAGTAATAATTGCTTGAGGCTCTTCAGCTAAGCTATCAAACAGCCCTCCACAGAGCTGGATATTAATTTCGGCGTCATCTTCAACCCATTCAAACACTTCCCGAATTTTACTTTCTGGTGCATTGGTAGTGAGGAAAAAGCGCCATGCCAAGTAACAATCTTCAGCAACGATATCATCAACAGGAGGTACACCATCATGAAAAACCTGAGTTTCCAAATCACCTAACTCAGCAAGCTCTCCTATCATATAAAGCGGTTCGTTACCGGTCCGAAAAAGATGAGGATGTGGTTTGAAATCAACTTGGTAGGTTTGTTGTTCAGGCTCTAGCGTAGCTTCGGCAGACGCTTCAGCAGCATCTACGCCCCCTAAAATGTGTTCAAATCGGGCTTTTAAAGCTCTAGCGTCGGTTAGGTCAGGTTCCTCCTGATTTTGTAAAGCCGATAGTAAAGCACGCAAGCAATCAACCGATTGCAAAAGCAGATTAATATGTTCAGCGATGAGTTTACGGCGACCATCTCGAATTTGATCCAATAAGGTTTCGAGTACATGGGTGAAATCAGACACTGACGTAAAGCCAAATGTCCCGCTTCCCCCTTTTATAGAGTGGGCTGCTCTGAAAATGGTATTGATGGTTTCAGCGTCTTCCTCACCTGGTTTTAGGTTGAGTAGCTGCGCCTCCATGACGTCCAGCCCTTCGAAGCTTTCCTCAAAAAAAACCTCAAAGAATTGACTCAGATCGATACTCATGGTCGCTCCTTAACTTAGCGAATCACTTTTTTCAATACCGCCAATAACTGCTCTGGGTTGAAAGGTTTGACTATCCAGCCAGTTGCGCCCGCTGCCTTACCCTCTGATTTCTTATCCAACCCAGATTCGGTTGTTAGCATCAGTAATGGTGTGAACTTATAGTTTGGTAAAGCGCGCAATTCGCGGATCAAAGTAATGCCGTCCATAACCGGCATGTTGACATCTGAAATTACGGCATCAAATCCTTGTTGCTTGGCCAGACTCAATGCTTCACTGCCGTCCTTAGCTTCGGTCACATCAAACCCGGCCTTCTTTAATGTAAAGCCCACCATTTGACGCATTGATGCTGAATCATCGACCGCTAAAATTTTCTTCATATCAACCTCTTAGATATTGTCATGCAGGGCCAGAAAGTCGCTTAGCCCTAAAACGTGTACTGCTTCAAGTAATGCCTCACTTTTGCCATGCCAAACAATTTTATGTTCTATGGCATGTAGCTGCTTTTGCAGCGCACACAACAATTGAATGCAGGCGGTGTCTACACGGACTAGATCAACGATATCAATATGGATATCACGTTCTTCATGAAGTTCTTGAGCGATTTGTTGCTGCAATTCTTCAATGCGTGAAACCGCTAATTCTGAAGGAAGTTTTAACATGTGCGCTGCACAGTCCTTGTAAAAGACCTCGTAAAATTAGCTTAGACCGAGATCTTAAAATTGCCATAAAAGATTTTTGAAAAGCCAAAAATAATTAACGTGTTAGCGCAATTATAGTGGCTTGTGGGATGCTAGATACTGTGCAAGATCAATATTGGGAGCGGATAGTTAGGAAGTCCTGCCGTAAGGTTTTGCTATCAATCAGCGGTACCTCACCTAGTTTAAACTCAGGTTTGAATAGCGCCACCAGCTTTCCCTGTGGGTCGATTAAAGCTACCGCTGCACTATGATCAACACTGTATGCTTCGCTTTCACTCTCAGAGATGGCGTAGATAAGCCCCAAATCGCGTACAAAAGGAAATAGCGCGCTATGTGGTGCTGTTGCAGCAATAATATCGCTACCAAAATAGGCACTGTAAGCTTTTAATTTATCAGCATTATCACGTTTAGGATCGACTGAAATAAACCAGATCTTAATGTCTTGAGAATCGAGTTGCTGTCGCACCGCCGCGAGCTTTGCTAGGGTCATAGGACAAATATCTGGGCAACTGGTATAGCCCACAAACAACCAGTTCCAATGCCCATACAACTGCTGGTTGGTTACTGGTTGCTGAAATTGGTCAGTTAATGTAAAGGCGGCAAGCGGCTTAGCCGTTGGATACCATAAAGTGGTTTCAGCCACTTGTGGAGGGGCCTTCTCACAGCCCCCTAACAACACCAATAAACTTATTAAAGTCAGCAGCTTTCTCAATGTTAAACCCACCTATCAATGAATAATGCGACAAAGAGTAACAGCAAATGCAAAATTGAAAAACGAAAGACTCGCATCGCCATTTGATCATTGCCACGTCGCCACAGCTCAACTGCCTTTTGCAAAAACATCCCATTTAACACACATGCGCTTGCTAGGTATACCCATCCAGACATACCTATCAAATAAGGTAAGACACACACTAACGTGAGAATAATGGTATAGATGAGGATACAGAGCTTAGTAAATTCGACACCATGCGTCACAGGCAACATGGGCACATTAGCGCGCGCATAATCTTGTCGCCTTGCAATGGCCAGCGCCCAAAAATGTGGCGGTGTCCAAGTAAACACTATCATTACCAACAACCAAGGCTCAGCCGCCAGTGCCCCTGTTTCACTAACCCAACCTAGGAGCGGGGGCATAGCACCAGCGAGGCCACCTATCACGATATTTTGCGGTGTGCGGCGCTTTAAAAATGATGTATAAACTACCGCGTAACCAACTAAAGACGCCAATGTCAGCATCGCGCAGAGTAAATTTGCCGCAAAAATCAAGAGCGTAGTTCCACATACGGTCATCAGTGCAGCAAACCACAATGCCTGTTTCGTGCTTAGTCGTTCCATAGCAACAGGACGATGGCGCGTGCGTGCCATTTGTCGGTCAATTTCTCGGTCAACTACATGGTTTATAGCCGCCGCAGCTGCCGCAAGTACACCTATACCGGCTAAACTTGCCAACTGTAACCAGATACTGCGACTCATATCAGGGGCTAGGGCAAGCCCAACCCAAGCTGTTAATACCAACAGCAACACCACTTTAGCTTTACAAATTGCTATATAGTCGGCCATTTTGGTCAGTAGTGGTAACTGCCTAGCTTGTATCAATATTGAAGTAGTCATGGCATTTACCTCGTTCTATTTGCTACAAAAATAACTAAGCCGCACTGTCGCGATAAGCAACATTGCCGCCATAAAATTGTGAAATAACGTCAGCAATAATGGGAATTGCCAGTGCACAATAGCCACCCCAACCGTAAACTGGAGCAACAATAGCATGAGTACCCATTGGGCAGCTTGTTTGATTTTGGCATCGCTACTCGCACGCCATACTCGCCAGGCAACTAAACCAAGCGCACATACAGTTACCACCGCCCACACGCGGTGCACCACATGAATTGATAAACGGGTTTCAAACGGCAGCACCCCATACTCGTATGTTGCTGAAGACGCGGGTAAATGAAATAAGCTTTCAATTGAAAACAACTCAATATTGCTACACAGCGGTAAACCAGGGCAATGCGGCGCCGCATAATTGGCCGCCAGCCAACCTCCTAAGGCAATTTGTAAGATCAATATGCCCAGAGCGAAAAGCACCCAGCGGCGAGATTGCTGAGCGTTGTCACCAAGTGTGCTATAGCTTGCGTACTTTAATCTGAGATAGAGCAAAGTGAGTAAGCTTAAAATGGCAAATCCGCCAAGCAAATGCCCCATCACTATCACGGGCTGTAAGTTTAAAGTAACAGTCCACATCCCCAGTAAGGCCTGAAACACCACCAGTACTAGAATGGTCAGAGACAACTTGACTGGCTTGGTATGGCTCGCTTTGGTCATTACAGCAAGGCCGGCTAGCACTAAAATCACTATTCCTAAAGAACCAGCAAAATAGCGATGTACCATTTCTATCCAAGCTTTCTTAGGCTCCACTTGGCTACCTGGAAACGCGTCATGCGCCGCTGAAATTTCGTGATGCTCGTTGGGTACAGTTAAAAAACCATAGCAACCAGGCCAATCTGGGCATCCAAGCCCCGCATGACTAAGCCGTGTGTAGGCACCTAACGTCACCACCAGCGCTGCTAATAGACTGGCAAACAATGCAATGTATTTAAAACGTCTTGTCATATCAGCTCCTTAACTTGAACGTGCGTAACTGAGGAGTTTTTTTAAATCTTGTAACAAACCTTTTTGGATCAGACGATTTTCCTGCTCATCTCCAACAAATGGGTAAGCAAGTACGACCAAACCTTTGTTATCAACGAGATACAAAGCGGCTGGTTTTAATCCATCTACACCTGATACTTGCTTAAACTGTGCATGTTCGGCTCCTTCGCCTAAGATAAAAATCTCAACGTTAGCCTGATTTTTACCTAGCGCAGTTTGCAGCGCGGATAAAGTTTTGGCTTGTTCTAAGCAAACATCGCCACATTGCGAGGGTGCATTTAATGCAATCGACCAAAGCGCACCATCACGCTTTTCAAGAGCCGAAACATGAACTTCACCTTCTACAAACTCGCCTTTATTCGTGGTGTGAGAAGGCGCCCATTGCCACTTTAGGGCAATAAATGCCAACACCAGAGGCACCATACAACAGGCAACAAATAACCAAATGGTCGATTTACTATTATTCATTTTTATCTCCTAAGCTGCCGCATTAAACTTCCACCGACAACCACAGCCGCAATAGCTAGAAGCGCCCACTGTAACGCATACGCAAAATGCTTTTGTGGCGTCATGACAGATAACTGGAAGTGCGGTGTGACAAAGGCCAAAGGCGGTTGCTGCGCATAAGCCACAGCACTTACCAGCGGATAAGGTATGAACTGTTGAAAAAAGGATAAATCTAAGTATTGAATAACCTGAGGGAAACGTTCATCAAGCACTGGCTGTTTAGCCAGAGTGAAACCTTTTAGATCGCGGGCTTTGAGCGTCACAGCCAACTCGTCCGGCAAGCCAAACAGATTTAGCTCTGGCAATATGGTACGGTCATTGGCAGCAACAAATCCAAGCACCACTAAAACAACCTGGTTATTACTCAATAACATAGGCACAATTACGTCGTACCCAGGCTGCCCCTGCAAAGTCTGATTGTCGAGTAGCCAATATTGCGAAGATAACCAACGCCCCTGAATATTAACATGTTTACCGTGCAACTCAGTCACAGCAGCATTTGCGTGTAGCGCAGCAACCGTTACCGCACTTTCGCTATGTTGCAATAACTGCTGCTTCTCTACACCACGTTGATACTGCCACCAAGCCAATCCCAAACACCCCAAGCACACCAGCATGACTGACATTTTCAGCCAGCTTAAGCTACGCTTAGGGGAATACTCTTTTTCCATACAGGCACTCTATGTTGATTAAAATTATTATCGTGCTCTTATTACTATTTGTGTTGGTGAATCTTTTTTATGCGTTGTGGTTGATGGTAAGCGGAAAACCAACCGCTAAACCTATGTCTCATTACTTAGGTAAACGTGTACTTTTTTCCGCTTTGGTTATTTTGGTCATTTTGCTTGCCGCTAAGTTAGGGTATGTGGAATTTCATCCCAACCCTTACCTTAAAGCACATACACAAACACAAACAAACCTAACCACACCACATCGACAAAATGCCAATACCAAGCTGCCGCTTGAAACGCAAAATGCTGCTTACTATCAAGATGACCTTTTAAAATCCTGAGCCAAACCACAACCAGTAAAATAGTGCCGAGGGTGACATGTAAGCCGTGGAAGCCTGTCAGCATAAAAAAGGTATTGCCGTACACGCCAGATTGCAGCGTTAAACCCAGCTCTTGGTAGGCATGGATATATTCCTCTACTTGCAATGTAAGGAAGCTCACGCCAAGTAAGATGGTCAAACCCAGAAATGCTTTTAGGCGGCCACGCTGATCTTTTTCCATGGCGGAATGTGCAAAACTGATTGTGACGGATGAGGTGAGCAGAATAATGGTATTAATCAGTGGTAACCCTTCCCAACCCATTGCCTGAGTCGTCCCTCCCGCAGGGGTCGTTACTAACGGCCACATTGCAGTAAATGTTGGCCACAAGACCTCCTGCGTCATCGCATTGTTGCTCGCGCCACCAAGCCAAGGTACTGAAATCATTCGGGCATAGAATAAGGCGCCGAAAAAGGCCATAAAGAACATGACTTCAGAAAAAATAAACCAGCTCATACCTTGTCGGAATGACTTGTCCATTTGCTTTGAATATAGCCCTTGATTTGATTCCGAAATCACATTTCTGAACCATCCCACTAGCATATAAATCAAAATTGCGAGGCCGATAAAGAGCAGCCAATGTCCTTGCCCGCCTTCTTTAGCTTGCTGCATAACAGTTAAACCACTACCCACCGCAATAAAAAACAAAGCAACTGCGCCTACGATAGGCCAAGGGCTTTGTTCCGGTACATAGTAGTGTTGGTATTCTGAATTACTCATCACTCTTCTCCTGCGCAGCTTCTAGCGTCGGCTGCGTTTGCACTTGCCACTGTGCCTTATCAGTAATATCAAACAGCGTGTAGGATAAGGTCAGTTCTTGTATTTCTGTTGGCAATTCGGTATCAACATAAAACAACAAGGGAAACGTTTGCTTCTGACCCGCTTGCATAGGCTGCTGGTTAAAGCAAAAGCATTCCATCTTGTGTAAGTATTTGGAAGCAAGCCCAGGTGAGACCGAGGGGATCGCCTGCATCACTCGCGATTCTTGGCTTAAGTTTTGCGCTACGAAGTCCACACGCATGATTTCACCCGGCTTTACTTCAACTTGAAATTGCTGTGCTTGAACTGAGAAAGGTGCACCTTGCTGAGCATGCGTAGTGAAACTCACCGCTATCTGACGCGAGGTATCAACCGATTCGCTGGCAGCGGCCACGGTCAAATCAGGTTTACCGTTGAGACCAGTAATATCACAAAACACGTCATACAAAGGCACTAAAGCAAATGCGAAGGCAAACATGCCAAGGCTCGCTAACACCAACTTTTTCAGTAAAGCACTATGCATCACTTGATCTCCGGAGGGGTACTAAATGAATGATAAGGAGGGGGTGAAGACAGCTCCCACTCCAATCCTTCGGCACCATCCCAGACTTTAGCTGGTGCAGGCTCACCGCCACGAATACAGCGATACACTACGTACACAAACAACAGCTGAGATAAGCCAAAAGCAAACCCGCCGATACTGATAATGGCGTTAAAATCAGCAAACTGTAGGGCATAATCAGGGATCCGTCGTGGCATCCCCGCCAAGCCAACAAAGTGCATAGGGAAAAACAGCACATTAACGCTGACTAACGACAACCAAAAATGCCACTTAGCCAAGGTTTCGCTATACATGTGCCCAGTCCACTTAGGTAGCCAATAGTAAGCTGCTGCCATAATAGAGAATATCGCACCTGTCACTAGTACATAGTGAAAGTGAGCGACCACAAAATAGGTATCATGGTATTGGAAATCAGCAGGTGTAATCGCCAGCATCAAGCCTGAAAAGCCACCAAGCGTAAACAGCACAATAAACGCAATGGAAAACAACATCGGCACTTCGAAGCTGATTGATCCCCGCCACATGGTTGCAACCCAGTTAAATACCTTTACGCCCGTCGGCACTGAGATAAGCATAGTGGCGTACATAAAGAACAATTCCCCTGCCAGCGGCATACCTGTGGTAAACATGTGGTGCGCCCAAACGATAAATGACAGCAAGGCGATGGATGAGGTGGCGTAAACCATAGAGGCGTAGCCGAAGAGTTTTTTACGAGAAAACGTCGGCACTATGGTGGAGATAATACCAAACGCAGGCAAAATCATAATGTACACTTCAGGATGACCAAAGAACCAGAAGATGTGCTGGAACATCACAGGATCACCACCACCAGCGGCATCAAAGAAACTGGTGCCAAAATACTTATCGGTCAATACCATAGTCACCGCACCAGCCAACACAGGCATTACCGCAATTAATAGAAATGCGGTAATAAGCCAAGTCCAGACGAATAACGGCAGTTTCATCCAAGTCATGCCTGGGGCACGCAAATTCACTATGGTCACAATAACGTTGATAGCACCCATAATGGAGCTTATCCCCATGATATGGACTGCAAATACGAATAGCGCGGTGTTATCGTTACTGTAAGTGGTAGACAGCGGGGCATAGAATGTCCAACCAAATGCAGGACCACCACCTTCCATAAATAGTGAAGCAAGCAGAATCGCAAAGGCAAACGGCAGTATCCAGAAGCTCCAGTTATTCATCCGTGGTAATGCCATATCTGGAGCCCCTATCATCATAGGAACCATCCAGTTAGCCAGACCGGTGAAAGCTGGCATAACCGCACCAAACACCATGATTAAGCCATGCACTGTAGTCATCTGGTTAAAGAAATGCGGATCAACCAATTGTAGGCCAGGTTGAAACAATTCTGCCCTAATCACCATTGCCATCGCGCCGCCAATAATAAACATGGTAAGCGCGAAAATGAGGTACATCGTACCTATGTCTTTATGATTTGTTGTATACAACCAGCGCTTAAAGCCACTGGGCGCATGATGGGCATGATCATGCTCATGCGGATTGACGATGCTGCTCATTGCCCTTCCTCCTTCGTTGCGTCCAATCGAGCCTGAACTTGACTAGGTTGTACTACTTCACCCGTATCATTGCCCCAGCTATTACGTTTGTAGGTGACGACCCCTGCGATATCTTTAATTGACAGTTGCTTTGCAAAGGCCTGCATTGCAGTGCCAGGACGACCATGCAGGATCACGTCAATGTGGTCATTAATTGGGCCAAGCACGACTGCGTTGCCTTTTAAAGCTGGGAATACGCCAGGCAACCCCATACCTGTTGGCTGGTGACAAGCTGCGCAGTAAGCCATGTAGGCTTTTTCACCAACTGCCATCAGCTCTTCTTTCGATAACGTTTGGTCTAGTAATGCTGCACTTTCAGCAGCAGCTCGTTGTTTAGCTGCTTTAGCATCGGCAAGCCAAGTCGCAAATTCGTCTGGTGATTTCGCTTCAACCACAACGGGCATAAAGCCATGGTCCTTGCCACATAGTTCAGCACATTGACCTCGGTAAATACCAGCCTCATTAACACGTGTCCAAGCCTCGTTGATAAAGCCTGGATTGGCGTCTTTTTTCACCGCAAAATCAGGTACCCACCAAGAGTGGATAACGTCATCTGAGGTCATTAAAAACCGCACTTTCGCGCCAGTAGGAATAACGAGCGGTTTATCCACTTCCAACAAATAGTTTTCACCCTTTGCTTGCAGGTTATCTATCTGCTCTTTGGGTGTAGATAGTACGGAGTAAAAATCGACTCCCTCGCCCATATATTCGTAATGCCATTTCCACTGCGAACCGGTAACTTTGATGGTGAGATCCGCTTTGCTGGTATCCTCCATAGCGATCAAGGTTTTGGTCGCAGGTATTGCCATGACGATTAAGATTAAAAAAGGAATCGCAGTCCAAAGAATTTCAACTTTGGTGCTTTCATGGAATTGCGCAGGAGTTGCCCCTTTTGCTTTTCTATGATGGATAAGTGCCCAAAACATTGCAGCAAACACCACAACGCCTATAACACAACAAATCAGGAAGATTGTCATATGCAAGTCATAAACTTGTTGACTGATGTCGGTGACACCCTGCCGCATGTTGTACGCACTATCGGCACTGGCCAATGTGGGTAACAGTACGGCAAACCAACCCACTGCAAATCGATACGCTCTCATTTGACGTCTCCTTGAAATCTCCCTCGATAAGCGCATAAAAGGAGATCGTTATTCTTATTGGATGACTGTCATAGCATGCGACACTTTGTCGCATGCCAACTGCACGACACTTAACCAATTAGTCAACTTTTGACCAATCTGCAAGTTTTCCTGCCTTTTCTTCGACGAAATGTGATAAGCGGTGAAAAAAGAGAAGCTTAGATACCGAGGCGACTAAGTTGGAAAAACAAAAAAGCCCAGCAACTCACGCTGCTGGGCTTATAAAATAAGCATTTTAAGGCAATATCAGTGAATTACATCCATTGATTATTTCTTATTACACCGACCGCCAAACCTTCGATTGAGAAAGGCTCTTGTTCCAAATCCACTACAATCGGCTCGAACTCAGTATTTTCAGCATGTAAAAAGACTTTTTTACCAACCTTTTCAAAGCGTTTCACTGTGACATCTTCATCGACACGAGCGACAACCACCTGACCATTCTGTGCGACTTGGGTGCGATGTACCGCCAGTAGGTCGCCGTCCAAAATACCAATATCTTTCATGCTCATACCGTGAACCCTTAAGAGGTAATCAGCGCTCGGTTTAAACATGTGACCATCAACCTGACAATGGCTTTCAATATGCTGCTGCGCCAAAATAGGCTCACCAGCAGCGACACGACCAATCAAAGGCAATCCCAGCTGCTCAGGTTCATCTTCCTCGACCAAACGAATACCACGGCTAGCGCCCGGCACCATTTCAATTACGCCTTTTTTGGCTAATGCTTTAAGGTGTTCCTCAGCTGCATTGGCACTTTTAAAACCAAGAGCTTCTGCGATTTCCGCACGCGTGGGAGGCATTCCGGTATCCCGAATAAAGACTTTGATGAGTTCGAATATTTGCTCTTGGCGTTTGGTTAATGGTCGCATATCACTGGTTTTCCATACAGTACAATTACCTGTGAGTATATACAGTTATTTCAAAAGCGCAAATTTAAACGTTGTGGCGATTTTTATTCCAGTTATAGCTTGTGGCTGAGTGGAGAAAGGTCTTCAAAGCGTGCCTTAGCACGCTTTTGCCTAGAATATCATTTCGGGGACATGGCTGGGTACGACTAAACGTCCAGCTGTTTTTTGCTGGATTTCTGTAACACTGACGCCAGGCGCTCGTTCTAAAAGGTGAAATGCCCCCTCTCTTATTTCAAGCAGTGCTAAATCTGTGATCACTTTATTGATGCACGACTTGCCCGTTAGAGGTAAGGAGCACTGCGCCAATAGTTTTGACTCGCCATGTTTACTCGCATGAGTCATAGTGCAAATAATATTTTTCGCACCAGCGACTAAATCCATCGCGCCTCCCATGCCTTTTACTAACTTGCCCGGAATGGTCCAGCTGGCTATGTTGCCTTGTTGATCGACTTCAAAAGCCCCGAGCACAGTTAAATCAACATGACCACCCCGGATCATGGCAAAGCTCTCTGCCGAACTGAAAATAGCCGCGCCCTGTACCGCAGTTACGGTCTCTTTGCCGGCATTAATCATATCGGCATCAACAGCGGCTTCATCAGGATACGGCCCCATGCCAAGTAAGCCGTTTTCCGATTGCAGCATCACGGCAATGCCTGTGGGCACGTAATTCGCAACCAATGTCGGGATGCCAATGCCTAAATTCACGTAATAGCCATCTTGCAACTCTTTTGCAACTCGCATTGCCATTTGTTCTCGTGTTAATGCCATTAGTTACCCCTTGTCATGCGTTTTTCGATCCGTTTTTCGAATTGCCCCAACACCACTCGGTCAACATAAATACCTGGAGTATGGACCTCACTGGGGGCAAGCTCTCCTGGCTCAACAATCATTTCCGCTTCTACCACCGTCACTTTGCCAGCAGTGGCCGCCATAGGGTTAAAGTTCATTGCGGTATGACGATAAACACAATTGCCAAACCTATCAGCCTTCCATGCTTTGACTATGGCAAAATCGCCTTGAATGCTTTCTTCTAATAAATATTCACGGCCATTAAAGGTTTTAAGTTCCTTACCCTCGGCAATTGGTGTGCCGACTCCCGTGGCAGTATAAAAGGCGGGAATACCGGCGCCTGCCGCGCGCATTTTCTCTGCCAGTGTGCCTTGTGGAGTCAAAATGACTTGCAGTTCACCACTTAACAACTGCTGCTCAAATAAGCTGTTTTCGCCCACATACGAGGCCACCATAGTGCTGATTTGCCGTTGTTCGAGCAAAATACCAAGGCCAAACCCGTCTACCCCGCAATTGTTCGACACCACAGTTAACCCTTTGACCCCCATGCGCTGTATTTGCGCAATTAAGCCCTCAGGAATACCACATAAACCAAAGCCACCAGCAATGACTGTCATACCGTGTTGCAGCCCAGCCATTGCCTCGGCATGAGAGCTGACTACTTTATCAAAACCTGCCATGTTTGCTCCTATTGCACCGTCCAGCCGCCGTCCAGCACCAAGGTCTGGCCGGTAATATTGCGCGCTTCTTTGGCGAGTAAAAACTTCACGCTATGAGCAATTTCATCTAAGCCGATAAAGGCTTTTTTGGGCATCGGCGCCAACATAATGGTGTCTATTACCTCGGCTTCGCTTAGACCATGCTGCTGCGCTTGCGCGGCGATTTGCTGCTCCACTAAGGGGGTTTTTACATAGGCAGGGCATATGGTGTTTACCGTAATATCGTAATTTGCGGTCTCTAACGCCAATACCTTGCCAAGCCCAATTAGCCCATGTTTGGCCGCGACATAAGCCGATTTATATTTTGACGCCACCAGCGCATGGATAGAGCCAATATTAATAATGCGACCAAAATTATGCGCTTGCATGCCTGGTAGCAGCGCTTTACAAAGCATAGCGGGGCCAGTCAGCATGACATCTTGTAGCAATTGCCATTTTTCCAGTGGGTAGTCTTCAAGCTTTTCAACGAATTGCACACCGGCATTATTAATAAGCACATCAATATGCCCAAGTGCTGCAACTTGTTTGCCAAGCTCTGCCACCGCAGCCACGTTTAGGCGCAGCGCCGTTGCTTGCCCACCAGCGGCATTAATTTCACCGGTCACCTGCTCTGCAGCAGCAAGCTGCAAGTCGCTTACAATTACCTGATAGTGCTGCGCAGCCAGCTCAAGTGCCAAATAGCGCCCGATACCGCTGCCGGCACCGGTAATAAGAACCTTTTTCTGCATGCTGTTACTCCGCTAAAAAGGCTGCAATTTCAGCCTGCTTACTAGTGATGGAAAAGATGCCATCAAGATGACCCCAAATTCCCTGAATCTCACTTTGTGTGACTTGCTTACCACTGGCGGTTAAGGTTTTGGCCATAGCTCTGGCGCCTTCAGGGCGTAACAGCAAGTCCCCTGAGGAAGGTAACATCAGTACTTTGGCTTGAATGCGAGAGAGTGCAGTTGCGAGATTTTCTTCCATTCCTGCGCTAAAAAGTTGCGATGCACGGATCAAATACAGGATGTGATTCGCATCTTGCGTTTTTGCCCGCGCCAATGCCCGCGCGGCTAACGTTTGATTGATTGCAGGTAAAGTGCGAATATCTTCCAGCGCACCTTTATCTAGCACCTTAAAATCAGGAAAGCTGGCATTATAAATCGCAGGATGCATCGCATCTTGGGTGATGTTAAGCATAGTGGCGGTTAAACCCGCAAGTGGGCGCTCACCCTCATAGTAATTCCCGTCACGCCAGTTTGGGTCTAAGCGGATCGGCAAAGCCCACTTTTCTAGGCCCGCCACAGTCCACGCATCCATAGTGCCAGCACCTATGACATGAATTAAACGTGCGACTTTATCTGGATAACGCACCGCCCACTCTAGCGCTTGAAATGAACCCATTGAGGCGCCAACCACAGCATAAAGTTTATCTATACCTAAGCTAGCCAAGAGGCGTTTTTGTACTTCAACAAAATCAGCAATGGTTACTACAGGAAAGTCCAAACCATAGCGTTTGCCGGTTTTCGGATTGATTGATGCGGGACCTGTGGTAATGACATGTGGATCATGCCAATTCGCATTCACTAAAGTGTCGCTACTTATCACAAAAAACTTATTGGTATCTATGGCTTTACCTGGGCCAATAATCGCATCCCAATATCCCGCGAGAGCATCCGTCTCTGCATATTTTCCGGCGGCGTGCGAGGTGCCTGAGAAATAATGGGTAATTAAAATCACGTTGTCTTTATTGGCATTTAAGGTGCCATAACTTTCATAGCCAACATTCACCTCAGGCAAAGTCACACCCGAAACCGTTGTAAAGTCTGTCGTGGTAAATTTTTGTTTTTCGACCAGCAAAGTGCTGGCGCTGACTTGCCAGCAGCAACATATCAAGGCGATTAAGACCAAACGCTGCAACATCGCGAACCTCCTTAAACTTAATTAATTAGAAAAATATGAACAATAGCAGTGCTAACATCACCCCAACTAGCGGGACAACAGCGGTTAATGCCGCCATCGCCCAATAAGCGCGTTGATGGGTTTCTTTACAGATAGCGCGAATGGTAGTGACGACATAACCATTGTGCGGCAAGGTATCGAGCGCACCTGAGCTAATTGCCACAATACGATGTAACTGCTCGGGATTAACACCTGCATCAAGGTAGTGCGGTGCCACCAGAGGTAAAGCAATGGCTTGCCCACCAGAGGCCGAGCCAGTCAGCCCCGCAATCACCGACACCGCAATGGCCGCTCCGAGTAGCTCATTGCCCGGCATTGCCGTCATGACTGCAACCGCTTGCTGAAACGCCTCGGTGTTTTTCGCCACCGCACCAAAACCAACAACCGCTGCGGTATTACCAATAGCAACTAACGCCCCGGTGGTGCCTAAGTTGATGGCATTACCTAAATCGCGAAAGTGTTTGAAGTTGATCACCAGCAAGCTCACCACTCCGGCAAGTAGCGCTACAATTAAGGCACTTTGCTGCAGCACTTCATGTAGCGTGAATGAGCACACCAACACCACCAATAATGGCATAACGCCCGTCATTGGGTGCGGGTAATCGCGAGTTAGCACGGCAGGGTCGTCTGCATTGGCAACAAAACCTTCGCCAGCCGCTTTAGCCTGAGTGATCATGCGCTTTAACCACCAATAACCTGTGATTGCCATAAACACCGCCACCACTAAGCTGACTTCCCACGCCGCATATGGCGAAGTGCCTAGATATTTAATTGGGATCCAATTTTGGATCTCTGGCGAACCTGCCGAGGTCATAGTGAAAGTCACAGAACCAAAGGCCAATGTGGCGGGAATAAAACGCCGCGGTAAATCGGCATCTTTAAATAAACTCAGCGCCATCGGATAAACCGAAAACGCCACAATAAATACACTCACGCCACCATAAGTCAGCACCGCACAGGCAATCACCACAGCCAGCACCGCGTGTTTCATGCCAAGCTTAGCGACGATATAACGCGCCACGCTGTCGGCAGCGCCGCTGTCTTCCATTAATTTGCCAAACAGGCTGCCGAGCAAAAACATAAAAAACCAAGCACTGACAAACCCCGCAAAGCCATTCATGTAGCTGCTTAAAAAGTTCAGCTCACCGCCGCTTGGGAACACCGCCATGTCGCCACTCCACGCCACTAACAAGGCACACAATGGCGCGGCGATAAACAAATTCACCCCGCGTAACGTCAAGGCAATCAAAATAATTAAACCACTTAGTAAGCCCACCATACTCAGCATAAGCTGTTCCTTTTTATTCTTTTCAGTCGCTTTCAATACTAGTCAGTTTGGGCACAACACCATAGAAAATACATAGTACTAAGGTTATAGAATAGCGCTAAGCCGCATGAACAATGGCCTGCAGCGCGGATAGTACTAAGGTGCTAATTCACTTTTGCACGGATTTGCCTAGAGTCGTATGGAGTTGCATAAAATCGCACAACCAACATGACAACGACCCAAAATGACAATAAAGGGGCAACAGGATGAAGAGTAATAACCAAGGGCACACTGCACGGCGCTTATCAGCCATCAGCTTAGCCATTTGCAGCGGTATCATAGCGCTGCAAGCGCAAGCCGCCGATACGGCCAAAAACAAAGCCGAGCTGGAGCGCATAGAAGTCACCGCACGTAAAACCGTTGAAAATTTACAAGAAGTACCCGTTACCGTCACTTCAATTGGCGCCACGGAGTTGCTCGAGAACGGCATTCAAGTGCTGACGGAAGTACAACAATTTTCCCCAAACACTACGCTTCAGGCCAGTCGTGGTACTAACTCCACCATCACCGCCTTTATTCGCGGGGTTGGCCAGCAAGATCCGCTGTGGGGCTATGAACCCGGTGTCGGTATTTATGTCGATGACGTCTACATTGCGCGTCCGCAAGGCGCGGTGCTCGACTTGTTAGATGTGCAGCAAATAGAAGTGCTGCGCGGCCCACAAGGTACGCTGTATGGCAAAAACACCATAGGTGGGGCAATTAAATACGTCACCAAAGAAATGACTGGCGACACTACTTTTGATATCCAAGGCACGGTTGGCAGTTACAATCAACGCGATATGAAACTCACAGGACAAATTCCACTGATTGCCGACAGCCTCTACCTAGGTTTTGGTTATGCCAACCTCAATCGCGATGGCTTTGGCGAGTTTTTACAAATTAGCCAAGCTAATCAGGACGCAGAAAACTACAATAAAGACGTCACTGCGGCGCGGGTTACCTTAGAATATCGGCCAAGCGAAGCACTATTTCTGCGTTTGGCATGGGACAAAACCGATGATAAATCCAACGCCAAAGGCGGCTATCGGCTACTTCCAAGCCTATTAACTGACGCGCCCATTCCAAATAGTGTATTTGATAGTTACACCAGCATGCCGACTTGGAACAAAGTCGAACTTGAAGGATATAGCCTGACTGCTCGTTGGGACATCAGCAACCAAACCTCGTTGAAATATACTGGCGCCAAGCGTGACAGTTACTCACCAACCAATATTGACTTTGACAACACGCCGCTGCGCATTTTTGATGTACCTGCAATTTACGACGACACGCAAACCACCCATGAATTACAACTAAACCATCGTGGTGAAGGCTATCAGTTAGTCTCTGGCATCTATTATTATGATGGTGAATCCTGCGGGCAATTTCAGGCCATTTTAGAAGTGCTCGGACAAAGCTTGGGCGCACCGGGCCTCACCCGTGAAGTGAGTGGCTGTAATAACTCCACCAGCAAAGCGGCCTATGCACAGGCCAGTATCGACTTATCTGAACAATGGTCGATGACGCTCGGCGCACGTTATACCCGCGATAGTAAAGAGGCTACGGTGAACAACGGACTGGTGTTTGACACTGTCTATCCAGAGTCTGGTTGGATCCCGGGCTACCAACGCCCAGCAGGTCAATTAGTACCGACCGTCCTTGATGATGACGCCGATTGGTCACGCTTTACGCCAAGGGTGGGTGTGGAGTACCAGCACAGTCGCGATTTGATGTTTTTCGCCAGTTATGCGCAAGGCTTTAAATCTGGCACTTTTAATCCACGCGCCAGTACCGCTGAACCGGCGGCTGATCCAGAAATTGTAGATTCTTTTGAACTTGGGATGAAAAGCGAATGGAACAATAATCTGCGCGCCAACTTAACCTTGTTTTCGCTTGACCACAAAGACCGACAGTATATTTCTGTGTTACCCGGTGCAACTTCTGCTGACTTAAATCAGCGCTTAGGCAATATAGGGAAGTCTTCCGCCAATGGTGCCGAACTTGAGCTCACTTATATTGCAAGTGAAGCACTGAGTTTTGACGTCGCCTTGGGTTACATCGACAGCGACTTTGAAGAAGTGCTCGACACCAACCCAACAACGGGTGAAATTTTTGATAAGTCAGACCGTTTTAGTATTGCTAACACCCCAGAGCTGACCGTCAACTTAGGCGCCAGTTATCGCATTTACAGTGAGTTTGGTGACTTTGTCGTTAACGCCAGCTATTACCATCGAGGTGACTACGTGCTGTTTGAAGAAGACAGCTTACTCGACCAAGACAGCTACGCATTGGTGAATTTAAGTATTAACTGGTTTAGCCAAGACGGCCGTTGGCGTGTAGGTCTACACGGCAAAAATCTTACTGATGAGGAATATATGATTGGTGGCTATCAGTTTGTCACGCCAGACCCAACCGCACCAAACGACCCCAGTAAATATACGCCGGGACTTGGCGGAGATAACACTTTGGTTGGCTACTTTGGCGGCCCGCGTACTATCTCGCTTACTGTCGGTTACCGCTTTTAAGTGATGTGATGCCCAAACGATTTGGAGTTACAGCTAGCCAACACCGCTGCGGCTTTAAGTAGGCTGGGGATATTAAGGTGCTGCGCGTAGGCTTCCCCACCTACGCCGCAGTTGCCTTGTCATTCCACGCGAAATCCCCTATAAACAGCTAGGACGGAGTAACCACAGGATGAATAACGTGCAAGCTATTATTGCCGATGACCACCCACTGTTTCGCAGTGCTTTACAACAAGCCGCGGCGCAAGTGATCAGCAGTGAGCGGATCAGAGAAGCCAGCACATTAATGGAGCTACATAGCCTGCTGACGCAACATCCTGAAACCGAATTATTGTTTTTAGACCTCACCATTCCGGGCGCCAAAGGGCTACAAGGGTTGGCTGAGATCCGCAATCAATATCCGGATATTTTGGTAATAATGGTCTCAGCTAATGAAAACAGCGACATCATTGCCAAAGCAATGGCGCTTGGCGCCAGCGCTTATATTCCTAAGTCGTCGTCTTTGGATGTCATTGGCGATGCGATTCACTGCGTGTTAGAAGGTGAGAACTGGTTACCGCCGTTAGCCGATTTACCCAGTACCGAACACAATGAACAAGCCGACTTTGCCCGTAATTTAGAAAAGCTCACGCCACAACAATATCGTGTCTTAGCGATGATTGCCGACGGCATGCTCAATAAACAAATCGCCTATGCCATGGCAATTCAGGAAACCACCATTAAACAACATGTGTCGGCGATTTTAAAAAAGCTCAATGTGTACAACCGCACCCAAGCTGGAATTTTGTTTAATCAGCTTTCCACTTTAGGTGACCATCAAGATGCGCTCAATATCACTGAGACTAAACTTTAAATTTTGTCCACGTTGAGGGCGTCATGCTAAAAAGCCCTGCACTAAAGCGCGGTATACTTTTCACCCGCCTTTAAACCACAACTGTGTTCTTTGGTATTTTTAAACGTTAGCGGCAAGGTTTGCCCACAAGGCAAACGATTGTAATGTGGTGGTAGATTAGGGCCACACTGCTGCACATCAAAATGTAAATGTGGGCCGCCACTTTGCCCAGTATTGCCACTTAACGCAATGACCTCACCGGCTGTTACTTGGTCGCCTTGTTTTACTAACTCACCGTTATACATCAGGTGAAAGTATCTGCCGATGGTGCCGTCGCTATGTTTAATAAATACATAATTTTCTTTTAAATCCTCGTTGTTACCATCTTTAAAACCGGCTTGGACACTCACCACTTCGCCATCTCTTGCGGCAAGCACTTTAGTGCCAATCGGCATAACAAAGTCGATTGCGTAGGTACCAACTCCTTGGTTTGCGCTACGGTAATGCTCTGTTGCGGCATAAACATCCCACGCAGTACCCACTTCGTAAGGTAATGTATAAAGTGAATTCGATTGCGCTGGAAATACAGCACAATCAATCTCAGGCGCAGAACACGCGCTCAGTGAAGCAGTCAAGAAAGTCGCGGCAACTAGGGGGCTTTTCATTGGATATCCTTACTGTAAACCCTATTAGTCGCAGCTTTTTTTAGATAGGTTTAAATGAGGGTGAGAAATATCCAAGAGAAGCTAAGGCGTGCTCTGAGCAGCCTTTAACCTTTGCTGCCAATCTCTGTAACTGTGTGACTTGCTCGAGATGCGTATCAATTTCGCTAGCAATTTTGGACTTTTGGGTAGGCTCGACCTTTAAACTCAACTTTGCACCTGTATCCCAGACGCATAGCGTTTTAACAAGCGCTTTAACGCCGGTGCTTTGAGTGGTTTATAGAGTAGAGGAAAACCTGCATCGGTGATTTTTTCGCGGATTACTTCATCATGATCAGCAGTATTAATAATAATCGGTAACTCTAACCCGAGCTCAGCGATGACTTGCAACCCAGTGATGCCGCCATCTAACTGATAATCCGCAATCAGTAAGTCTGCTTGCTGATGCGCGTGTAACGCCTGTAGTGCTTTGCCATCACGTGCCACCGCCACCTCACAGCCCCAATTGCGCAGCAGTTGTTGTAATGCCGCCAGCGCATTGGTGTCATTATCCAATAACCAGACGCGTAGCCCAGCTAAGGTGTTGTCTGGGGTGTTTTCTGCTAACTCTTCAGGGCGCTTTTCCGCAATCGGATCCTGACAAGGCAATAACAAGGTAAATTGTGTACCTTTTCCGACTTCAGAGCCGAGCACTAATTTTATCCCGAGTAAATCACACATCCGCTTGCTAATTGCTAGCCCCAAACCTAGCCCTTGACCATGGGCTTTTTCACTAATTTGCTTAAATTCCTGAAAAATCGCTTCTTGATCTTGTTTTGCGATGCCAATACCAGTGTCTTCCACTAAAATAGACAACGCATCGCCATGCCGCTCAAGGCGTAACCGCACTTCGCCTTGCTCAGTGTAACGAATCGCATTGCTGAGTAAGTTGCTGATAATGCGCTTTAACAGTGCTTTATCAGTATGTAAGGTGACCTCACAAAGTTCAGTCACAAAAGTAAGGCCTTTAGACTGTGCCAATGCCTGATATTCCGTGCACAGAGGACGCAATAACGACAAACTAGCAAAGCGTGCTGTACTCACTTTAAATGCACCCGCATCTAATTTAGTGAGCTCTAAAATACTTGAGAGTAAATCTTCAGCACTGGCCAAAGAACTTTTAATATTGTCAGATAAGGTCGCAAGTTCTGTCCCCTGCGCCCGCTCGCTCATCAAAGCACAAAATAAACTGGCAGCATTAAAAGGCTGCAGTAAATCATGACTGGCGGCGGCGAAAAAGCGCGTTTTACTTTCGGTGGCACGTTTTGCTTCACGGTTAGCCTGCTCTAAAAGTTGATTGGCTTCAGTAAGGGCTTGGGTTCGGGCTTGGATCTTCTCTTCCAAGCTGAGGTTAGCTTGTTGTAGCGCCTGCTGCTGGCGGACAAATTCGGTGATATCCGTATAAGTAGTAACAAAACCACCACCCGGTAATGGGTTGCCCTGCATCTCAAAGACCCGACCATCATGGTGCTCACGGCGAAAGCGATAAGCACTGCCTTGGCGCAAGTAATCTAGGCGTTTATGAATATCGGCTTCGAGGTCTTGATAAGGAAATAACTGCCGTTCGGCGTTATAGCGAATAAGTTCAGCCACAGGGCGACCGATATACAAAGCGTCTTCCGGATAGGCAAACATCAGGCGATATTTTTGATTCCAAGCCACGAGCTGTAACTCGCTATCCACTACACTGACACCTTGTTCAATATTCTCTATGGTGGCTTGCAGTAAGTCGCGGTTAAAACGCAGTACTTGGCTTGCCTCGTCGACAAACTCTGCCACTTGCTCCAGCGGTTGGGCTTTTTCATCCTTCGCCACTTGCAAAATCAAACGCGCCGATGCGCCCCCCACCAGTGCCGACATTTCACGCTCTACTAAGGCCTCAGTTGCTGCGGGAGCGGGCTGCTTCCAATGGCTTTTCTCGCTCGGAAAATACTGCTCAACTAAACTCTGAGCACTTTGCTGATCACTAAATCTTTGTAGTAAATGGGCTAGATCTTGATAGCTCAGCTGGGTGGCAGTTAACTTTTCTTCCGCTACGTTTAAAATAAATTTATTACTTTGCAGCCGCTCTGCAAGCCTTGCTGATGCAAACCAAGGCACCAGTAAATACACCGCCGTATTGACGCCTAGTGATAACAATACTGACTGGCTTAATTCATCTAACCCCAATAAGAACAGATCTTTGGGTGCTAACCAGGCTATCTGCCACGGCCCTTGGGTGAGCCATGGCGCAGCGCCAGCAAGATTGGTGTAGAGCGTAGGTAATAGTAATGTATAAAACCAAATTGCCGTACCACTTAAAATGCCCAGTTGCGCGCCCAAACAAGACGCTTTGCGCCACCATAAACCTATCACCATCGCGGGCGCAAACTGCGCCACCAAAGCAAATGACATCAACCCCATATTCGCCAAGGTATTACCATCGGCCAAGACACGGTGGCTCGCATAACTGAGCAGCAAAATTGCAAAAATCACCCAACGTCTGGCATGCAATAAGGTATTTTTAGATAGCCCTCGATGCCGTGAACTCAACTGCGAGCGGCGGAGCAAAAACTGATTAATAAAGTCGTTGGTGATCATAATCGATAGCACTATGCTCGAGACGATAACCATGCTGGTCGCAGCAGAAAAGCCACCGAGAAACGCCAGCAGCGCCACCCAAGGTTGCTCAGCAGCCATAGGCAAGGCCATCACAAAGGTATCGTAGCCGACCTCTTGCCCCTGAAAATACACTAAGCCGGCATACGCGATTGGGAGAATAAACAGGTTAATGAGCAATAAATACAGTGGGAACAACCAGCGCGCACGCGCCAATTGCCGATCGCTACCTTGCTCTATAAATGCAGTGTGGAATTGCCTTGGTAAACACAGCGTGGCCAACACACCCAGTAATACATGCAGCCAATAAACATAATTTGGGCTGGCTTGCAGCACCACTCGCTCGGTGATCCCCGCGGCCTCTGCTTGCTGAAAAATCTGTTGTGGGGAGTCAAATAAGCCGTAGCAAACAAACACCCCAACCACGCAAAATGCCACTAACTTAACCACAGATTCAAAGGCAATGGTCGTCATCAAACCGGGGTTGTGTTCACTGGGTCGTAATCTGCGCGTACCAAACAACACCGCAAACAGCGCCAGTAACAAGGTGATGTAAAACGTACTATCTTGCCAAAAGGCGGGCGCTTCGCGATATTCAACTTGCGTCAGGAGTTGAATACTCGCACTGGTAGCATTCAGCTGTAGGGCGATATAAGGCACCACAGCAATCACTGAAATCAACGACACTAAACCCGATAGACTCGACGATTGCCCATAACGGGTGGCGATAAAATCGGCCATAGAAGTGAGCTGTTGTTGGCGGCAAATGGTTGCAATGCGAGTGTACACCCGCCAACCAAAGACAAATAATAGCATAGTCCCAGCGTACGTCGGTGCTAACCACCAACCATTATGGGCGGCTTGTGCTGTGGTACCAAAAAATGCCCATGAGGTGCAATACACACCTAACGACAAAGCATAGACAGTGGCACTGGCTTTAATTTTGGTTTGTTTATCGGCCAACCAAGCAACGGTAAACAGCACACCGAGATACGCCACCGCAATAAGACTTATTACCGCAATTGAAAACATGGCTCAGCTTATTTTTATTGTTTTATTCAGCATAACGGTTACATGCCAAAAAAACAGCCGCACTTTAGTACAGTAAGAGTACAGTACACGTAATAATGAACTGGATCAGCTTCGCTATGAGCAATGCTATGGCTAGATTTATAGCTATATCAGCATGATATTACAGGCAAAAAAAAGCCTCGACCAAAGGCCGAGGCTTCTTCTAAACAGACTTAATTATAAAAATTAAGCTTGTTTTGGACGCTCAATTACGTCTACCAAAGTCCAAGATTTAGTCTTAGAAATTGGCGCACACTCACGAATTGAAACTAAGTCACCAGCTAGAGCTGAGTTGTTTTCATCATGTACGTGCAACTTAGTTGTACGTTTGATGAATTTACCGTAGATCGGGTGCTTAACCTGACGCTCGATAGCAACAACGATTGACTTGTCCATTTTGTCGCTAATAACACGACCTTGAAGAGTACGGATTTTATCGCTCATTATGCACCTGCCTTCTGGTTGATAACCGTTTTAACACGCGCGATGTCGCGACGTACTTTTCTCAACTGGTGAGTTTGAGCTAGCTGACCAGTGCTAGTTTGCATGCGCAGGTTAAACTGCTCACGTAAAAGCTCTAAAAGTTCAGCTTGTAGCTCTGCTACACTTTTGTCTTTAAGTTCGCTAGCTTTCATTACATTACCGTCCGAGTTACAAATGTTGTTTTGAAAGGTAATTTACGAGCAGCTAGGTCGAATGCTTCACGAGCAAGCTCTTCAGAAACACCTTCCATCTCGTAAAGTACTTTACCAGGGCGAATTTCTGCTACCCAGTATTCTACAGAACCTTTACCTTTACCCATACGAACTTCTAACGGTTTCTCTGTAATTGGCTTGTCTGGGAACACACGGATCCAGATTTTGCCTTGACGCTTGACGTGACGGGTCATAGCACGACGAGCTGCTTCGATTTGACGAGCAGTCATACGGCCACGGCCAATCGCTTTCAAGCCGAAAGAACCGAAGCTAACTTTGTTACCGCTGGTCGCAACACCGCGGTTACGACCTTTTTGTACTTTGCGGAATTTGGTACGTTTTGGCTGTAACATTTAATCGCTACCTCTTACTTAGCACTTTTCTTGGCTTTCTTCGGTGCACGCTTATTCGCAGCTGGCTTCTCTTGCTCTTGTGCATTTAGTGGTAAACCACCAATCACTTCGCCTTTGAAAATCCAAACTTTAACACCGATGATACCGTAAGTGGTTAACGCTTCAGAAGTTGCGTAGTCGATATCAGCACGTAGAGTGTGTAGAGGTACACGACCTTCACGGTACCACTCAGAACGCGCGATTTCAGCACCGCCTAAACGGCCGCTAACTTCAACTTTGATACCTTTTGCACCAATACGCATTGCGTTTTGTACCGCACGCTTCATAGCGCGACGGAACATAACACGACGCTCTAATTGTGACGCGATACCGTCAGCAACTAGTTGTGCATCAAGCTCAGGCTTGCGTACTTCAGAGATGTTGATTTGAGCAGGTACACCAGTCAGTTTAGTCACTGCTTGACGTAGCTTCTCAACGTCTTCACCTTTTTTACCGATAACAACACCTGGACGAGCCGTGTGAATTGTTACGCGGATTGATTTAGCTGGACGCTCAATCACGATTTTAGACACAGAAGCAGCTTTCAATTCCTTAGTAAGGTATTGACGCACTTTGTGATCGCCAAAAAGCTGTTCAGAGAAATCTTTTGTATTCGCATACCATGTAGATACCCAAGGTTTAGAGATACCTAGGCGAATACCAGTAGGATGAACTTTTTGTCCCATTACTTATATCTCCTAGCGATCCGAAACCACAACAGTGATGTGGCTTGTACGCTTCTGGATGCGGTCTGCGCGTCCTTTAGCACGTGGCATAATGCGTTTCATTGTTGGACCTTCGTCAACAAATACTTTCGCCACTTTAAGCTCATCAATGTCGGCACCTTCGTTGTGCTCCGCGTTAGCGATAGCAGACTCAAGTACTTTTTTAACCAATGCAGCCGCTTTTTTAGGGCTGTAAGCTAGGATATCAAGAGCGCGAGCTACTGGTAGACCGCGAATTTGATCAGCCACTAGACGTGCTTTCTGCGCCGAACTAGAGGCGTATTTATGTTTAGCTAATGCTTCCATCATATTCCCCTATTAACGCTTCTTAGCTTTCTTATCCGCAGCGTGGCCGCGGTAAGTACGTGTAGGTGCAAATTCACCTAGTTTGTGACCGATCATTTCGTCTGTAACGAATACAGGTACGTGCTGACGACCATTATGGACAGCGATGGTCAATCCGATCATTGTTGGAATGATCATTGAACGACGGCTCCAAGTCTTAATAGGCTTCTTGTCACCGCTTTCCAACGCTTTCTCTACCTTCTTCAGCAAGTGTAGGTCAATGAATGGACCCTTCTTGAGAGAACGTGGCATGGCAATTCCTCAACTGTTATTTAGAACGACGACGTACGATAAACTTATCAGTACGCTTATTGCTACGAGTCTTCTTACCTTTAGTTGGTACGCCCCATGGAGTTACAGGGTGACGACCACCAGAAGTACGACCTTCACCACCACCGTGTGGGTGGTCTACTGGGTTCATGGCAACACCACGAACAGTAGGACGAACACCGCGCCAACGTTGCGCACCAGCTTTACCTAGTGCACGTAGCATGTGCTCAGAGTTACCTACTTCACCCAGCGTAGCGCGACAGTCAGCTAGCACTTTACGAACTTCGCCTGAACGAAGACGTAGCGTTACGTATTGACCTTCACGAGCAAGGATTTGTACATAAGCACCAGCAGAACGAGCGATTTGCGCGCCTTTGCCTGGCTTAAGTTCAACGTTGTGAACTGTAGCACCTACAGGCATGTTACGCATTGGCATCGCATTACCAGCTTTGATTGGTGCATCAACACCAGACTGGATTTGATCGCCAGCTTTTAAGCCTTTAGGAGCGATAATGTAACGACGCTCACCGTCTTTGTATAAAACAAGAGCGATGTTTGCGCTACGGTTTGGATCGTACTCTAGACGCTCAACAACAGCTGGAATGCCGTCTTTGTTACGTTTAAAGTCAATTAAACGATAGTGTTGCTTGTGACCACCACCGATGTGACGAACCGTGATGCGACCGTTGTTGTTACGACCACCAGACTTAGAGTTTTTCTCTAAAAGTGGTGCAAATGGCTTACCCTTGTGTAGATCTGGGTTAACCAATTTAACTACGTGACGACGACCCGCAGAAGTTGGTTTACACTTTTGAAGTGCCATAATTCTAACTCCCCTTATTACTCAGCGCCGCCGACGAAGTCTAGCTCACTGCCTTCTTTAAGAGTAACGTAAGCTTTTTTCCAGTCAGAACGACGACCGAAACGCATACCAGTACGCTTTGTCTTACCCTTAACAACTAGAGTGCGAACACCAGTTACCTCAACTTCGAACAGCTTCTCTACAGCAGCTTTGATTTCAGCTTTGTTTGAATCTTTAGCTACTTTGAAAACGATAGTATTGTTCGTTTCAGCAGAGATAGTGCTCTTCTCAGAAATGTGAGGAGCAAGGATTACTTTTAAAAGACGTTCTTCACGGATCATGCTAGCGCCTCCTCAAGTTGCTTAACAGCACCTGCAGTAATAAGTACCTTATCGAAAGCGATTAGGCTTACTGGGTCGATACCAGCAACATCACGTGTATCAACTTTGTACAAGTTACGTGCAGAAAGGAATAGATTCTCATCTACTTCTTCAGTCACGATTAACACGTCTTTAAGCTCAAGCTCTTTCAACTTAGCAACAAGTGATTTAGTTTTTGGAGCTTCTAGAGTGAAGTTCTCAACAACAACTAAACGATCTTGACGCACTAGTTCAGAAAGAATGCTCTTAATCGCACCGCGATACATCTTACGGTTAACTTTTTGGCTGTGATCTTGCGGCTTAGCAGCAAATGTCACACCACCCGAGCGCCAAATTGGGCTGCGGAATGAACCAGCACGAGCACGGCCAGTACCTTTTTGGCGGAATGGTTTCATACCAGTACCGCTTACTTCAGAACGTGTCTTCTGAGCACGAGTACCTTGACGAGCACCTGCTGCATAAGCAACAACTACTTGGTGTACTAGTGCTTCGTTAAACTCACGTCCAAAAGTAGCTTCGGAAACTTCAAGCGCACCAGCGCCTTTAATTGCTAATTCCATCACTAAATCTCCAGGACTTATGCTTTAACAGCAGGTTTAACGATAACGTCACCGCCGATAGCGCCAGGTACTGCACCTTTAACTAATAGCAAGTTACGTTCTGCGTCAACACGCACTAGCTCAAGATTCTGAGTAGTCACACGCTCAGCACCTAAGTGGCCAGCCATTTTCTTACCTTTGAAAACGCGACCAGGTGTTTGGTTTTGACCGATTGAACCAGGAGCACGGTGAGATACAGAGTTACCGTGAGTAGCGTCTTGAGTGCGGAAATTCCAGCGCTTAACACCACCTTGGAAACCTTTACCTTTTGAAGTACCAGTTACGTCTACTAGAGAAACTTCAGAGAAGATTTCTACTGTAAGCGCTGAACCAACTTCAAACTCGCCTTCACCGCCATTTAGACGGAATTCCCACAGGCCGCGACCCGCTTCAACGCCAGCTTTAGCGAAGTGACCCGCTGCTGGTTTGTTTACGCGGCTTGCTTTTTTCTCGCCTGCAGTAACTTGAAGCGCGTTATAACCGTCTGTTGCTTCAGATTTGATCTGAGTAACACGGTTAGGCGTCGCTTCGATAACTGTCACAGGGATAGATACACCATCTTCAGTGAAGATACGTGTCATACCCACTTTACGACCGACTAGACCTAATGCCATTTTCCTAAAACCTCTCTAATCTTCCGATTAACCCAGGCTGATTTGAACATCAACGCCAGCTGCAAGGTCAAGGCGCATTAGCGCGTCAACTGTCTTGTCAGTTGGTTCTACGATGTCGATCAGACGTTTGTGGGTGCGGATTTCGTATTGATCACGCGCGTCTTTATTAACGTGAGGAGAGATCAATACAGTGAAACGTTCAAAGCGAGTAGGAAGTGGGATTGGACCACGTACCTGCGCACCAGTGCGTTTC
Source organism: Pseudoalteromonas fenneropenaei (assembly GCF_042643375.1). NCBI lineage: Bacteria > Pseudomonadati > Pseudomonadota > Gammaproteobacteria > Alteromonadales > Pseudoalteromonadaceae > Pseudoalteromonas > Pseudoalteromonas fenneropenaei. Next base: position 75,659 of record NZ_JBHRSD010000048.1, read on the forward strand.
GCAGTTTCCACGATTTCCGCCGTTGATTGGTCAATCAAACGGTGGTCAAAAGCTTTTAGGCGAATACGAATGCGTTGATTAGACATTCTTAAACCTCAAATAAAAGAGCATTTAAAAAGAGCATAAAAAAACCACCAAACCAATCTTACTTACGCAAGAGGTCAGTGTTTTCTTATATCTACCGTTGAACTCCAAATCGGAGTTCCTGTTACTAGGTCTGAAATCCAGACTCTTTACTAAGCTTTCGGTTTCGGGCGAACCCTACTTTTGAAAGTCCGCACATTATAATGATATTGGTGATAAATGCAACAACAAATGCTAAGTTATTTTTAAATGCCCATCTTGGGTGTCACTTCGACATTTCGCATTCTGATTAGGCTGGGTTACAATGGTCTGTCCAGTTGTTTTTATGGTTACGCAAGGTAGATAGATGCGCATCACATCCCGTGTTATGTTAGCGTTGGCAAAGCTTGGCAACGCATTATTGGTGAAAAGCAAACTATTGCCCACCGATCCGGTACGCCAATATGGTTTAGACCCAAGCATTGCGACTTTTTATGTCGCACGGCTTAATGCCTATTCCGACCTCGCCGCGTTAGATGCGATTTGCCGCAAACTTGGCTTACCAAAAGCCAGTGGCGAAACAACGCTAGGAAATGCAAGATTACCGAGCTTTATTGGCATCCAAAACCCACCTCGGCTATTCAGCGAGAGCGCCAAACAAAGTCAAGCCCTCGCGCAAGGCCAAGCAATTTTCCAAGCATTACGTGCCGCGCCCGGTACTAAAGTACAAATTATCCCAGTCACCATTTTATGGGGCCGCGCGCCGGGTAAAGAAAAGCCTGGCTTGGCGACTTTGATCTCAGGTTCACTGACGCCAAGCTGGTTTCGCAAATTTTTTGTCGTGTTGTTTTCAGGCCGCAATAACTTTGTCCGCATTAGTCGTCCGATTGAAATCAACCAATTGCTTAATGACAAAGCCGATGTCGATGAGTTGCCTCATAAACTGTTACGCGTGGCGCGGGTGCATTTCCGTCGGCAAAAATTAGCGGCAACTGGGCCAAAGTTACCAACCCGAGAGCAACTCTTTAATGGCTTACTGGCTTCGCCCAGCATTAAAAATGCCATTGCCGAAGAAGCCAAAAGCAAAGGCTTAAGCCACGACGAAGCGCGCCGTGAAGCTTTAAAAATGCTCGACGAAATTGCCGCTAACTATTCCGATGCTATGGTGCGCGTTGCTGACCGCATTCTCACTTGGCTGTGGACCAAGCTCTATAACGGCATCGATATTCGCCATGTTGAGCGAGTACATGAACTGACCGATAAAGGCCACGAGATCATTTACGTACCTTGCCATCGCAGTCACATGGACTATTTACTGCTGACCTATGTAATTTATCACCAAGGCTTAGTGCCACCGCACATCGCGGCGGGCGTGAATCTTAACTTTTTCCCAGCCGGTGGTATTTTCCGCCGCTCTGGTGCGTTCTTTATCCGCCGCTCCTTTGCTGGTAATAAGTTGTACTCAGCAGTGTTTAAAGAATACCTCAGTCAGCTGTTTATCAAAGGTTACTCGGTTAAATACTACACCGAAGGTGGCCGCAGCCGCACTGGACGTTTATTACCGCCTAAAACCGGTATGTTGGCGATGTCGCTGCAAGCTATGCTACGTGGAATTGACCGCCCGATTTCCATCGTGCCCGTGTATATCGGCTATGAGCATGTGATGGAGATCAATACCTATCTGAAAGAGCTTGCCGGTAGCCATAAAAAGAATGAGTCTATTTTTGGCGTATTTAAAGCCATTAAAAACTTGAAAAACTATGGCCGCGGTTATTTAAGCTTTGCAGAGCCCATTAACGTCAATCAGTTCTTAAATGAGCATCAGCCGGATTGGCGTGAGGCTATTCACCCAACTGAAACCCAAAAGCCAGCGTGGCTGAATGACCAAGTTGCTGTACTTGCCGATAAAATCATGACCAACATCAATAGTTCAGCGGCGCTCAATGCGGTGAACTTGCTGTCTTTAGTTTTGCTCAGTGCAGAACAATTCTCCTTAAGTAAAACAAAGCTACTGGCCCAACTCGAGTTTTATCTGGCGTTACAAAAGACCGCACCCTACCACCGTGATACGACACAGCCAACTGAGTCCGCAGAAGCGTTGTTGGAACATGCATTAACGCTGAAAAAGTTCGATGTGTACCACGATAGCTTCGGTGATATTGTCACTATCACTGAGCGCGAACAAACCTTAGTGAATTATTACAAAAACAACGTACTGCACCTATTTGCAGTGCCAGCTGTGATCGCGCAGTTCTTACTTTATAAAGACAAAGTCACCGTTGATAGCTGCTTTGCTCATTTAGAAAAGCTTTACCCTCTGTTTGCCGATGAATGGTTTTTAAATCCACTTCGCGATGACTATATCGCAGACGTTTTGACCGGTTTCGAACAGCAGGGGTTAGTGACGCGCAAAGACGACCTATTTGAGATGAACAGCGATAGCCAAACCCGCAGTCAACTTGAACTGCTCGGTCGCACCATTCAATTAACGTTAGAGCGCTATGCGATATTGTCTGCATTAGTCCTTGGTAAACCTGATTACGAAGCCGCCGCTTTAGAAGCAGATTATCAGACGTTGGCAGGTCGATTAGGTCGCCTGCATGGCATCAAGAGCCCTGAGTTTTTTGACGCCAAGGTACTCGCATCTTTAGTTCACTCGATGAAGTCGCAAGGATTATTAACCTGCAGTGAAACACAGACCTTGTGTGGAAATGACAAGCTGGCGGCGCTCCAGCATACTTTAGTTACGTTATTACCAGCTCGTGTTTGGCAATCGATTGCGGATACAGTCACGAGTCATAGCGATTGATACAAATGAGCGAACCATCTGGTTCGCTCATTTTCATTCTGCATTACCTTATTTTGACGCACATTTCGCTTAAAGAAAGCAACCCAAACGCCATCTTGCCATTCCTTAACGCTGGCGCATCACCCCTTCTTGAATAGTCGAAGCCACCAGTTCGCCTTTGCGATTAAAGAATTGCCCGCGCACTAAACCGCGGCCGTTACTGGCACTTGGGCTATCAACACTGTAGAGCATCCATTCATCCATTCTAAATGGACGGTGGAACCACATCGCATGGTCAACGGTCGCCACTTGCATATTCGGCTGCATAAACGATACACCATGCGGCTGTAAGGCGGTGGGCAAAAACTCAAAATCAGACGCATACGCCAGCAAATAATTGTGAATGCGACGGTCATCAGGCATGGCACCGTTAGCTTTAAACCACACATGCCGCACCGCTTCGGTGACTTTCGGTAAGAATGGGCTTTGGAAATTCACCGGGCGCATTTCAATTGGCATTTCCTGTGTAAACTTAGAGCGGATAGCTTCTGGTATTTCTGCGGCATGATCTTGATAAAATTCTAGTGAGGAACGCAACTCTTCCGGCCCAGGCACTTCTGGCATGGGAGTTTGATGCGATAAGCCCTCTTCATCGCCTTGGAAGGAGGCCGTCATATAGAAAATCGGTTTACCGTATTGAATCGCGCTGATGCGGCGGGTAGAAAAACTTTTACCATCACGGATATTTTCGACGTCATACACAATTGGCTTTGCCGCATCACCAGGGCGCAAAAAATAAGAATGCAGGGAGTTAACATAACGCCCTTCTGGTAACGTTTCTTTGGCAGCAGAAAGCGCCTGCCCCATTACTTGGCCACCAAACACCTGACGAAAACCCAGATCTTGGCTTTGCCCACGATAAATACCCTGCTCAATTTCTTCTAATTTCAGCAGCGACAATAAATTTTGAAGCACCTGACTCATAGTTTTCCTCATTCATCGTAAAACCCGATATCCCTTTACTATTTGACGTTGCAGCGGTATTGCGGCGTCCGCTTATCTCAATGACATAACTATGTTCATGAGGAAGCGCTTACTTGCCACCGGCCTATAACGCCAAATACTGTGGGCATAATTATACACAATAGTGCAAAAAACCTCGGATTTACACAAGCCTTGTACGTGCCGTTTTGGTTTTAACTCGCGGCCAGCCTGAGTTACACTGCGAGTAACCTAACTGAAAGAGTCACATGATGAATTATTGGTTATTTAAAACCGAACCCGATACCTTTTCGCTGGACGATTTAAAGAACAATCCAAACTCGAGTACTTTTTGGGAAGGGATCCGTAACTATCAAGCACGTAATTTTCTGCGTGATGAAGTTAAAGTTGGCGATCAGGTGTTTATCTATCACTCGAGTTGTAAAGTGCCAGCGATCATGGGTATTGCCGTCGTAACCGCTGCGGCCGCCGTTGACCCTCATCAGTTTAATCCTGAAAGTATTTATTACGACCCAAAATCCCCAGCGGATAAACCGCGCTGGGTAGGTGTCACTGTACAATACCTCAGCCACTTTAAAAAACCTGTCACCTTACAAGCAATTAAAGCCGACCCAGCAATTACCGATCTGGCACTGAAAAAGGCTGGTCGACTTTCAGTTATGCCGGTCAGTGCCAGTGAATGGCAATACTTAGTGAAGCTCGGTCAGTAGCATTAGGTAATGGCAAGATGATTAGTGCCGTCGCTGCTTGGCTTTCGTTTGCTGGGCAGCGCGGTGTTTAGGCACGACGGTTAAGTACAGCAGTAAGGCAACCCAAGAGAAAATCAGGGCTGCTATTAACCACAGGTTTTTCTCATGTCCTACCGTGCGGCGGCTGCGAATGATCATGCCTATTGGCATTAAATAGGCGCACACCGCTACAATCAGCAATACTAAGCTATACATTAGCGCCCTTTAGCGAATGCGCGCCAATCCACTTCGTGGCTTAAGATCCGCTCCGGAGCAATATAGTGGAGAATATCACCACCGCGGATCTGATAATCCAACGGCGGGTTCAAATCCATATTTTTCGCACTTAAATCATGCGCCACGCCAAGTAAAATAGCGTTATATTTGATTTTGAAAGTTTGAAAAATATCACCAAATAACAGCGGTTCAAGCTCATCGGGCAAACGTAAGCTAAATTGCGTATCGCCATGTAAGGTTGAGAGTAATTCTTCCTGCACGCGACTGGAGCCTGGGTCTTGCATAGAACGAACTAAAATTTCTGCCGATTTGCTGCTCGAGCATTCAACGTTATGGCAATGCGCCAATAGCAGTTCGACTTTACTCTCGTCTAAAAAGTGTGCACTGATATGGCAATCACTTTTTACCATAGGGCTTATTTTTAACGCGGTGGTAAAGGTTTGGTCATCATCTTTGCCATCCAAAATAATTTTATCCGCGTGTGCGAGCGCTACCTTGGCCAGCTCAGTATCATCGGTAAAACTGCTGAGGCGGGCAAAATCAACTTCAGGATAGTGTAAAAAGGGGTGCTCTAACTCATCGTTTACCACTAATAAAATGCGCCGTGCTGAGCGCTTACTATCAGCAAGAATATAGTCAATGATTTTTTTGGTGCGCACTGGGTGCCAGCCAAAAATAATGATGTGATCCGTCAAATGCGAAAAGTCTTTCATACCTGTCATTGCTCTTCTAATCCAAAATGTCGCTAACTGCCCAACTTTCCCTAACATGATACCAAACAGCGCTAAGCCAAAGGGAATTTGCCACAGCGCTACTACCCAACGCCCCAACTCGGTGCTGGGGCTAAAATCACCATAACCCACTGTAGAAGTCGTGACGATATAGTAATAAACAAAGGTACTAGCATCCAATAGAGCTTGCTCACCCGTGAGTGATAATGCCAGCCAAGTCAGCCCCATATGAGACAAAATTGCCGCTAGCAACATTTGCCAACTGGCGCTGTCAATGTGCTGTACCACGACCGCAAATAAACGTTTAAATAAAATTGGCATAATCCTTAAACTGCCATGCTTGTTGCAATTTTTCACACCTTACGACAACCACAGCGCAAAGCAAAGGGTTTCCATACTAATCCTTTACGATCTCTCGCCTTTGCCGTAATTTTAGGTATATACTTGAGGTTGGTGACAAATTGAACACAGAGAGAAGTATGGCCGGAGTATTGGCATCCGTTGATCAAAGAACGCAGTTAGTGGGAGAAAACCGCCTAGAATTATTGCTATTTCATCTCCACAGCCATCATTTTTTTGCACTCAACGTGTTTAAAGTCAAAGAGGTGGTAAAACTACCCCATCTTAATAAAATGCCCAACGCCCATCCCAAGGTTGCGGGTGTCACCAACATTCGCGGTGAATCCATTCCTGTGATTGATTTACGCCAAGCGATTTGTATGCCTGCTTGCCCACGCGATGAGAAAGACTGCAATTTGGTGATCACCGAATACAACCGTACCGTACAAGCATTTTTAGTTGGTAAGGTAGATCAAATCATCAACACCACTTGGACTGATATTATGCCGCCGCCCCGCTCTGTGGGTCGCAATCACTATTTAACTGCGCTGACCAAACTCAAGCGTGGTAACACTGAGCATTTAGTCGAAATTATCGACGTAGAAAAAGTGCTGGCGGAAATTGTCGAATATAAAGTGGAGATCCCAGAAGGGATTTTAGACAAAGCCATTATTAATGAATTCCATGGTCGGAAAATCTTGCACGCGGATGATTCTGCTACTGCGCGCCGTCAGGTTTCGGACACACTCGCGCAATTGGGCATTGAAATCATCCCCACTACAGATGGCCAAGAAGCCTTAAACCTATTGAAAAATTGGGCGGATGAAGGCATTGATGTCACCAAAGAATTATTGGCTGTGATCACCGATGCTGAAATGCCGGTCATGGACGGCTATCGCCTTACTTATGAAATTCGTAACGACCCGCGCTTGCGTGACTTATACGTGATTTTAAACACCTCTCTGAGTGGCAGTTTTAATCACGCCATGGTAGAAAAAGTCGGCTGTAATGCGTTTTTATCTAAGTTCCAGCCCGATTTACTAGTGCAGGAAGTACAATCGCGCTTAAAATCAGTGTTAGAAAGCAGCTAGCACTGTTTTTTTATACAGTTAGATAAATGTTTTTTATTATTAATTATTAATTACTTATGAAAACCACCCAGTAAGCTTTGGCAATGCTACTGGGCTTGCCTTTGGCTTACAGGTATACTCTTCGTTCACATGCATTATAGGTGACACGATGGACGTTTCTGAATTACTTGATGGCTTGAACGACAAACAGCGCGATGCCGTAGCCGCACCGCTGCAAAATATGCTGGTATTAGCAGGCGCTGGCTCGGGTAAAACCCGCGTGCTGGTACATCGTATTGCATGGTTAATGCAAGTCGAGCAAAGTTCACCTTATAGTATTCTCGCTGTGACCTTTACCAACAAAGCCGCGAAAGAAATGCGTGGCCGCGTTGAAGCGACCTTACAAGGCCCAGTTTCTGGCATGTGGATTGGCACTTTCCACGGTCTTTCGCACCGTATTTTACGCGCCCATCATCGCGAGGCTGGTTTACCTGAAGCATTCCAAGTGCTGGATAGTGACGATCAACTGCGTCTTATTCGGCGTTTATTGAAAAACCTCAATATCGATGAGAAGAAATGGCCTGCCAAACAGTTTGCTTGGTATATCGGCGCGCAAAAAGACGAAGGCATTCGCCCTAAAGACATTCAAGCGTTTGATATCAATGAACAGATGATGCTGAAAGTCTACACCGCTTATCAGGATGCGTGTGACCGCGCGGGTTTAGTCGACTTCGCAGAAATATTGCTACGTTGTTATGAACTATTAAATACCCAGCCAACGCTGTTACGTCATTATCAAAACCGCTTTGCCCATATTCTGGTCGATGAGTTCCAAGATACTAACCGCATTCAATACTTATGGCTGCGTTTATTGGCCGGCGCCAACAGTTCCATGATGATAGTCGGCGATGATGACCAAAGCATTTACGGTTGGCGCGGTGCGCGCATTGAAAACATTCGCCAGTTTTTGGACGACTTTAAGGCCGAAACCATTCGCTTAGAGCAAAACTATCGCTCTACTAGCACGATTCTAAAGGCCTCCAATGCGCTGATAGAGAATAACGCAGAGCGGATGGGGAAAAGCTTGTGGACTGATGGCATTGAAGGTGAACCTATCTCTGTGTATGCCGCGTTCAATGAATTGGACGAAGCCCGTTTTGTGGTCGGCAAAATTAAAACTTGGTTGCAAGGCGGTAATGCGCTGCAAGACTGTGCGATCCTTTACCGCAGCAACGCGCAATCCCGTATTTTAGAAGAAGCGCTACTACAAGAAAGCATTAAGTATCGCATTTACGGCGGTATGCGCTTTTTCGAACGCCAAGAAATCAAAGATGCGTTGTGTTATTTACGCTTAGTCAGCAATCGTAACGACGATGCCGCATTTGAACGTATTATCAATACCCCAGCACGCGGTATCGGCGAAAAAACCTTAAGCCATATTCGTGACTGCGCACGCCACACCTCTCAACCTTTATGGCATGCCGCGAAAGCCATTTTGGCCGAGAAACACCTCTCTGGCCGCGCAGCCAACTCAGTACAACAATTTATTGATATTGTTGAACAGATTGACGATCAACTACTTGACTTACCACTAGCGGAACAAGCTAAGTTTGCTATTGAGCGCTCAGGCCTAATGGCCATGTACCAAGCCGAAAAAGGCGAGAAAGGCCGCGCCCGCGTTGAGAACTTAGAAGAATTAATCAATGCTTGTGGTCAATACGAACCACCGATAGAAGAAGAGTTTAGCTCTCCACTGCAAGGCTTCTTGGCTTATACCTCGTTAGAAGCCGGCGAAGGTCAAGCCGAGGAACACGAAGACGCAGTGCAAATGATGACCTTACACTCGGCAAAAGGGCTAGAATTTCCGCTGGTCTTTATGGTCGGGGTGGAAGAAGGTATGTTTCCTTCACAGCAAAGCCATGAAGAATCAGGCCGTCTCGAGGAAGAACGCCGACTTTGCTATGTTGGTATGACCCGTGCCATGACTAAGCTGTATATTTGTCATGCGGAAAGTCGCCGTCTTTATGGTCAAGAAAAATACCATAGTCCATCGCGGTTTATCCGAGAGCTACCACAAGATTGCGTGGAAGAAATTCGCATCAAAACCCAAGTCACCCGCCCTGTAGCTGCGGGTCGATTCAGTTCAGCAGTAACCCACGCCGCATTTGAAGACAGTGGCTATAACTTAGGTCAGCGAGTATTACATGCTAAGTTTGGCGCTGGCACTGTACTCAATTATGAAGGCAGCGGCGCGCAATCACGCATCCAAGTGAGTTTTGATGATGTGGGTAGTAAATGGTTAGTCACCGCTTATGCACGACTACAACCATTATAACCAGCAGTTGTCTACCGCCACGGCGCGTCTTAAGCTGGCGCGCCATCGCCAACTCTTGCTGATCTGCGGCTCTGTCACATTCTGCTATGAGGCAGTCAGCACCTTATTCCCCATTCATCAGCCCCAGCTGCGGCTCAGCCAGCAGCTACCTGCTGCCATTTGGCCTGAACATTTACACCAGATCTTAGGTCAAGAATGGCCGCTGGCTATTTATGATGGTTTTGCTGGAGTAGTGCCGAACAAACTTTCCGCGCTGAGTGGTACGGTTGCCGCCGGTGGACTGTTGGTATTACTGCTGCCAGAATTATCCACACTTGCCACATTTCGTGACCCAGCGCTGGCTTTATGGTGCTCTGCAGAACATACACAATCCCAGAGTCCGTTTTTAATGCGCTGGCAGCAGCTATTTCAGGCCATGTCGCCTTGGTTGTTGTCTGAGCGTGATGGCCTCACCCTAACTATGCCAACAGCAGTACCTGCCCAAGCCCTGGATTTTCGCGACCAACAGGCCTGCATAAATAAGGTTGTGACAGCGTTACAGCATAAACGCAACTTACCTGTGTTGATTAATGCCGATCGCGGCCGCGGTAAATCAAGTGCGTTAGGTCTTATCGCTAAGGCATTACCAGAGCAAAACTTTATTCTCTGTGCCCAACAACATGATGCTGTACATAGTGTTTTCAAACACCTTGGTGCCGATAACAGTGCGGATAAATACCCAACAGAGTTTGCCAATATAAGATTTATGCCACCCGATCAAGTGCTGGCACAGCGCCCAAGTTGCGATATGTTATTGGTCGATGAAGCCGCAGCCATTCCCGTTGCCATTTTGCAGCAATTGCTTGGTGCTTATCCAAATGCGGTATTTGCCAGCACCATTATTGGTTATGAAGGCAATGGCCGTGGCTACACCCTCAAATTTATGCGTTTGTTAGCTAAGCAGGCACCCAATCACCAAGTCATCACGCTCAATACGCCGATCCGCTATGCGGCGGCAGATCCGCTCGAACACAGCATTAATCACTTGTTTGCATTGGACAGTCAGTATCCTGATAAAGTGCAGGCAAATCAGCCAACCTTTAAAGAACTAACCACTGAGCAATTATGTCGTGATGAAACTCAGCTCCAGCAACTATTTGCTTTGTTAGTATTGGCTCATTATCAAACCTCAGTTAATGATTTACGCCAGTTGCTGGATACCCCCAATCAGCGCATTTATATCCTTGAATCAGCCAATACCATTGTGGCGGCTTGCGTGGTAGCAATTGAGGGCGGCCTGAGTAGCGATTTAAGCCAAGCTATCGCATCTGGTAGCCGGCGTCCACGCGGGCATTTACTCGCGCAGCAACTGACTTTATTAACAGGTGATGCGACTTGGTGCCAGCGCAACATCGCCCGCATTGTACGTGTTGCAGTTGCCCCCACATTACAAGGGCAAGGACTTGGCAGCATACTACTCTCGCGAGTCGAAGCTGCTCTTATGCCAGAGGTAAAATTACTCGGTAGTAGTTTTGGTGCCCAAAGTGAGTTAGTGAAATTTTGGTTTCGTCATGATTATCAAGCCATCAAACTCGGCTATCGAGCAGATAAAGCCAGTGGTGAGCATTCTCTTTTAGTCGTTAAACCGCTGGCGACACAAGAGCTCCTCTCAGTACAAACTTGGCAGCAACAATTCCATGTCCAACTACCTTATCAACTTTTGACTTACTTCAAGCAGCTAAATAGCGATTTAGTGCTAAGCTTATGGCAACAGCGACATTCGACTACGCACCTTGCTCCGCAAGAAATACTGCCACTGCCGCTCGCAAAAGCCGCAAGTGCTCAGCTTCAGCCGGTACTGTGGCAATTTGCCTGTCGATATCCCGAGCAACTTTATCAATTAAGCAATACCGAACAGCTGTTAATAGTACGCTTTGTATTACAAGGTTGGTGTAGTTCAACCTTAGTGGCGCAGTTGTCGCTTTCAGGAAAAAAACAATTTGAGCAAATGCTAAATGATGTGGTGCAAAAGTTTCTTCACTTTCGGGTTAAACAAGTGGCTCAGTCCCCGTTATAGAATGCTCTTGAGAATACTTTTGCTCATAGCATGTGGCGCAAATCTACCTAGCTTTGCGGCAGAAATTCGCTTAGGTATGTCCGCCGCTTTTGAAGGTCCGGCAAAAGAAATTGGCATTCAATTAAGAGAGGGCGCTGCACTCTATTTTGATGCCATGAATGCTCAAGGCGGCATCAATCAGCAAACCATTCGTTTAATCGCGCTAGACGATGGCTATGAGCCACAAAAAACCATCCTCAATAGCAAAGCATTCATTCACCAGTATAAGGTTCATGCGCTCTTTACTTACATGGGCACTCCAACCACTTGGGCGATAAAATCACTACTCGAATACAGTAAAGTTCCTTTGATCACTCCTTTTACCGGTGCCGACTTCCTGCGTAGTCCAGAAAGCTTTCGAGTCGTGAATTTACGTGCGAGTTACCAGCAAGAGGCTGAAGAACAGATCCAATTTTTGGTCAACGAACATGGCAAGCAACGCATTGCGCTGTTTATACAGGCTGATGAATTTGGCTTAACCATGGAAAAGAGCTTAGTTAAAGTGTTAGCACAACACCACTTACAACCTGTGCTTATTTCTCGTTTTCGCCGTAATACTGAAGATATAGATAAAGCACTGCGCAAAATTCTGCAAAGTGATGCACAAGCAATTGCTATGGTTGGTACTTACAGCCCACTCGCCGAATTTGTCAATAAAGCGGGCAAAGCGAATCCAGCATTGATATATACCACAGTTTCATTTGCCTCTAGCATTGAGCTATACCGCCGTATTACTCAACCTGTGACGCTGATGAGTTCAGAAGTAATGCCAGACCCATCTAAATGCAAAACTGCCTTATGTGCTTCATTTCAAAAGTTAGCGCAAACCAAGTCAGTTAAACCTACTCGCCTTGCCTTTGAAGGGTTCGTCAATGCTTACTTAACCAGTAAAGCAATTGAGCAATGTGAAGCTCCATTGCAACAAAGTTGCTTATATGCGCAACTGCAAACAATCCGCAAGTCAGACCGAAATATTGTATCTATGTTTGGCAGTGCCGAAAATGAAAATAACTTTGTGGTTTTCCGCTCTAATTACCAATAATGTTCTATGCTAAGAAAAAACATTGTTAGAGGATGATATGGACTTAATCAACTTTAAAGTCGGAAAGAAAACAATCTCTTTGAAGATTTTAGACATCTTGTTAACCGAACGCTATGAAGGCAACTTAACTTCTCTACCCAACAAGAACCCGAGCTTTTTAGGTATCAAAGACTATATGGGCACACCTACGCCAATATTCGATTTGGGTATCATCCTCAATGATAAATCATCACACGAAGTCAATCGCGCTTTAATCCAGTTATTAAAAGACCGTGAGCAAGACCACAAAGCTTGGCTCAGTGCGTTAGAGCAAAGCTTGTTACACGACCTTCCTTTCACCAAAGCAAAAGATCCGCACCAATGTGAATTTGGCCAATGGTACTATAATTTTAAAACGGACAATGAAGATCTAAAAGCTTTATTAGCAAGGTTCGAACAGCCTCATTCACAGCTCCATCAATTGGCCGATAAACTGCTTAGCATTGCTGCACAAGGAGATAAAGATGGTGCTTTAGCGCTTTTAGAAAAGGAGCGCATCACTACTTATGTAAAGCTGATGCGCTTGTTTGAATCAGCTAGAGAGCAAATAGAGTTAGATCACAAACCCATTATTGTCTTCACAACTTTAGATGGTAGAACACCTCATGTTGGATTATTGGTCGACCAAGTAGAGGATAATGTCCGCTGCAATGAAGGCGATATCAAACCATTAAGTGAATTGACTAATACTGGCTTTGATTTAGATCCACAAACCAAGCGCATGATGACAGGGCTCATTAAGCGCGGCAAAAATCACTCAGTGATCATCGACCCAGCCGCCATTTTCCGACCACAACATTTAGCTAATGTTGAGCCAGAAGAAACTGAAGCTTACGGTTTATTTTGAATTTGTTTTGAAGCCCATAAAGCAAAAAACCCGCTCATTGAGCGGGTTCTTCTTAATAGGTGCCTGGTAATGTCCTACTTTCACATGGCAGCTGCCACACTATCATCGGCGCTG
>NZ_JBHRSD010000049.1:0-1053 GCF_042643375.1 Pseudoalteromonas fenneropenaei
ACTCGACTAGTGAGCTATTACGCTTTCTTTAAAGGATGGCTGCTTCTAAGCCAACCTCCTAGCTGTTTTAGCCTTCCCACATCGTTTCCCACTTAACATACACTTTGGGACCTTAGCTGACGGTCTGGGTTGTTTCCCTCTTCACGACGGACGTTAGCACCCGCCGTGTGTCTCCCGGATAGTACTTACTGGTATTCGGAGTTTGCAAAGGGTTGGTAAGTCGGGATGACCCCCTAGCCTTAACAGTGCTCTACCCCCAGTAGTATTCGTCCGAGGCTCTACCTAAATAGATTTCGGGGAGAACCAGCTATCTCCCGGCTTGATTAGCCTTTCACTCCAATCCACAAGTCATCCCCTACCTTTTCAACGGGAGTGGGTTCGGTCCTCCAATCAGTGTTACCTGATCTTCAACCTGCTCATGGATAGATCGCCGGGTTTCGGGTCTATACCCTGCAACTAAGCGCCCAGTTAAGACTCGCTTTCGCTACGGCTACCCTATTCGGTTAACCTCGCTACAGAATATAAGTCGCTGACCCATTATACAAAAGGTACGCAGTCACCCTCGAAGGGCTCCTACTGCTTGTACGTACACGGTTTCAGGTTCTATTTCACTCCCCTTACAGGGGTTCTTTTCGCCTTTCCCTCACGGTACTGGTTCACTATCGGTCAGTTGGGAGTATTTAGCCTTGGAGGATGGTCCCCCCATATTCAGACAAGGTTTCACGTGCCCCGTCCTACTCGATTTCACTGTGTATAAGTTTTTGTGTACGGGACTATCACCCTGTACCGTTATGCTTTCCAACATATTCCACTAACTACAACTCAGCTTAAGGGCTGGTCCGCGTTCGCTCGCCACTACTAACGGAATCTCGGTTGATTTCTTTTCCTCGGGTTACTAAGATGTTTCAGTTCTCCCGGTTCGCCTCGTTAACCTATGTATTCAGTTAACGATACCTATAAATAGGTGGGTTTCCCCATTCGGAAATCCTAGTCTCAAGCGCCTCTTACTGGCTCAACTAGGCTTATCGCAAGTTAGTACGTCCTTCATCGCCT
>NZ_JBHRSD010000005.1:0-5243 GCF_042643375.1 Pseudoalteromonas fenneropenaei
GTCTGGCAAACCTATTACCAAAAAATTACTATCTATGAGTGATTAATTTTAAACTCTGTTGTTACCATGATTTTTTTTACAGCATAATATTGAAACCGGCCAAGATAATTTACACCGAATACTGGGACCATAACCCGCTGCGCTGCTCATCGCCCTTACACTAACGTTCTGCTAACGACTAATAGCGGACTTTAATACCTGCACATTGTAATATCCGATTCTGGCACAGAGCTACTTTCCAAGTCGCTTGGTTCGCCGTTGCAACGAGTGGTCAGAACCAGGGAGTTCTTTAAATGCCGTTTATTGTGATTGTCTGACTCGAGCTTGAATAGAAGCGATGTATACGAACCTAGCCAGCACTTATGCTCAACAGGTTACAACAAAAACATTTGCGGTTAAAAACTGGTCTAACTCTTGTATTGCTACTAGAGTATTAGATAGCTATCTAATGCATTATTACAATAATAGGATTTTTAAATGGCTTGTTGGCGCTTTATTAGTAGTTTTTGGAGGGATTATGGCTGGATATCGTAAACTCTGGTCGGTATTAATCACCGTTTTAGCAATTACCTTTGGTGTGCTGGGTTATTTTGGTGCAGAAGTTTACCGCTCTGCTCCACCTATTCCGGCGAAAGTAGTTAACCAAGACGGTAAGGTATTAATGACCAATGAAAGTATTTTAGATGGTCAAACTGCCTGGCAATCTGTCGGGGGTATGCAGCTAGGCTCTATTTGGGGTCATGGTGCTTACCAAGCACCAGATTGGACTGCAGATTGGTTACATCGTGAATTACTGGCTTGGTTAGAGCTTGCCGCTCAAGATCAATATAACAAAGCTTATGACAGTTTAACGCCAGCTGAGCAAAATGGCTTACAGTTTGCGTTAAAAGAAGCTTATCGTACTAACACTTATGATAAAGCCACTGACACCCTAGTGCTGTCAAGTCGCCGTATACAGGCCATTGCAACAACTGCTGATCACTATATTAAATTATTTGGTAATGATCCGTCGTTAAGCGAAACCCGTGCTAACTATGCAATGAAAAACAACACCCTGCCTTCACTAGAGCGCAGAGAGCAAATGGTACAGTTTTTCTTCTGGACGGCTTGGGCTGCTTCAACTGAGCGTACTCCAGATGCAGCCACTTATACCAACAACTGGCCCCATGAGCCGTTAATTGATAATAAGCCTACAGCTGAAAATTTAATTTGGTCTTTAATTAGTATTATTTTATTAATTGCTGGTGTTGGAGCCTTAGTTTGGGCTTGGGCATTCTTACGCAAACACGATGACGAAGAGCCGGTGTCACCAAAGTTCGATCCTATAGCTAACCTTAAACTTACCCCCTCACAAAAATCGTTGGGCAAGTATATTGTAGTGGTAGTTGCACTATTTACCCTGCAAGTGTTCTTAGGTGGCTTTACTGCTCACTATACCATTGAAGGTGATGGTTTCTATGGTTTAAATACAACCGAATGGCTACCCTACAGCCTAGCCCGTACATGGCACTTACAAGCGGCTATGTTCTGGATTGCGACGGGCTTTTTAGCCGCAGGTTTATTTTTAGCACCTATTATTAATGGCGGTAAAGATCCTAAGTTCCAAAAGCTTGGCGTAGATATTTTATTCTGGGCCTTAGTGGTTTTAGTGGCAGGTTCATTCGCCGGTAACTACTTTGCCATTATGCAAATTATTCCGCATGAATATAGCTTCTGGTTTGGCCATCAAGGTTATGAATACATTGATATTGGTCGCTTTTGGCAAATCATTAAATACATCGGCATTTTATTCTGGTTAGTGCTTATGCTACGCGCCATAGTGCCCGCCTTTAAAGCCCCAGGTGATAAAAACTTATTAGCTTTATTTGGTGCTTCGGTTATCTGTGTTGGTTTGTTCTATGGCGCCGGTTTATTCTACGGCGAACGGACTAACTTATCGGTAATGGAATACTGGCGCTGGTGGGTAGTTCATTTATGGGTAGAAGGCTTCTTTGAAGTGTTTGCTACTGTATCTTTAGCCTTTATTTTCCATAGTATGGGCTTAGTGTCACGCACTATGGCAACTAGTGCTAGCTTAGCCTCGGCATCCTTATTTCTGCTAGGCGGTGTTCCTGGTACTTTCCACCACTTATATTTCTCGGGTACCACTACCCCGGTTATGGCCGTTGGGGCAACTTTTAGTGCCTTAGAAGTAGTGCCTTTAGTGGTATTAGGTTATGAAGCCTTTGAACAGTGGCGGATGAAAAACCGTGCGCCTTGGATGGCAGATTTAAAATGGCCAATAATGTTCTTTGTTGCCGTGTCATTTTGGAATATGTTAGGCGCTGGCGTGTTTGGCTTTATGATTAACCCACCTATAGCGCTGTATTATATTCAAGGCTTAAACACCACGCCAACTCATGCTCATGCCGCATTATTTGGTGTTTATGGCTTCTTAGCCTTAGGCTTCTGTTTATTAATATTGCGCTACATTCGGCCACAGTTGCAGTTTGACGAAAAGCTAATGAAGACCGCATTCTGGTGGTTAAACGTGGGCTTAGTATTAATGCTATTCACTAGTTTATTACCAAT
Source organism: Pseudoalteromonas fenneropenaei (assembly GCF_042643375.1). Classification (NCBI taxonomy): domain Bacteria; kingdom Pseudomonadati; phylum Pseudomonadota; class Gammaproteobacteria; order Alteromonadales; family Pseudoalteromonadaceae; genus Pseudoalteromonas; species Pseudoalteromonas fenneropenaei. The sequence continues at coordinate 2,572 of NZ_JBHRSD010000005.1, forward strand.
AGGCTTTATCCAGTTTTATGCTAGTGCCACAGAAGGCTTATGGTATGCACGAAGTGAAGCCTTTATGCAAAGTGATTTACTGCATACACTACGTTGGATCCGCACTATAGGTGACGTGGTCTTTATCATAGGTGCCTTAGCGGTAAGCTGGCAAATTGTTAAAGGGGTGTTTGACACTAAAGCAGCTAAGCAAATTAGCAGCTAAGTTAAACAAACTAATAAAAAGCACTACAGCTTTGCTGTGGTGCTTTTTTCGCTTTAGTTCGAACTGAATTTAGTTGTTCTATGCTTAATCGTTATTCAGCGCTTAACCGATAATCTACCTATTAATGGTTACATCGCTCCCCCCAAGATGGTCACTGCAACTTTAGACATAAGAAAAATGTATCTAGCTACCCCCCCTCTTTATTTGAAAATAATATGGTGTTTCTCTGAAAACTTCATCTTCAGTTGGTTTTTCACTCTTCAACCAACATTAATGCATGAGTTTTACTTTTCGGAGTTAAAAGGGTTAAGAGCTTGGATTGGGGCGGACCAACAAGAAAGTATTTTTCAAGTCTGACTTGGCTACCTCCAACGAGCACTTTGCTTGTAGCCAGATAATACTTGACCACTACATTATGGCCACAAGTAAGGGTAAATGCACCAGAGAATTAGTCAACCTCTCCATTATTCGGTACCCCCCCATAACTCCGTAAGACTGATTATTATTCAGCTCAGATATTCTTTGTTGAAATGTCTGCTTCTGGCACACAGACGATCTTCACTATGAGCGAATAGCAGATCTTGCCGCTCCATACTTTAAGACTGTATAAATATACAGGTGTAAATGCAATTCTGCATTTTGGCTGACCCAGTCTCGCTAAGTCCGGTTATCCACAGGCTCGATTAAATGGAAATTTTTTGTAAGTCAATAAATTTAAAGCGCTTCTCAAAGTGACTTAACGAGACTTCAGGTCTCGTTTAAATCTAGGCTCGGTTTTGAAGTGGATAGAATTGCTTGTACCTATACTTAGATACTGGTAACGTGTTGTTTATATTTAAATAGTATTGCTAAAACATTCGAAAGATGGATTGTGGATATCCGGACTTACACGAAATGCTCGGTAATACGCTGTTGAACTAAGCCGCTACGCGGAGATCGCCAACCTCACCATTTTCACCACACTTATCTTTGGGTATTCCAACTTATCCGGAGGTAAACATGGACCCACTGATAGAGCAAGTAAAAGTCGAAGTCGGTTATTTAGGGTATTCAGAGTGCACCGCTAAAAGCTACTGTGAACACTTGCAAAAACTAAGTCGTTATATCAATAAACCGTTGGCTCAAGTCACTGATGAAGAACTCAATTCGTTTTTTAGAACACCGGCGATACGTCGCTTGTCACGCGCCAGCCAAAAGCTACAGATAAACAGCATTTGGTTTTTGTTCAAACACATTCTAAAGCGTCCACTTAACCTTGATATTGCGCTGCCTAAAGCTAAGCAGCAAGTGCCAAGTTATTTATCTCGAGAGGACGCTCGGCATTTGGTCGATAGTTGCCAAGATATGCGACTAAAGACACTGATTGTATTGTGTTACGGCTGTGGATTGAGAGCGGGCGAGGTAGTGCGGATTAAAGTGAAAGACATCAGTGGTGAGCGTCACACAATTTTAATTGAGCATGGTAAAGGGGATAAATCGCGTTATGTCGTAGTGCCAGAAAGTGTGTTGCAGCAGTTACGGCAGTATTGGCGGATGTATCATCCTAGTACGTGGCTTTTTTACTCACGTTGGGCACCGGACCAAGTGATGTCAGTGTCCTGTTTCAGAAAGGGGTTATTAAGACACGCTAAAGCAATAGGATTGGAGACGCGCTGCCACCCGCATGCACTACGTCATGCCTATGCCACTCATCAACTTGAAGCAGGCATGCCGCTGCACCAGTTACAACATCAATTAGGGCATAACAACATAAAAACCACAGAGGCGTACCTGCATTGGCTGCCGGAACTCGGGCATGGTGGTGTGGATTTACTGGCCAATTGGTTAGCCCCGTGAGTGGGTACCACATTGCCGATATTTTACATGAGGGGTTAGCATCCTACCGACAGCACCATACGATAAGTTATCAGCAAATAAGAGCATGTCAGCATATTCAATCTTGTCGCACGGGTAAATTGGGGTATCAAGAGTGGCAATGCGAAGCTTGCTCTGAGGTTGAACGTATTGGGTGCAGTTGTCGAGATAGGCATTGTCCACGTTGTCAGGGCTATGCGACACAGCAGTGGATAGCGAAGCAACAAGCAAGACTATTGCCGTGCCGTTACTTCCACTTGGTATTTACGCTGCCTCATGAACTGAATCCACTGGCTCAACATCAGCCTGTATTGGTGTACCAAAGTCTATTCCAAGCTGCTTGGGCGACACTGACCCTGTTTGCAGCGAAGAAAAGTCAGGGTCAATTGGGCATGACCTGCGTGTTACACACATGGGGGCAAACTCTGAGTCAGCATATTCATTTACATTGCCTAATTCCAGCGGGGTCGATACGCCAAGGGAGGTGGTGTGTGATAAAGAAACGTTACTTATACCCAGTCAAAGCACTCTCGTGCGTATTTAGAGGCAAAATGCTTGCGGCATTGTATGCAAAAAATAAGGATATTGTGCATATAAACACGCCGACAGAATG
>NZ_JBHRSD010000050.1:0-567 GCF_042643375.1 Pseudoalteromonas fenneropenaei
GCTTGAGAGAAAATAATTTTTAGCGGTTCAAGGTTTAACTGAACCCCTGCGATATTCGCATCTATCCATTCCTGCCTAGATATCTTTGGCCATGTTACGTCATAGCCAAGCGCAAATAAAAGCTCTTCGAAAAAGAAACGTTGAACGCGGCCATTCCCTTCTCGAAACGGATGCAGTAGGTTCATTTCACAGAATAGATCGGCAACGAGATCTATCAACTCATTATCGTCGCGACAATTTGCTAATGCGGGGACGGTTCGAAACAGCTTTGTCGCTTCGGGCTCGATGCGCATGCAAGTACAAAACCGCGTGCTTCCCTTTGATATGTCTACGTCCCTTAGTCTACCGGCCCATTCGTATAGATCTTGAAAAAGGTGATGGTGTAGATGCTGTAAATGTGCGAATGAAAAGTCGGATAGAGATAATTGGGAGGGCTCGTATGTTCTATAGCGTTCAGCTGAAAATTCTGCCTCGGCTTCGGCTAATTCGTCTGGGTCACGAATATCGAGAAGGTTTACTAAAACATCGGAATCTGGGTAGCAGTACTTATCGTGTGCTACCCCGTAC
>NZ_JBHRSD010000051.1:0-555 GCF_042643375.1 Pseudoalteromonas fenneropenaei
TCACGCCTCACAGCGCTTCCACACCCTGCCTATCAACGTTGTAGTCTCCAACGGCCCTTTAGTGGACTCTAAGTCCAAGTGAGAACTCATCTCGAGGCTCGCTTCCCGCTTAGATGCTTTCAGCGGTTATCGATTCCGAACATAGCTACCGGGCAATGCGTCTGGCGACACAACCCGAACACCAGCGGTTCGTCCACTCCGGTCCTCTCGTACTAGGAGCAGCCCCCCTCAATTCTCAAACGCCCACGGCAGATAGGGACCGAACTGTCTCACGACGTTCTAAACCCAGCTCGCGTACCACTTTAAATGGCGAACAGCCATACCCTTGGGACCGACTTCAGCCCCAGGATGTGATGAGCCGACATCGAGGTGCCAAACACCGCCGTCGATATGAACTCTTGGGCGGTATCAGCCTGTTATCCCCGGAGTACCTTTTATCCGTTGAGCGATGGCCCTTCCATTCAGAACCACCGGATCACTATGACCTACTTTCGTACCTGCTCGACGTGTCTGTCTCGCAGTTAAGCTGGCTTCTACCATTACACTAACCGAGCG
>NZ_JBHRSD010000006.1:0-154715 GCF_042643375.1 Pseudoalteromonas fenneropenaei
TAGAAAAAACGACCTAACTATCGAAAAAATAAACCCCGCTTAAAAAAGCAGGGTTTATCATCAATCTGAATAAAACCCACGAGCGTGGGTTTTATTGTAACTTAGTTTTTGTAGTGATTAATTGCAGTGACAATGAGTTGAGCACAAGCGTTAGGCTAATTGCAGTTTACTCTGCGAAGTGCAAAGGCGAGACTGTCAGGGCCATTGCCGCAGAGCGATTAGGTGCATTGAGCTTTTCCAAAATCTTGGCAACGTGGTTTTTCACTGTAAATGGACTAATACCCAAAATCATTGCAATTTCGCTGTTGGTTTTGCCAGACGCAATCCAATCTAGCACTTCTCGCTCGCGGCAAGTGAGGATTTTCAGAGGGTTGGTGCTATTGTTTGCAATGCGAAGGGTATGATGCGTAGCAACATTGGCGCGGTGAAGATAAGGTAAAATGAGTTGGATCAGATACGAGGCTGGGGCAGCCTTATTGGAGCGGCGGTTGTTAAACGCCACTAAAGAAAAGTAAGGGCAGTCTGGGTTATCAACGTCGTAAAGCACAATATCTGATAAAGGGTTGCGTGCCTTACATAACGAACGCAATAAATTAATGTTATGAAACTGTTCCTGACTTCCCACATCCATTAAAACCTGACAAAACTCCTCTGGAAAGCCAACATTAATTACGGCTTTTTGACTGAATGTGTGTTTTTCGATAAGTAACAGCAGTATTTCATTAGGTTCCGCGAATTCAAGTACTTCAATAACAGAAGACGTATCTAAAGATTTGTTTTCAATAGCTTGTTTTAGCTGCTCAATTGCGTTTAGAACAATTAACAGCTCCTTTGTACATCCTAAAAACATGATATTCTCCCTAATCCCTGACGTTTTGCTCTGGAGATGACAAGTGGCCCTGTCTTATTTAATTAATCTCTTGATTAATTAAACATGAACAAAAATAATTTATCAATACAAAAGTAACAATAAATTCAAATTCAGGATTAAAATTTAACAGTTTGTGTGTGGTTAGCTACAGTTCCTAGGTCAAAAGAGCAGCATTATTGCGCTAATACTTTTGCGCTAGGAGGTTGAATAGCTTATTCACCACACCATTAGAGCAAAAGAATAAGAATTAAATGTGTATTAAATGAAAATAAAAGGTTTAATTTTGATTGCGGTCTGCTGCTTAGATGCGCCGAGTGCGAAGAGGACTTGTTACTACAGAATTTAATGTTTTTTTCAGCTGCTTAAGCTAGCTTGGTGGGGGAGGGTTATCCTCAAGCCAGCCAATAGCAGGCTGACTTGAGGTTTGTCGCTACAGTGTGCTTTTTAGAAACGCGTTGACGTGGCTCGCTTCACGGGTTTTAAGTGCATAGCAAGTACGTACTGATTCCTGCAGTTTTTCTAACGTTCGTGCATAGCCTGGCACAGCTTTGACTTTTTCAGCGAAGAAATCATTGGTTTGCTGCCAACTGGCGACTTCGCAGCCTTCGGTGGTCACTTGAGGTAAGGCAGGTAGCGCAAAGGGTGGCATTTTTGCAGCCAGCTTGTCGTAATTGGCGAAGATCCACTGCCCAGCGTTTTGTTGACGCGCTTTGCCCTTGGTTAAGCCGCCGAACAAAATACGCATATCGGATGCCGTTACTTTATCAGCCATGGCATACTCAAGCAGTTCTTGTTGCAGCGTCAAATCGCCGATATGACTCAGTGCAATAAGCAGCTTAGTACGGACTTGTGGATCTGTGGTGGTTTCAAAGTGTTGTTTGAAGGTTGCAAACAGTGTTTTATCGCCGTTGTAGGCGGCAATATTGAGATACACACCAGCGAGATAAGGGTCTACTTTGGCTGGATCTTGAACATAAAGAAGCGCCTGTTTACGGGCTTCTGCGATAACTTGAGCATCTTTAGCATCAAAACCAAGCATGTTTATCAAACTGGCACGCAGTGAAGCAACCGACTCTTTTTCGCCAGCTTTTGCCTCTAAGCCATATTTTGCGAGCAATGGCGTGACGATAGTTTGCACGTACTTTTGCCACTGCGTTTCGGTATCATTTTGCACATAAATCGCTTTTTGTTGCGCTAACATTTTCAGTGCAGTTTGCGCGACTACTGGTTGGTCGTCGTTGGCAAAGGTTTGAATGGTTTTAAGTAAAGTATCAGCGTTAATTTTGCCCGCCTCTAACAACGCATCGGTGGCAGCAAGGAGTGCTAAACGTTCGCGATCATCAAGAACTATAGTGGCGTTATCAAGCAACGCTGTGGTCAGCTTGTCGTCTAATTGCCAACGATAATAGCCAAAAGCGCCGGCGTCTGGGTAAATCCACTCCGGTACAAATTCGAGCTGCAACTGGGCTTGTGCATCACTTAATAACACTTGTGTGGTACGTACCTCGTGGCCTTTGCCGTATTTTATCGTCACGGGCACTTGCCAAAGTTGAGCTGGCGCGGCTACGCCTGCATTGGCAAAGCGCGATTGGCTTAAAGTCAGTGTCTTACCTGCTACATTGACGGCAATAAGTGGGTACGCAGATTGCTCAATAAAGGATTTCAGCACGCCAGCGACGTCCTTTTTCGCACTCGCACCAAGTTCATCCCACAGCTCAGCAGCTTCGGCATTTTTGAACGCGTACTTTTTCATGTAGTTACGCATGCCTTGCTGGAACGCATCAGCTCCAATCCAGTTTTCGACCATAGACAACACTGCTGAGCCTTTGTTGTACGCAAGGCCAAGGCCATCCATAATATCAGCTTCGGTTTTAATCGGCTTGCGGATTGGTTTAGTCGACAACTGTGCATCTAGCGCCATAACGTGATTTTGCGGCAAACTTAGGTGGTTTTCGAGCTCTGGATAAAGCTGTTGGGTAACTTTAGCGGCCATCCAACTTGCAAATGCCTCGTTAAGCCACAGGTCATTCCACCATTTCATTGTGACTAAGTTGCCAAACCACTGATGTGCTTGCTCGTGGGCGATAACAGAAAGATGACGCGTCATAGTGCCACGAGTTGAAACGCTTGGATCAACCAGTAATATGTCTTCACGATAAGTAACGAGACCCGCGTTTTCCATGGCGCCAAATGGGAATTCAGGTAAAGCAACAGAATCAAGCTTTTGGTATGGGTAAGGTAGACCAAAATAGTCTTCTAACGCTTTTAAGATTGGCGGTACATTTTTCGCGGCTGAGTCCGCTAAGTGAATTTTGCCTTGCGGTGCAATGATGTTTCCTGGCACAGCCATACCATGTACGGCTTTGCTTTCAAACGGACCGACCGCCATCGCCACCAGATAAGACGGGATAGGGGGGGTTTTGTCGAACTCGTGGGTAGTTAGGCCGTTTTTCGAGCTTTGTTTTAAAACAGGTGTATTGGCATAGACCTTTTGTGAGTCTGGTGCAGTAATCGTTAATTGAAATGGAATTTTATAGCTGGGTTCATCAAACACTGGCATAGCGCGACGTGCATCGCTCATTTCAAACTGGGTAAATAAGTAAGGTTGGCCTTGATCTACGGTTTTATACAGGCCTACACTTTGGCGGTTATAAGGCGCGGTATAATCAATCATAAGTTGATAGTTGCCAGCGGGTAATTCTTGCTCGCAGCTAAAGCGGACTTTACCAGTTTCGAGGATTTGATTGGCAAGTTCACATTCGCTTTCGCCAACTAATTTTGCCATCGCGACACTGTAATCTCGGCCGCTTAACTCAATATACTTCGTTGCAGTTAAGATTTTTAGGTCGATGACAACACTGCCACTGAATTTATCAGCACTGGGATCGAGCTGCAACGTTACTTTTTGGAACGTTGGCTTCGCTAACTTTTCAATCATGTATTCGTTAGCAACCGCTTGGAAACTGGCTATACCCACGGCCACTGCGATAAGACTTGGTTTTAACATAGACTCGTCCTAATTGTTGTTATTATAAAAATAAGTAAAAATTCTGACTACTCTACCTTAATCGGGCCAGAATGAGAACGATACAGATGTTACGAAACTTTGCAGCAACGCCCTGCCAAAGAGGAGCTCGCCATGCCAGAGCTGTTAAGTTACAAGCGCTGTGGCCTGCGTACCAAAGCTGTTGGTTTCATCCTAAACAGCGTGCGCAGTTTAGCTGTGGTGCCATTATCAGTGTCTGGGTGCCCTTTGGTGAGCCAGAGCCCTTTCACAAAGCCCGCAAACGTGGTGTGCTGCGCTTGACTAAGTTACGCCGCAGACACCGTTTTACCCTGCTGTATGGCGGTGATAGGCAAATGGATTACCGTGAACTTAGTGCCATGATCGATTGTCAATTCAGTGAGGCGCTACAAATTGCCAAAGCGTGGCAACAGTTGGCTTTTTATTGGTGTGAACGACGAAACTGGTATTTAGTTGAAACGTCTAGTGCTGACCTGGCTAGGTTGCTAGGGCGGTGGCGGGCACAACGTCACCACGGCAAATTACCTAGCCATAACTTCGCCATGCTAGGTAACCTGTCACAGGTAAAATGGTGTTTGGATTAAGTCGCTAATTTAACTCGCGTTTATTTTGTCATGTACGGTATCAAGGCCTCGCAACTGCGTTGGGTTAATTCGTTTTGTTTAACCATGTTGCGATTTCCTTAGCCATAAAGTCTGCAATTTGGGGTTGCGCTTTAGCATTAGGGTGAAGATTGTCGTTCTGCATTAAGGTTGGATCGGTTGCAATCTCAGTCATAAAAAACGGCATTAAGTAACTTTGAGTTTCGTTCGCGATATCTGCAAAACTTTGTGCAAACAGTTGGGTATAGCGGGGGCCAAGATTAGGTGGCACTTGTACCGCCATAATAGCAACGCTGGCACCACTTTGTTGGCTTTGTTCGGCCAATGCGCGTAAATTCTGTTTTAACACTTTAATCGGGAATCCACGCAAACCATCATTGCCGCCGAGTTCAATCAAAACATGGCTAGGCTGGTGTGTCGCCAGTTGGGTTTGCAGCTTGAGCAGCGCGTTGTCAGTGGTTTGACCACTCACGCTAGTGTTGATGATTTCGATCGCTTCTTGGCTTTGGACGTATTTATTTTGTAACAAATAAACCCAGCTTTGTTCTTGTTTTAATCCATAGCCGGCGCTTAAGCTATCGCCAACTAACATTATTTTTGTGACAGTGGGCGCTGCAAATAATGAAAAGCAGGGTAATAGGAAAACTGTCAAAATTAAGAGGAATTTACGTGTCATGTCAGTGCTGTCTCAGTTAAATATCATTCAGGTCAAGGGACTCAGTAAGCGAGTAAACACCGTCGAAGGTGCGCTCACTATCCTTAGCGATATCCATTTTAGTGTCAAGTCGGGCGAATCCGTCGCGATTGTGGGCGCATCAGGTTCTGGTAAATCCACTTTGCTGAGTTTATTGGCGGGTTTAGACGTGGCATCGGCAGGTGAAGTTTATCTCGATGGTGAGCCGCTTGGTGAACGTAATGAAGAGCAGCGCGCACAAATTCGTGCTGAAAAAGTGGGATTTGTATTCCAGTCTTTTATGTTGGTACAGAGTCTAACAGCACTAGAGAACGTGATGTTGCCCGCAGAGCTGGCTGGCGATAAAAATGCCAAGGCACAGGCATTAAAACTGCTCGAGCAAGTGGGACTTAGTCACCGCATTGGCCACTACCCGTCACAATTATCTGGCGGCGAGCAACAGCGCGTAGCGATTGCACGGGCATTTGTTGGCACGCCGAAAATTCTCTTCGCTGATGAACCGTCCGCAAACTTGGACAGTAAAAACGGCCATCTTATTGAAAAACTGCTGTTTCAGCTTAACCGTGAGCATGGCACTACGCTGGTTTTAGTTACACATGATGAACACTTAGCCAAACAGTGCCAACGGATCATCCACATTGAAGGCGGCAAACTGGCGCAGATCCGCGACGGTGAGGGGGCATTGCATGTGGGTTAAGTTAGCGCTGAAGTTATTCTCACGTGAACTACGCCGTGGAGAATTAAACATTATCCTTGCCGCCATTGCACTGGCAGTATTAACGGTCTTCAGTTTGTCCTCTGTTACTGAGCGAATTCGCCTCAATATCGAGCAAAAATCGGCAGACTTTATTGCTGCGGATAGACGATTATCCAGTAATCATGAGTTCGACCCAACCTTGTTGGAAATGGCCGAGCAGCAGGGGATCAGCACCGCGCAGCAGATGTTTTTTGATTCTATGTTATTTGCCAATGACGAATTGGTGCTAGGTAGTATCAAAGCGGTTACTGAGCAATACCCGTTACGCGGCCAAATGAAACTCAAAGATACGCTAGATGCAGTTCCCTACGAATTACGTGCAGCTCCAGCCCAAGGCGAAGCATGGCTAAGCGAAAGCCTGTTTTACACTTTGCAGTTGCAAGTGGGGGATATGGTCGAAATTGGCGCGGGACATTTCAAGGTCAGTAAAGTGTTGGTGGCAGAACCAGATGCGCCGTTTTTCTCGCTAGCCGGTGATAAGCGCGTGCTGATTAATTATCAAGATATTGCCCTAACTCAAGCTGTTCAGCCGGGCAGTCGCGTCTTTTATCGTTTGCTATTTTCGGCGAGTGAGCAACAACTAACAGAATACTATCAATGGCTCAAACCTAGATTAAAAGAGAACCAAAACTGGCAAGGGATCAAAGATAGACAATCGCCTTTAGGTGAGAACCTTGCGCGTTCAGAGCGTTTTTTACTCCTCGCGGGGCTGTTTGGTATTATGCTTGCCGCAGTTGCAATGGCGGTTTCAGCCAAACGCTATTGTGAGCGTCAGTATGACCCCGTGGCGATGATGAAAACCTTGGGCGGTAGTCGTGCGACCATCCGCAACATTTTTGTGCTGCATTTGGGATTAGTCACCTCTGTTGCGGTTGCTGTCGGATTACTGTGTGGTTATGTGCTGCAAGATATTGGTGTCAGTTATCTGGCGAAACTGATGGGTGCTGAACTGCCGGTATCGGGTGTCAAACCTTGGCTGTTGGCAGTTAGCATTGGTGCTGTCTGTGCTTTGATGTTCTCACTCAAACCACTTTTAGATTTATTTGATATTCCACCACTGCGGGTACTGCGGCGTAATCTCGGTGATACATTGGCGCTCAGCCGCATTCATCTGGCGTTGTCGATAAGCACCATTTTCGCCTTAATGTGGCTCTTTAGCGGTGACATTAAAACCACTGGGATTTTATTTGCAGCAACGGCTTTGGTCATTGCGGTACTGTTTTTAGTGGCTCGTGTCATTTTCAAAGTCAGTCGTCAATTGGGCTTGAGCCCAGGTTCAAGTTGGAGTTTAGCCATTGCTACGTTGCAAAAGCGCGCAAATGCCAATGCGGTACAGCTGATCAGTTTTGCCCTTGCCATTAAGCTAATGCTGTTTTTAGTGGTGCTCAAGAATGACTTGATCTCAGATTGGCAAATGAGTGTACCTGCTGATGCACCCAATGCTTTTTTCATTAATATTAATGAACCCGCGGTAGCTGCCATTGGCGAGGAATTTAAGCGTGCCAATATCAAACATGAGGCATTTTACCCAGTATTTTTAGGACGGGTGAATGCACTCAATGGCGAATTGTTTGCGCGTCGAGCATCGTTACAAGAAGGCGAGGAAGTTGACAGCGAAGCAAGAGAAGGCATAGGCCGCGAGCTCAATCTGACTTGGCAAGCAGATTTACCAGAGGGCAATGAAATCCTTGAAGGACAGTGGTTTGCGGATTCTGAAGAGTTAGAAGTGTCTGTGTCAAAAGATGCGGCAGAGCGCCTAGAGCTTAAACTGGGCGATACACTGAGCTTTTTGGTTGGCACACAGACCATTGATGCTAAGGTAAGTAGTATTCGTAAAGTCAACTGGGATAGCCTCAAACCTAACTTTGTGATGATTTTTAGTCCCAATTTGGCTGGCCAGTTTCCAGTAACTTACTTTACCGCGGCGCATTTGACTGAGCAGGATATTCCTACCATTAGCCGATTAATGCAACAACACCCAACTATCTCTATGATAGACATCAAAAGTCGCTTAGAGCAGGCGCAAAGTATGATAGATCAGGTGTCGTTAGCGATTTCTTTTGTTCTTGCGATTGTGCTGGTAAGTGGCGCTTTAGTGCTTATTTCGCAAGTGCAGGCTAGCCTTGCTGAGCGTATGCAAGAGATGGTTATTCTGCGTACGCTTGGCGCAAAAGGGCGGTTAATTAAGCTGGCCACTTTATATGAGTTTTTAATGTTAGGTGGCATTGCGGGCATGGTTGCAGCGTTAGTCAGTGACATCACTTTGTTTGTGTTACAACGCCAGCTGTTCCAGCTAGAAGGTACCTTTCACCCCTATGTTTGGCTATTAGGCCCCGCAGTAGGCGCGATGTTTGTGGCCAGTATTGGTTATTTGTTGGTCGCACGCACGATGCGACAAAACACGCAAAACTTGCTGCGTAGCCTAGCCTAGCGGAGAAGTTGGCTTATTGTGCACTCATAAAGGCGCTTGCAACCTCGCTGTAAGCGCCTTTTAGTTATTAAGCTTGAGTTGCAGCACTTTGTGCATAACGTACAAATTCAGCATAGATAGCGTCTTTGATTAATCTGTCCGGTGTAAAGGCGTAGTAATACTGGTAAACGTTGTCGATAGGGCCGATAAAGTGGACGCCATAACGCTGTTCAATTTCTGCTTTTACTGCGATTGGCGCGGGGAAAATGCCAAAACCTTGCTGCCCTAGCGCGTGCATTAACGCGCTGTCATCCACATGACCTGCCACGTTAATTTCAAGACCAAGTTCATTGAGCCAGAAGTAGATGGCGTTGGTCATTGGGCTGTTTTTGGCAGGTAAGATTACTGGCCAATCGCACAAAGCATGGGGATAATTTCCCCGCGCTTGCTCATAAGTGGCAGGCGTTGCAAAAAATCCTAACTGGCTTTTACCGAGGTCGTGCGAGAACACCTTAAAGGGAGTGGTGCTGTCGAGTGGTTTGTCGGCCAATACTAAGTCCAGCTTGTGGGTTGCCATTTGCGCCAGCAGTTCCGCTTGTTGACCATCAATACAATGCAAATTGGTGATGCGGTCATTGTCAATCAGAGGCGCTAGCCACTTAGAAACCAAAGATTTGGGAATGGCGTCTGAAATTCCGACTTTGAGCGAGCGCACACCACCTAAGGTTTCCCCTTGTGTGGTTTCCAACCACTCTTCGGCAATGGCAAACATATCATCGGCATATTGTTGGGTAATTTTGCCAAATTCCGTGAGTCGTAAACCTCTGCCTTCGCGAACAAATAAAGGTTTATTAAGGCGCTCTTCAAGGGCGGTGATCTGTGCACTCACCGTTTGTGGGGTGAGGAACAGTACTTTGCTGGCGGCGGCAATACTACCGTGTTTTGCAACTTGCCAGAAGTAATAAAGGTGATTGTAATTAATGTTGGTGATCATTCGTATAATTCGATGTCAAGGTAAGAAATAATCAGCTTTAATCTTTCTTTATACGTTAGTAGATTTACCTTGTGCATGCAACCACACTCTGCTGAAAAAAGTGCGGTTTGCGATGAAAGTTGGTGACTGGGTATCATGTTAGTGATGCAACATGCTGTACTTAGTTTGAACCACAAGCCTTAGTTAATTCATCGCAGTATCGCAGGTTTCGCGTTTGCAGACATGCAATTTCCAATTTTCCCAAGCACTTGCTGCGGCACGGATGCCGCAATCTTTTATCGTTTCTAGCAAAATTTGTGATAGCTGACTACGCTCATTAAGTACTCTGCGCTAAAACACAATGTCAAATGCGCTTCCTTGGACATTCCTTCGGAGGTTCTATGAAACTTGCCTTACTATTATTCATACCCGTTTTTTCTGCCGCTGCTGAAATTAGCGTGGTAGTTCATCCTAGTAATCAAGCCAATATCGATGCTGCCAGTATAGAAAAAATCTTCACAGGTAAACTTAAAGCTTTCGATGATGGTGCTAAAGCCACACCGGTGAGATTGCTTGAAAGCCATGCCGCATCAGAAGAGTTCAATACCAAAGTGCTCAATAAGTCGTCTAGCCAGTTAAAGGCCTACTGGTCAAAGCTAGTTTTCACAGGTAAAGGTACACCACCAAAAGAATTCGATTCTGAAGAAGAATTACTTAAACAAGTGGCGAGCAACCCTGATTTTATTGGCTTTGTATCATCGGCTAAAGTCACCGCTGACGTAAAAGTTATCCAAACATTCTAAGAGTAGGAGCCTCGAATATGAACAAATCAAACAAACTGCTATTTGTCGCTGCACTAGGGTTAGTGAGTAGCGCGGTGCAGGCGGAAGTGCGGATAAATGGTTTTGCGTCTATTTATGCTGGCAAAACTACCAGTGGCGAGCAAAGCGTGTACGGCTTTGATGATGATATTTCGTTTGCCAATGAATCTAAGTTTGCCGTACAGGTTGTAGCGGATTTACAGGATAACTTAACAGCAACAGCACAATTAATCGCGCGGGGACGCGATGATTATGACGCAGAATTCGAGTGGGCATACGTCACATATCATATTGATGATGCCTCGCAGCTCAGCGCGGGTAAAATGCGCATTCCGTTTTATAAATATTCCGATTACCTCGATGTTGGCTATGCTTACCGCTGGGTGCGGCCACCGCAATCGGTTTATGGTCTGAGTTTTTCTACCTATGAAGGGGCGAGTTATCTGCGCAATGATGTACTGGGCAGTTGGGATTCAAGCCTGCAGTTATTATATGGCAATTTGTCTGAGGATATCGTTGCCTATACTTACTCAGATGCAGCGAAAATGAAGTCGATTTTAGGTATAAATTGGACCGTAAGTCGTGATTGGTTCAGTGCTAGGGCTGCTTATCTAACTGCAGACGTCAGTATAGATGCCAGTAACTTAGCGTCGTTAAGCCAGCTTATTGCCGGACTTGAGCAGTTTGGTTTAGCCAATCAAGCGAGCGATCTGCGTACAGAAGAAGATAGAGGTTACTTCTTAGGTATAGGCTTTAGTATTGATTACAATAATATTTTAGTTGACGGTGAGTATACCGAACTAGAGGTCGACAACAGCGCCTTAGCGCCGCAGCAGCAGTTTTTTGTATCGGTAGGTTATCGCTTTGGTGACGTCACATTGCATACCACATATGAAGAAAATGAAGATAAGCACAAGAATAGCCGTTTTAATACCGTACCGCTTACGATTAACCATCCCGATTTAGGTACTATTCCAGTATCTACCGATCCCACCAACCCAAATGCACCAAGTCTGCGCAGTTTGACTAATTTGGCGCTGATGTCTGCTTATATTGATACATCGACTTGGTCAGTTGGAATGCGCTATGACTTCCACCCTTCCGCGGCGTTTAAAGTGGAATATTCACGAGTAGATAATAAAGTGATAGATGAACAGACAGGCGTAATGGCGGTGGGTGTCGACGTGGTGTTTTAGTTTGGTAAGGTGCGATGTATCTTAGGTGGAAACTCATTGGCTAATACTTAAGATACATCTCATCCCTTATCAAGGTTGTTTTTAATTGAGCTGCTGACTTAATCCAGTACAATAAGGCTAGGAGGCAGTTTTATGTTAGAGATTTCAAATCAAGTCACCCTCGGTGCGTGGGAAATAGAGCTTACCGCAATACGAGCGCAGGGGGCTGGTGGTCAAAACGTCAATAAAGTTTCCTCTGCAATGCATTTGCGTTTTGATATTCATCGCTCAAGCTTACCTACGTTTTACAAAGAGCGGTTATTGGCGCTGAGTGATAGTCGTATCAGTAAAGACGGTGTAGTGATAATAAAAGCGCAAAACTTCAGAACTCAGGAACAAAACAAAGAAGATGCGTTGGCAAGGCTAAAAGCACTAATTTTGTCATCTGCAGTGGTGCAAAAGGCGCGCCGCGAGACGAAACCTACCTTTTCATCGAAAACAAAACGTCTTGACAGTAAATCTAAACGTGCTCACACCAAAACAATGCGTAAGGCTATCCAATACTAGCATGTTTCATAAATTCCGTGATGGATTGTCGAGTCACTGTTGATTCAGTAATTTGTCACTTTTAGCAATTTGCTTTCAGATTTGACCATTTGTTTACTTTTTCCACTTTCTGATTGTAATGTTTGATTACAATCAGGTACTTAAATTTCATTGAAAGGGAAACTTTCATCAAATTGCATTAGATTTAACAAAAGTCCTATGTTAAATTGTGCGCGCCTAAAATTAGGCTAGGCCAAATGGCCAAAAGTAATGATCAGGGAGTGATTAAAGTCCCTGTGTTTTATTGAATATTAAATATCATCCCGTTTTTAGGCGATGGCGGTTCAGTTAGTTTGAACCGAATTTAATGTGACTCGCCCGAAATTTTTTGGGTTAAGTTATTCTGAATTTAGGAATACAAGGACTGCTTATGCTTACCAATAAAAAAACTCTTCTTGCGCTATCAGTAGTATCTGCGCTGACTCTAACTGCTTGTGGTAGCGACAACGATGATAACGTTGTTGTGACGCCACCAACACCGCCAGTGGTCGTTGTTCCAGAAACTCCAGCTGCATTATCGTTTACTGTATCAGGTAACGTTGTAAACTCTACTTCTGGTGCCCCAATTGAAGTCACTAAACTGACTTTCTTAGAAGGCGATGTGGCTTCTACTGATATCGTTGACATCAACGGTAAAGCTATCACTGAGCTTGCAACAACAGATGGTAGCTATACTTTTACCCTTAAAGATGGCGCAGATGTGACTACGCTAACTGTGCTTGTAAGCGCAGAAGGCTATATTTCTAAGAGCTTTGCGCTAGACCTTACTGATAAGTCTGTAAGCGTAGCTGCTGATCTTAGTTTAGTGTCTGCAACTTCAGGTAACGGTGTTGTTGCTGCAACAGAAAAAGCTGCGGTAAGTGCAGGTCAAGTTGCTACTGAAGTTGCTGTTACTGCAACTCAAGCTGGTGCGAATACCAATGTAACAGTACCAGCAGGCACTACACTACAAGACGAAAATGGTAATGCCGTATCTGGCACGGAAGTGTCTTTAAATGTAGCGACTGCTGCCACAACTGCTTCTGCTACAACAGCAGGTATCGGTGATATTATCCCTGCTGGCTTAAACAGCGGTACAAGCACATCTGTTCGCCAGCCTCTTGCTGCTGCAAACATTGAAATGCTTGATAACGCGGGTAACAAAATCAAGAAGTTCTCGTCACCTATCACGTTGACATTGAGCGTACCTGAGTCTGCTGGTGTAACTACTGGTGATACGCTTAAAGTAAGCTCTTACGATGAAGACAAAGCAAAATGGACTCTAGATGAGTTCACTGCAACTGTTGGTGCTTTTGATGCAGCATCAAAAACGTACGCAGCATCATTCCAAACTAGCCACTTAACGCTATTCACATCAACTAAAGAAGAGCCAGCGTGTACCTCAGGTATTAACTTTAACGTAACTGGTGCAAATGCGTCTGAACTTGTGTTTCACGTGTTCTCATCTGATGGTTATGTTATTCGTAATGCAACAGGCGCAGCTGTGAGCAGTTCAAGCCGTAACAACTTAAAAGCAGACGCAACAGCTCGTGTCTTAGCATTCGATGCAGCATCTTTAAACGTTGTGTTTGATTCGCAAACTGAAGTGCCAGTATGTGGTACGGTTGATGTGGCAGTAACTGCAGCGCCAGTGACTACAGTTAATGAAAACTTTGCAGTGACTGCGGTGTGTTCAAACGACACGACCAAAACAACCGCGCTTTCTGGCGCAATTGTAAAATACCGTTTACCTAACCGCGGTTTTGAGCAAGCCAGTGAACCAACAGCTGGTACTTATGCATTAACTGGCCTAGTTGAAGGTTCAAGCTACCAAGTGCGCGTTGTTCCACGTGGTCTAGGTGCTGGTGTAGGTGCAACTGACTTCACAATTACAGCTAACGGTACTGATGAATCAGGTAGCATCAACATCGCATGTAATACAACAACTGGTGGTAACTAAGTTTAGTTATTCAATTCAGTTTAAAAAGGCCGCTTCAAGCGGCCTTTTTGTTTTCTTAAGGTTTTGTTGTACCTAATGTAACTGCTTATTTCGCCCGCTGTACGGACATACTTATTCGTTAACATTGTTACGTTGTCGTGTTAACAATATGAAGTTAACTTTCGCAATGTAAACTTGGTTAAAAAATCAGAAAATTTTGCTGATTTTATTTCCAAATTTTTCATTTATGCTCTACCTTATAGGACGTGGAGCTGTGAATCATTTTTTCACATACTCGATGTCGCGCTCTTATGGCTGACAAATTAAGGTTGACAATCGGAAGCTGTCTTCATTATTCCTAAATAAATCAAAGGGATGTGATTTCCAGAGTGTCATGTTGAAGTTTGTTAATAGCTTCCAAGAGTGAATTGCGGTGCGAAGCTCTATCTCTATAGTGTAAAAAGACGAATTTTAAGGACTGCGACTTATGCTTAAGAATGAAAAAACGTTGATCGCCTTTGCTGTGGCATCTGCGTTAACTTTAACCGCTTGTGGAAGTGATAACGACGATAATGTGGTAGTTAATCCTCCAGAGCCGCCAACGCCTCCGGTAGTAGTTGTGCCTGAAGTACCTGCAGCGTTGAGTTTTGTGGTGTCTGCAAACGTGACTGATGTAGCTACTTCTAACGTTATTCCTACTGCGACTTTGCGATTTTTTGAGCAAGGCACCGATGCGAATGTACCGGCTACTAATGTGTTAGATGTGAATGGCAATGCTGTGGACACAGTAGCATTAACGGACGGTAGCTTCGCGTTTACGTTAAAAGAAGGTTCAGCATTAAACAGTTTGGTGGTGTTAGTAAGCGCTACTGGCTATGTTACCCAAAGCTTTATCCTTGATTTAAGCGATAAATCAGCAAGCATAACAAGCGACCTAGGCTTGACGTCTAAATCGGCGGCTGGTGTGGGTGACGTTGTTGTTGAAAAAGCCGTCTCTGGCGGTACTTCAACTGAAGATGTCACTGCTGAAGTGGCTTCTGGCGCGGCAGCGGCGTCAGTTACAGTTCCTGCTGGTACAATTATGCAAGACAGCGCAGGAAATGCCATTACTGGCACGAAAGTGGCGCTTAACGTGACAACTGCGAGTAGGTCCTCAGGTGCAGCTGCGCAGATCACACCTCAAGGTATGAATGCTGCGGGGCAAAGTTCTATTGCGGTATCTGTAGGTGTTGCTAACATTGAAATGAATGATGATACTGGCAAGAAAATCACTAAGTTCTCTAGCCCGATCAATGTTGGTATGACTGTACCTGCAGATTTGCAGATCCCGTCATTAGGCCGTACTTTACAAACTGGCGATGAGTTGAGTATTTCGTCTTATGATGAGACAACAGCGAAGTGGACCAATGAAACGACGAAAGCGACCATTGGCGCAAAAAATGAAGCAAACAATACGTTTAATGCAACATTTGCGACTAACCACTTAACGTTCTTCTCGTTAAATCGCTCAGTACCGACTTGTCCTACCAATATTCGTGCATTGTTAAGTGGTTCAGCGGTTCCTTCACGCGGTTTAGCCATCACTTTAAATACTACAGATGCGACAGTATCTAGTTACTTAAGACCTGGCTCAACGGAAAAACTGTTGTTGTCACAGGGTATTATTAGCCGTTACTCAATCAGCTCTGACGCAACAGCACGTGTCCGTGTATACGACCTCGATGGCAACGTTTGGTTTACAACGGGTTCTACAGAAGTGAATGTGTGTGGTGATATCCCAATCACATTAACAAACCCTAACGCTACGCCAGTGAATGAAACCTTTAATGTTATTGCCGTGTGTTCAAATGACACGACTAAAACTACGCCTATCACAGGTGCAGTAGTGCAATATCGCTTACCGAACAAAGGTTATTCAACCGCGACCGGTGGTGAAGGTGGCGCCTACAGCTTGACTAACTTAACTCAAGGTAGTACCTATGAGGTTAAAGTTAATACGCGTTTAGCAGGTATCCAAACTGCAACTATCACTGCTGATGGCACTGCAGAAACAATGAATGTGAGTTTAACCTGTAATACTACTACAGGCGGCAACTAAGCATAAGTCTAACAAAAGGCTGCGTAAGCAGCCTTTTTTTCGTCTTGGATATTTTAAACTTAGTCATGCTAAAGCAACTGTTACTGTTGACGGTCTGATAGCGTCGATAAGACTAATATGTAATATCAACCTGCATTTATACTTGGTCAATTTGGCTGTTCAAATTTCACAAGTGCTTTATTGGACGTTTTTCATTTACAACTGCATGGGTACAGGAGGTAGAGCAATGCAGGAGCAATTGCTGAGAATAACTAAATAACTAAATAACTAAGCTTACGCCACGTTATCGCAAAAAATCATTCATCCCAAAATAGAACACTTAATTAGCCCGATTGGTATAAGGCTAAACAGGTGCTAGCAAAGCTCGGATCTGCTTAATATGCTCAATCGCATCTAGATTATCTCCATGTACACACAATGTGTCCGCGTTGAGCACAAGTTTACGATTAGACACAGTAGTGACGTATCCGAATTGACTCAAGGTGCGCACCTGTTCTAACGTTTTTTCTGTGCAATGCACAGCGTTGGGTTGACTGCGCGCAACTAACATCCCTGCATCATCATAAAGTCGGTCGGCGAACGCCTCAAAGAGCAAATGCAGCTTAAACTGTTCAGCAAGTTGCTTATGCTGTGATTGTGCTTGGGTGGCAAGTAACATTAATTTAAGAGTGGGAGAATAGCTTGCGACGGCTTGCATCACGGTCTGCAAGATAGCAGAATCGCGCATCATATCGTTATATAACGCACCATGTGGCTTAACATAGTGAAGGTTGAGCCCATGCACTTTAGCCATGCCGTCTAAAGCTGCAATTTGATAATGCAAGCAGTTGACGAGTTCTGTTTTGCTAAGTTGCATACTACGTCGGCCAAAGCCCTGTTTGTCCGGATAGCTTGGGTGGGCACCAATCGTGACATTGTGTTGTTTGGCAAGTAACAGCGTGTTAGCCATGACATCGGCGTCACCGGCATGGAAGCCACAAGCGATGTTGGCGGCGTCAAGATAGGGCATTACTTGACTATCGAGCCCCATTTGCCAAGTTCCAAAACTTTCACCCAAATCACAGTTCAACCACATCACAATACCATCTTTACTTCGAAGTCTTAGACCCTATTTTTGGTTATTATGGCCAAGATGTAAAGAGAGCTCTATCGGTAACCAACAAATGCTCAGGTGCACTCATAATGCATAAAGTTGGGCGCATTCTGCTGATGTAATGTTGCCAAGTTACTGCGCTTGGCCAGTAGACCGGGGTATATTGGCTGTGGTTAGGCGAGTCTGTCGCTATTATACCCTCTGGTGAATGACCAAACAGTAAAGGTGTATTAAACGGGATGGGATGCAGGTAGGCGTGCGTTAGCCAATGCCTGAGATCTGCGTGCGTTAACCAAGCCTGTTCAAAAACCTGTGTTACTGATAATTGTTCCGTAGCGGTGGGTAATAGTAGTGTCGAGTTAAGGGTGTGGAAGCCTTTGCTGATATTCTGATAGGGTTGCTGCACTAAAGCTAATCGGCTTTTTAATCCGCAGGCACTGGCAAGGCAAAAGGTAACGAAGTCATGTTGCCAGAACTCCAGTAAATTCTGCGCGGTTGCAATTTGTTGACCGTGTTGATAAATATTATATTTGGGTATATCTAGTGCAGCATCAACGTCCTTCCCCAATGCTGGTAATTGCCGCTCACCAGGATGAGGGTTGATGGCTTGCAATTCACAAAACGCCTTATTTTGTACACAAAATGACAAAAAGTTGAACGCATCATGTTTAGGTAACACTACAACGTGGCATTTTAAAAACTCGGGCACAAACCCCAAAGTTGGGCCCGTGTAATCGCCACTGCGGATCAGCTTACGAATTGCAGCTGGTGCAGTTAAGGAAGCATGTGCGTCCATATATTCCCTATCGCATAATGGTTACCGGTAAACTACCATTTGCCGATGCTAAACCGAGGATCACCTTAGCTAATGCGCTAAAAGCTGGACCGCTGACAATCTGGTCAGTATCTACGTCTACATTATAGGCATAACTAGCTAATACTGCCTGACTGAGGGGCGCAAACTGTGCAATTTCATAAGGCGCACGTAAGCTAATAAAAATCGTCGGCTTTTTATGATCTAACGCAGTGTTGAGTAACGCTTTAAGTGCCAGTGGTTGCTGCTGAGCGTTGAGCTTATGCTGTTGCAGTAATTGCACATCTTCCATACCACCAATTTCAACCGCACTTTGCAACGGAGAAGCATGTGCAGCGATGACGATATCAGCCGCTTTGATAGCGGCAATGGCGTCTGGCTCTGCAAATGCTTGTAGACTCGTACAGGAATAATGGCGCTGGGTTGGCGAAAGTTTGCTGAGTGCTTGTTGTAAAGCAAGGCATTTTCGCGTATCAGGCATAATAATGTGGATGCGCTTAGCTGTGTCACGCAGTGGTATTATTCCTTGATTTTTAACCTGTGTGATCGCATCAAGCGCCAAAGCAGCTTCTAATTGACGATGTTCAGGCGCGCCGAGTAAAGTTTCGGCAATAGCAACTGAACGAGGTGTTTTATCAAGCTTGCGTTTAAGCGTGGCAATACGTTGGTAAGAAGCGAGTTGCTCTGAGTGATTGAGTTCGCCACTTTTTACTGCGTTTTCCAACTCGGTAAATAGCTGAGTTAAGGCAACCACATCCTTGGGCGTGCGAATAGCTAAGGGCATCAAAGCAATATCAACACCTGCTTTGAAGGTTTCAATGGTCGCCTTGGCTGGGCTGAAAAAATGACTGATCCCTGCCATATCCAGCGCATCGGTAATCGTAATACCTTGGTAATTAAGTTCATTTCGAAGCAAATTGGTCATAATTTTGCGAGACATAGTCGCTGGGCGCAGCATTTTTTGCCCACTCATATTAGTGACCAAACTATCATCTAAGGCTGGGTATTGAATATGTGCAGTCATGATCATCGCAGGTGGACTGCTGCGTATGATATCGGTAAATGGCTTAAGGTCGACAGCGGTAATTGTTGCTTTGTCATGATGTACAATAGGCAGGCCAGTATGGCTATCGACGTGTGTATCACCATGACCTGGGAAGTGCTTTAGTGCGCTCAGCACGCCTTGCTGTTCAAATGCGTTGACTTGAGCAGCCCCTAGAGTAGCCACTATGTCTGGGTTTTCGCCAAACGAGCGAACGTTGATCACTGGATTGAGTGGATTAACATTAACATCCACAGTCGGTGCAAAGTTGACGTTAACTCCTAAGCTATTTAGCTCTTTTCCTATGACTGTAGCGACTGCGCTTGCATAGTGGCTTCCTTTACGAGGAAAAGTGGCGCCGATACTCATATTGCCGGTAAAGGACGTGGCTTGAGCGCGATTGATCCTTGCCACTCGACCACCTTCTTGGTCGATAGCGATAAATAGCGGAAGCTTAGATGGGCTGTGGCTAGCAGCTAGTTGTAGGTCATTAGTTAATTTTACAATTTGTGCAGTATCAGCGGTGTTTTCTGAAAATAAAATCACCCCACCGATATCATAACGAGCAATAATATCAGCAAGCTCAGGTGGTAATTGGGTCATT
Source organism: Pseudoalteromonas fenneropenaei (assembly GCF_042643375.1). NCBI lineage: Bacteria > Pseudomonadati > Pseudomonadota > Gammaproteobacteria > Alteromonadales > Pseudoalteromonadaceae > Pseudoalteromonas > Pseudoalteromonas fenneropenaei. The sequence continues at coordinate 19,504 of NZ_JBHRSD010000006.1, forward strand.
GGGGTGCGACATGTCTCTGACTTACCTTGTTGACAATAATAGCGAAAATCCAACATCAGCTTTTGACCAAAAAGCGTTGTACTTGAAGGTGTTGCCTCGGCAAGACTGGCTGTCGACATAAAAATCCCCAAAAATATTAAAGCCTGAATAAGAAACTGACGCACTACATTGCACCTCGTCGCTATGAAGAGTAGGCACTTTAGCATAAGCCTGATCAGATCCCGAAGTGCAGTAGAGAGCTCGATTAGAAATAGTCAGGTGAAGGCCGTATATTGCTGTGCGGAGATCGGTGGTATGTCGCAGTGGCAGAATTTATAGCGGCGATAACAGGTTAAAGACGAACTTAAGTTTCAATTTGGCGAGCTTGCAGAGTTGGCTGCAAGCTCGCAGAAAATCGTGATTTAACTAACCTAATTTAACTTGCGATACCGACGTCTAACTTCGCAAACCAAGTCAAGAATTCATCGACCATTTCACCTTTAAAGATCCGTCCGTGCTGCGGTGCGAGCATATTAATTTCAAGTTCTCGTACTCTTGCTATCCAGTTCGCTTTTGCCTTGTTTGATGGCATCCAACGCTTATGAAAATACTCCATTTTCTTGATATGGCTAGCGAAATCATCGACAAACATCGGAGCGTCGGCGTCTTCCAAGGCTGCGCCAATATCACCACTCATTAAAATTTTGGCGACAGGATCATACACATTAAAATTACCTGAGGAGTGCAGGTAATGTGCGGGCACGAATTTTAGTGTCGCGCTGCCGACTCGCAGTTCCCCACCTTCGTCTTTAATGGGCATATATTCGATATGCTCCATGCCAAAGTGGCGAATAAATCCTTCCCATAACCAGGGCGCGTAGAGCTTAGCATTGGGTATGGTTTTATCCCAAAGCCCCAATGAGCTGATTATGTCGGGGTCTTGATGCGATGCAAACAAGTATTTAATGTGAGGCAAATCAACTTGTTTCAGAATACCTGCTAGCATAGGCGAGAATAGCTCAATGCCACCTGGATCGAGGATAATGGCTTCATCTCGACTGACAATCATATACTGGTTGGTATCAATAATTTTGTCAGGTTTGGTATCGTCGCGGCCCAACACTATCCACTTGTGCGTTGCTGATTTATACAGTTCCGTGGCTTTCAACGCATTGCTCCTCTTAATTGACTGATCTCTTTCAAGTTTTCACTTACTGCTTGTTTTATTTTCTTGGCGGCGCCAGCAATAAAGTCAGAGACGGATTGCAAACTATCACAGAATTCACCTGCGTTAGATGCTTCCACCCGACTGGTAACGGCAATGTATTCGGCGCTGCGCATATGCTTTTGAATATCCTCAAAAAAACCTGCGAGCTCAAATACTGCTGACTCAAGTGCACGAGCACTTTGCAATAATTCTTCATTGGCACCGCGTCTTAAATGCAGCAACTGCGGGTGATCAAGCAACTCTGAGGTGCGTTGTAAGTGCGCTTGAAATTCACTGGCGCGCACAACCGCAAGTGCCATAGCAAATAGTTTATTTGATAACTCAGCTATCGACTTAGTGATGCGGATAGTTTGGTCTGAAAACTCATCGATAAAGTTGGTAATGGGTTTAAAACCAAATGCCGAATCACCTGCCCGTAATGCAACAACGCGGGCATTTTTTGCGGTGAGCGAAAGATTTTTGGCTTCAAGTAAAATGATGTCGAGATTGGCGATAATATTGGCAACTCGCACAAAATTATCTATTGCTCGAGCATGGGCACGTAAATAATCCATTGCTGTCTCTTTTGCAATTTATTGCTTCCAAGCATAGGCCAGAGTTTGCCAAGCTGCACGCTTTAGCCAAATTTTTTTTGAAGTAGATCAACTAGATTTTTTACTTTTACGGAAAACTTGGGCTTTTTCTAAAAAAATATTTTTCCTTAAGTTTCACTTAATTTTCGTCAATTAGCTTTATCACTATCAAAGCAGTCTAGGGGACGAATATGTTAGCAATGACCCAACTTATGCCAGAGCAAAGTGGTAACTACGTGTGCGCAGCACCGAATGACGTTTGCCGCCCACTGTTAGAACAAGAAGTACGTGAAGGTTTCGCCAAAGCATTTAATGCAGATATCCATGAGTTTTATCCCTTGCTCAGTCATTTAGCGACTGCACAAGGTGTCTGCGTATTAGGTTTGCGTTTGGCAATTCACGAAGCACTGTTTGTTGAACAATACCTTGATGATGCCATTGAAAACTTACTTGCCCCTGGGACGCTACGCAGTGCAATTGCGGAGCTGGGTAACCTGTGCTCGTCTCATCGCTCGGCAACTATTGCACATTTTATCGTCGTTGCTAACGCATTGTTAGCCAACAACATTCGCTACCTTGCTTTCACTGGTACGGCGCAAGTGCGCAAATTAATGGCACTATTGCAAGTGCCAGTGTTGGAGTTGGGCCATGCTGACCCCGCTCGAGTACCAAGCAGCAACGATTATGGTAGTTATTATGAAGCAGAGCCAAAGACCTGTGTGGTTGATTTGCAAGCTGCTCACGCCACAATCGCGAACGTGGCGCTATTTAGTAAATTAGCAGCTGAATATCAGGCCCAAGCGGACGCATTGACACAAGGACTTAAAGCATGAATCCAGTTTTAGTGCAGTGCCCACACCGGCAGGCTGATATCGCTTTGTCCGATAGCAATTCAACTTGGCGCTTTGCGGAGTTACAAGCTGAGGTCAGCAAAATCAGTGACTTTATTACACCTATGCCGGGTGACTGTATAGCCACCTTGATGGACAATAGCCCCGCATGGGTGGTGATTGATCTGGCGTTAACGGCGAGCGGCAAAGCGCACTTGCCTTTGCCAGTGTTTTTCACACCAGCCCAAATTGACCATGCAATTAACCAATCTGGCGCACAAGTTTTTATTACTGACCATAAACGTAGTGACCTGATTTTGTTAGAGTGTGTAAAGGTTTTTAATTCGACGCTCTATATTCATTGCGTGGTGCCGAGTGCGCCAGCTAGTTTGTTTACTGGCACTAGCAAAATCACTTATACCTCAGGTTCAACAGGGCAACCAAAAGGTGTTTGTCTATCATTAAAAAACCAGCTGTTGGTAGCGAGCAGTTTGGCACAAAGTATTGCTTTGCATAAACCCAAGCATTTGTGTTTGCTGCCACTTGGTGTGCTACTAGAAAACATCGCTGGAATTTATGCCCCGCTTTTTGCAGGTGGCAATGTTGTGCTGCCAGCGCTGCATGAGCTTGGTTTTGATGGGGCAGCACTTAAAGACAGTTCAGCATTATTAAATGCAATTAGCCAGCATCAGCCAACGAGCTTGATCTTAGTCCCTGAGTTATTGAAAGCCTTAGTCAGTGCAGCCGTGCAAGGTTGGCAGCCGCCAGCTAGCCTCAAGTTTATTGCGGTAGGTGGGGCCCACACTCCAAAAGCTTTGTTAGCGCAGGCTCATGCATTGGGTTTACCAGTCTATCAAGGGTATGGTTTATCGGAAGCGGGCTCTGTAGTGGCGCTGAATCTCAATCCAACTCAAGATGGTAGCGTTGGTTCAGTGTTACCACACCTCGAAAGTAAGCTTGAAAACGGCCAACTCTTTATTCGCGGTGAGCTGTATTTGGGTTACCTTGGCGATACTGCGCGCGAGCAATCAGACTGGTTGGCGACTGGTGATTTGGCTTCCTTTGCGCAGGGTACACTCAATATTACTGGACGTTGTAAGAATTTACTTATTACCAGTTTAGGCCGCAATATTAGCCCAGAATGGCCGGAAGGCTTATTACTGTCTGCACCTTGGCTGCTGCAAGCTGTGGTGTTTGGTGAAGCTAAGCCCTATCTCAGCACCTTATTGTATGCCCATCAAAGTATCACAGATGACCAAGTTGCTGCGCATGTTGCAGAGGTCAATCAACAACTTCCTGAGTATGCACAGCTCAAAAAATGGTTACGTTTAACTGAACCGCTCAGTATTGAGGCTGGGCTATTAACGAGTAATGGCCGCCCTAAGCGTGCTGCGATTGGCAACACATTTGCCGCTCAACTTGAGCAATTTTATCTATCTGAGACTGACACCAAGGAGCAAGTGATGACTTCTTTTTATGACACGCTACAAGCTGAAACTGAAACAGCACGTGCTTATTTATTGAACGCGCCAATTATTCGTGATGTATTCGCGGGGAATATTAGTGTTGGGCAATATATCTCGTTTTTACAGCAAGCTTACCATCACGTAAAGCATACCGTACCACTGCTGATGAGCTGTGGAGGCCGCTTACCGGAAAGCAAAGAGTGGTTGCGCGAAGCAATAGGTCATTACGTTGAGGAGGAAATGGGCCATCAAGAGTGGATCCTCAATGACATTGCTGCCTGTGGTTATGACAAAGAAGTGGTACGTCAAAGTAAACCATCTTTTGCCACAGAAATGATGGTCAGCTATGCCTATGACAGCATCAATCGCGTTAACCCGCTGTGCTTTTTTGGTATGGTAAACGTACTGGAAGGCACCTCAATTGCGCTTGCAGACAATGCAGCTAGAACCATTCGCGATAAACTAGATTTGCCACGTAATGCCTTTACGTATCTGACCTCACATGGCGCGCTGGACATTGAGCACATAGATTTCTTTAAAGGTTTAATGGACAAAATTGACTGCAAAGAGGAGCAGGCACTTATTATTCACAGTGCAAAATGCTTTTATCGACTCTACGGCGATGTGTTCAGAAGTATCGAACTGGAGCCGCAAGTGCCGAAGCTATTGGTAGGAGCAGTGGCATGAGTAAACCGTTAGCAATTATCACTGGCGCCACAGGTGGTATTGGCGAAGCTATTGCCCGTCGTTTGGCTCAAGACAATTGGCGCTGTTTATTGGTGGCGCGCTCTGAGTCAGCACTTCATGCGCTGAGATATCAGCTGGGTGATGAACATTTATTCCTCGCGCTGGATTTAAATGACGAGGCTGCGCCTATCACTATCGCACAGCATGCGGAGGCACAAGGTGGCGCTACACTGTTAGTCAATAATGCGGGGCTTAATCAAATGTTGCCATTTGAAAATACCCCGCCCAACTTAATGCGCAAGCAACTGCAAGTGAACTTGTTAGCGCCAATGCTACTGACGCAAATGTTGTTACCGCAGCTGAAGAGTTGTCAAGGGACAGTGGTGAACATTGGTTCAGCCTTTGGCGCCATAGGTTATCCCTATCAAAGTGCCTATTGTGCTTCCAAATTTGGTTTAAGAGGATTTAGCGAGGCGTTGTCACGTGAGCTAGATGGGGTAGTGGCCATTAAATATCTTGCGCCACGCGCTACCGATACGCAAATTAATGATGCTCAAGTGCGCGCTATGAACACCGCGCTTGGCAACAAAATGGACAGTCCACAACAGGTCGCTGAAATATTTATGCAGCTACTTAATTCAAAGCAGCGTCGCAAAGCGGTGGGTTTTCCAGAAAAGTTATTCGCCCGTATAAATGGTTTGTTACCTGAATTAGTTGATTCGGCAATTATCAAACAACTGAAAACGATTAAATCATTCCTTGGTTCTAGGGAGTCATCATTATGAAATTGATTAAATTATCCGCGTTATGTTTCGCATTAAATGGCTTATTTAGTTCACTTGCAGGTGCTGCAGATCTTGGTACTGACTTACGCGCGGTGCAAGACAGTTGGGCGACAGTGAATTACGAATTACAAGATAAAGCCCGCGAAGCTGGTTTTGAAGCCCTAATCAAAGACAGTCAAAGGTTAGTTGAGCATTTTCCTGAAAATGCCGAAAGTCATATTTGGCATGGTATTGTGCAATCGAGCTTCGCTGGCGCAAAAGGGGGGCTGGGCGCCTTAGGCTTGGCTGAAGCGGCGAAAGAGGAGTTGGAGAAAGCTATCGCTATCGATGAAAAAGCATTACAAGGTTCTGCATTAACCAGCCTTGGTACTTTATATGCAAAAGTTCCAGGTTGGCCGATTGGCTTTGGTAGTGATAAAAAAGCCCGTGCTTTATTTGAAAAATCCTTGCAAATCAACCCAGATGGTCTAGATATTAATTACTTTTATGCTGAATTTCTTTATGATGATAAAAAGTATCAAGCTGCATTTGAGCATCTCCAAAAAGCCAAAGCTGCACCACCAAGAATAGGGCGTGAGAAAGCAGATAAATATCGCCAACAAGAAGTGGATATGCTGCTAGCCAAAGTCGAGAAGAAACTGAAAAAACACAAATGAGATTACTATTAGTGGAAGACGATGCCCCGCTTGCTGAAGGGCTGTTACAGTCCTTACTCAAGGAGGGCTATAGTGTTGACCATGCGCAGACACTGGCGCAAGCGCAAAACTACATTAGTGATGGGCAAGTTGAACTGGTGGTGCTTGACCTAGGTCTGCCCGATGGGGATGGCTTAAGTTTATTGAAAACCATTCGTAAGCGTAAGTTGGCGATAGGTGTGTTGGTGCTGACTGCTCGCGATAGCATAGACGATAAAATTTCAGGGTTAGACCTAGGGGCGGACGATTACTTGCCTAAGCCCTTTGAAGCGAAAGAATTATTTGCTCGCTTACGGGTTATCGGGCGCCGTTTCACCCAGCATACTTCAAGTGTTATTCAGGTTGGCGATGTCGCACTTGATGCGGCGAGTCATACAGTTAGCGTAGGTGATGAGCTGCTTAATCTGCCACGTAAAGAGTTTATGCTCCTTAAGGCGCTGATGGAAAACAGTGGTCGGGTACTTTCTAAAGAGCAACTTGAAAGCAAACTCTACCAATGGGGGGAAGAGCTGGGGTCAAACGCAATTGAGGTGCATATCCATCATTTGCGTAAAAAGCTACCCAAAGATCTTATCACTACCTTACGTGGTATCGGTTACGTATTAGGAAAGCGCTAAATGCCACAACCGAAGGAGTCGCGGCTTGCGAAGCGCATGTCTATTAATCGTAGACTTACGCTTATTATTTTGTCGTGTCTGATCCTCACTGCGTTTATGGCGCTCTTGCAAGGGTACGAAACCAGTATTCACGAGGCGGAAAAACAACTAGACCAGCAATTACACAGTGTCAGTAAAGTGCTGTTAGGCTCGCCTATTAATCAGTGGACCGAACAGCACGACTTTTACGCCAAATTATGGCAAGGTGAAAACGTGCTTTTTAGCGCAAAATTACTCGCGACGCTTGCGTCCCCTTGTGCTGAAGAAGGCTTTTCAACCCGCAATATTGCTGGGCAGCGGCTGCGAGTATTGGTAACTAAAGTTGCTGATAGATGCTTGCTGCTAGCCGAACCAGTGCAAAAGCGTTTTGCTTTAACTGAAACCTTGATTGTATCCGCCATGACGCCTTTAGTGCTAGTCATGCCGCTACTGGCGCTCTTTATTGCTTGGTATGTACGCCGAGCTTTGACCCCGCTCACTGTGCTATCTCGCGAGTTGCAATTTAGAAAGGCCAATGACTTCCAACGTTTACAAACTGCCTCTGAAGACGCTGAAATTGCCCCAGTAATTGAGCGTTTAAACAGTTTATTTACTAAGGTAGAAGCGGCGTACTTACGTGAACGCTATTTTGCGTCGGATGCGGCACATGAACTAAAAACACCCATTAGTAGCTTGAAAATCAATCTGCATAATCTCAGTGAGCAGCTACCGGATAATTCCAGTATTGCCGCGATGGAGCAGGGCCTGATGCAACTAGGCCATATTGTTGAGCAGATGCTCACCTTAGCGCGTACCGAGCCAGATACGTGGAAAAGTCAATTTACTAGTCAGGATCTGTTCCAATTGACGCAGCAATTGGTTGCGGCGCAATATGACAAAATTGCGGAAAAAAATCAGCAAATAAGCCTCACTGGTGAAAATGTTGTGATCTACGGTTGTGAGTTCACTTTGCATACCCTGCTAGGTAATTTACTTAGCAACGCGATTAAGTACACGCCTAAAGGGGGGGAAATTCTACTTCAGATCAGCACCGAGGAGGGTAAAGTAAAATGGCAGATAAGCGACTCGGGCCCAGGTATGACAGAGCAGCAGATCTCCCGTGTTTTTGACAGGTTTTATCGCGTAGGGGGAGACAAACATCCTTCCGGCGAAAAAGGCGCAGGGCTTGGTATGGCTATTGTGGCGCATATAGTGGCAATTTACAAAGCGCGAATTGAGTTGAGTAAAGCGGAACTAGGCGGACTAAAAGTGCAAGTGTGGTTTAATAAGGAAGCGCCGTGAGGTCAAATTTGCTCTACGCATTTATTCTAGTTTGTGGTTTTTTTACTAGTACTTTGGTGCTTGCAACCGATAGTTTCTTTATTGTGCTGGAGAATCATCTTTTTACGCCCGCGAAAATCGAAGTGCCAACAGGGAAAAAAGTAAAGTTGGTGATTGAAAATAAAGACTCAGAAGCCGAAGAATTCGACAGTTTCGACCTAAATAGGGAAAAAGTCCTGTTTCCTGGTCGTAAGAGTGTGATCTACATCGGGCCATTAGAGCCCGGCGAATATCGTTTTTTTGGTGAGTTTTCACCCAATACTGCGCAAGGCATAGTGGTTGCAAAGGAGGTAAATAATGCTCCTTAATACGGTGATTTTATGCATCAATCAATGTTTGCCGATTGCTTTATTGTGGGTATTAATGCTGCAATGCGTGCGCAATTCTAAATTGCCACTATTACACGCCTTGTCCGCTATTGGAATTGGTGTGATAGGGTGCATCGCTTACTTGCAAGCCGCTGGGGTGATAAGCCAGTGGTTTGATTATCGCGGCTTTGAAGTGAGTCAGATATTCCTCTTAGTATTACTGTATGCAAATTTGCTGCTCATAACGCTGAAACCTCGCATCATTTGGCAGCAAACCGCGTTGGCGCTCAGTGTTATCACTTATCTATCGCACTTTTTAACCTATTTAAATAGTTTTATGTCTGCCGATGCGCTGCAAAGTTTGCTCGTTGGCACCATCTTAGGCTTAGGTATTTGTTTTAGTTTTAGTACCTTATTGTATTTCCTGTTAGCCTCTACACAGTCTACGCGAAGCACCTATTGGTTGATGTTGTTGTTTGCATTGCATGCGGCGAGCAAGATATCTGTCGCGTCCGATCTGAGTACGCAGATAGACTTGTTAGCCAGTACCCCCAGCGTGGTGGATTTACGTTGGTTTTTGGATGAGCACAGTGTATTTGGGCGCGTGTTTAAAGTGCTGTTAGGTTATGAAGCCAGCCCAAGCTGGCTGAATCTCACAACCTATATTGGCGGAGCGGGAGCGTTTTATTTGGTATGGCTGGCGCGTGGGCGCAAGCGGGAGGTAGCGATATGAAATGGCTGCAAAGTCGCTTAATGTTTGGTTTGCTGGCCTGCTTACTTAGCGTGGGTTGGCAGTCCTCGGCGCTGGCGGATGGCATGGTGGTAGATAAGGTTTATCACCCCTACGTCTTACCCTTTGAACGAGAAATAGAGTGGCGCTTACATTCGCGCCAGACCAGCGATAAGAATTATTTAGCACAGCGTTTTGGGATGGGGTTTGCGTTATACGACACGGTTGCATTGGAAGGCTACATCATCGGTGAGCGTGATGAAGAAGAGAACTATGATATCGCAGGATTTGAGGCTGAACTACGTTGGCAACTAGTTGAACAAGGGCGCTATTGGGCGGATTGGGGGTTGTTATTTGAGTTGGAAAAGCGTCATGATGAATCTGCATTTGAAGCCACCACAGGTCTTATCTTTGAAAAAGAGTTTGGCAAAAGTAGCTTAACTATGAATGCCTTTGTTGTGCGGGAGTGGGGGCACGATATAGACGACGAATGGGAGTCAGAGTTTCGTGCGCAGTTTCGTTATCGACTCTTCTCTTCATTTCAACCAGCAGTTGAAGTCTATGCTGGAGAAGATTTTTTTGGTATTGGGCCGGGCTTTCTCGGTTTATATCGTTTTGAAGGGCAGCGGCAATTGAAATGGGAAGCTGGTTTTATTACTGAGTTAACCCATTCCGGTAAAGACCATAGTTTCAGATTAGCATTAGAGTTTGAATATTAGCCCCAAACACGCCCTAGATATTTGAAAATAGGATGGAGTGAACGCTGTTCTTGGTTTTTGATGAGAATTGTAAAAAAGAAATTTTTTTGACCGTTTATCTCAAAGCATTGACTTCAGATTTTACTCTTTTTATGATTGACAAGGACAGAAAAGTCCGCCGTTTGAAATCTCCATTACGTTGTTGAGCGTCACCGCTGTAGTACCGTCCTGAAGTTTTAAGCATCGTATTTTTTTGCTCTGAAATGCCCGCTTTGGGCAATTAAGTTTTTATATTAGGATTAGTACTATGTCTACACCAATTACAGGCTCCGTAAAGTGGTTCAACGAAGCTAAAGGCTTTGGCTTTATCGCACAAGAAAACGGCCCTGACGTTTTTGCTCATTTCAGCGCTATCCAAGGTAACGGTTTCCGTACTTTGGCTGAAGGTCAAAAAGTTGAGTTTACAGTAACTCAAGGCCAAAAAGGCCCACAAGCTGAAAACATTAAAGTGCTTTAATAGAGCAGAATTGAATGTAGAAAAGCAGGCTTAAGCCTGCTTTTTTATTGCTTTAAAATGATAAATTTCAATCTTTAAGAATCGTTTGCTTCATGACTTGCTTGTATTCTGATGTCTCTGAGACCTGCTTAAATGCCGTTTTTAATTGTTCAACAGCTGTTTTAGAGGTGGTTTTACTTGCAGCTAGGTAGCCTTGAGTTGCGAGCTCGGGGACGGTAAGAACAAAACGAAATTGATCTCTAGGTAGCTTTAGCGCTTTTGCCATATCAACCAAAAACCTTGGATCATCGACCACTAGATCCACCTTATTATTGATAAGTAGCGCATAAGATTTTTCAATATCCGTTGTTTGGATAAAATCAAACCCCAATTTTGCTAAGATTTCAGCAGAAATATCAGAGCGCTGCACCGCTATGCGCAAGTGCTTGGCATCATCAAGCGACTTAAGCTGGATGTCGTCACGAAAACGGTTAGTAACAAAACCTAATTCAAATAAAGCAACCGGACCAATCCACTCAAATTGCTCTTCACGCTCTGAAGTACGGGCGATACTGTAAATCAAAGTGTCTTTTTGGGTGGTGGCGTTTTTAAATGCCCGCGCCCAAGGTAGCATGGCAAATTCACCCGACAGCTTTGCTTCCGCTAAGATCATCCTCACCAATGCGGTACTCTCACCTGCGACTTCACCATTTTCCATAGTTTGACTAGGCGGGGATAGCTCAGTCACTACAGTTAGGGGAGTAGCAAGAGCGCTAGCAGTGAGCAAACTGCAAAGGAGTGCTAAAGGGGCACATTTAGCTCGGAAATACTGCGTTAACGACATATACCTCTCCGGAATTACCTCAGGCGTTTTAACTTAGTAAAGATCAACCCATCATGGAAAGTGTAGTGCATTGATTTCAATCCGATAAGTGAATTTTGCATGACTTGCCTACAACTTTTGTCGACAATCTCGGGGTTTTTGGTTGATCTTGAGCAGATTACTGCTAAGATTGTCTACAACTTTGGTGACATAAAAGTAGAGCTGGTAAAAGCAATGTTTACTGAGCAAGCGGTAACCTCTTCAGATAAAACATTTTATCGGATGAGAAAGGAAATAGTGGATGGACTTATCCCTGCAGGGACTAAGTTAAGTGAAATGGAATTGTCGACAAAGTATGAAGTTAGTCGAGCTGTGATCCGTGAAGCCATCAACCGCCTTGAAGCCTGTCATCTGGTAGAACGTAAAGCCAACGTCGGGGCAAGAGTGGTGTCGCTAAGCCAAGCTGGGCTCGATGAGCTGTATCGGGTGCGCGAAGCGTTAGAAGGTATGGCAGCACGTTTAGCGGCGCAAAATATGAGTGATGAAGAAATCGCTGCGCTCAACGCACTGCTTAGCCACCATTTTGATGAAGTAAAAGGTGGTGAATCCTATTATCAGGAAGCGGGTGATGTTGACTTTCATTATCGCATTATCCTTGGCAGCAAAAACACTCATCTTATTAATATGTTGATCAATGGTATGTATCATTTGATCCGCATGTATCGTGTGCAACTGGGGATGGCAGGTCCACGCGTGACGACTGCTTTTGATGAACACAAACACATCGTCCGTGCTATCAGTAATCGCGATGCCGAACTGGCAGAAATGCTGATGCGCCGTCATATTCAATATTCTAAAAATAATATCGCCACTAAATTATCAAGTGACAATCTTACAGAGAGAACATCATGAGTGCAGGAAAAAAATTTCGTGAAGCGCTAGCAGCGAATCAACCGCTGCAAATCGTCGGCACCATCAATGCCTATAGTGCGATGATGGCCAAACGCATTGGTCATCAAGCCATTTATTTGTCTGGCGCGGGTGTCGCCAACGCATCATACGGTTTACCAGATTTAGGTATGACTTCACTCAATGACGTACTGGTGGATTGTTACCGTATCACTGCGGCATGTGATTTGCCACTAATGGTGGATATCGATACCGGCTGGGGTGGTGCATTCAACATCGCTAAAACCATTAAAGATATGGAAAAAGCTGGTGTTGCTGCGGTGCATATTGAAGATCAAGTAGCGCAAAAACGCTGTGGTCATCGTCCGAATAAAGAAATCGTTTCAACCGAGGAAATGGTAGACCGCATTAAAGCGGCTGTGGATGCGCGCACTGATCCTGACTTTTTCATCATGGCACGTACCGATGCATTTGCACAGGAAGGTTTAGCGGCGGCGATTGAACGTGCGAAAGCCTACGTTGCAGCAGGTGCTGATGGTATTTTTGCAGAAGCGATTAAAACCGAAGAACATTATCGTGCCTTTACCGCGGCCTTGGATGTCCCAGTGCTTGCCAACATCACTGAGTTTGGTCAAACCGAGCTTTGGAGCAAAGAGCAACTTGGTGAATGGGGTGTGGCTATGGTGCTATACCCATTAAGTGCATTTCGCGCCATGAATAAGGCCGCAGAAATGGTGTACCAGACTATCCTTGCTGAAGGTTGCCAAAAATCTGTCATAGATTCTATGCAAACTCGCATGGAGCTCTACGACTACCTCGGTTATCACGAGTACGAGCAAAAACTGGACGCATTGTTTGCCGAAGGTAAGAACAAGTAATAGAAAAAGGGTAGAGCATTGGCTTTACCCATAACGCTTAAGCGTAGTGCGCTTGCCAAACCAATGTAAGGCTTGGGGCGTCAGCAGGTAAAAAATTCAGGAGACAACAAATGGCAAAAGTATTAAGTGGCGCGGGACTGCGCGGCCAAGTAGCAGGTAAAACAGCACTTTCAACGGTAGGCAAATCAGGTTCAGGTTTAACTTACCGTGGTTATGATGTAAAAGATTTGGCCGAACACTGTGAGTTTGAAGAAGTCGCACACCTTATTTTAAAAGGTCACTTACCGACTCAAGACGAGCTAGCGAGCTACAAGGCGGCATTAAAAGGAATGCGTGGCTTACCAGCGGCGCTTAAAGATGTGCTTGAGCGTATTCCTGCCGACGCGCATCCGATGGATGTATTACGTACAGGCTGTTCAATGCTAGGGAATTTGGAAGGCGAATTAACTTTTGATGCGCAGCAACAAGTGACTGACCGCATGCTCGCGGTATTTCCTAGTATCATTTGTTACTGGTATCGCTTTAGCCACGATGGCGTGCGCATTGATGTAGAAACCGATGACGACTCAATCGGTGCGCATTTCCTACATCTATTACATGGTAAAAAGCCTTCGGCATTACATGAGCGCGTGATGCATGTGTCACTCATTCTTTATGCTGAGCATGAGTTCAATGCCTCGACCTTTACCGCGCGCGTCTGTGCTTCAACCCTATCAGATATGCATTCTTGTATTACTGGTGCGATTGGTTCTTTGCGTGGTCCACTGCACGGTGGCGCTAACGAAGCCGCTATGGATATGATTGAGCGTTTTACTTCAGCAGATCACGCTGAACAAGAAATGATGGGCATGCTTGAGCGTAAAGAAAAGATCATGGGCTTTGGCCATGCGATTTACTCAGAGTCAGATCCACGCAACGCAATTATCAAAATGTGGTCTGAAAAGCTGGCTGCTGATGTTGGTGATACCGTGCTTTATCCAGTTTCTGTGCGCTGTGAAGAAGTGATGTGGCGCGAGAAGAAATTATTCTGTAACGCGGATTTCTTCCATGCCTCGGCGTATCACTTTATGGGCATCCCAACTAAATTATTTACTCCTATCTTCGTGATGTCACGCTTGACTGGTTGGGCTGCGCATGTGATGGAGCAACGTGCTGACAATCGTATTATTCGCCCATCGGCGGAATACGTTGGCGAAGCACTACGTAGTGTCACGCCAATCAGTCAACGTTAATAACGTCTTGGCACGCGGCTTTGATTCAAAGCCGCTCTCTACCGTCAGCCTTTCTTTTGGATGTAACCATGAACACGCAATTTCGCAAACCTCTCCCAAACAGTAATTTAGATTTTTTTGATACCCAAGCTGCCGTTGATGCCATTAAACCGGGTGCTTATCAAGGTCTTCCTTATACGTCACGAGTGCTGGCTGAAAACTTAGTCCGCCGCTGCGCACCCGAGTCCTTGCACGCTTGTTTAGAGCAGATCATTGAGCGCCGTCGTGATTTAGATTTTCCTTGGTTTCCGGCGCGGGTGGTATGTCATGATATTTTGGGCCAAACAGCGTTAGTTGATTTAGCAGGCCTGCGCGATGCCATCGCAGAAAAAGGCGGCGATCCGGCCAAAGTAAACCCAGTTGTGCCAACGCAGTTAATTGTCGACCATTCTTTGGCCGTTGAATACGGAGGCTATGACAAAGATGCGTTTGCTAAAAACCGCGCAGTAGAAGACCGTCGCAATGAAGACCGCTTCCACTTTATTAACTGGACCAAAACCGCGTTTAAAAATGTCGACGTGATCCCACCGGGTAACGGTATTTTGCACCAAATCAACTTAGAGAAAATGTCACCTGTGGTGCAAGTACGCGATGGTGTGGCATTTCCAGATACGTTAGTCGGAACCGACAGCCACACCCCGCACGTTGATGCTTTAGGTGTTATCGCCATTGGTGTTGGCGGTTTAGAAGCAGAAAGCGTGATGTTAGGACGCGCTTCTTATATGCGGTTACCGGACATCATCGGGGTTGAATTAGTTGGCGAGCGCCAACCTGGGATCACTGCTACCGATATTGTGTTAGCTATTACCGAGTTTTTACGTAAAGAGCGGGTTGTTTCAGCCTACTTGGAATTTTTCGGCGAAGGCACCAAACACCTAAGTCTTGGCGATCGCGCCACCATTTCCAATATGACACCAGAATACGGTGCCACTGCGGCGATGTTCTATATTGATGAGCAAACCATAGAGTACTTGCGCTTAACTGGTCGTGATGAAGCACAAGTGAAATTGGTTGAAAACTACGCCAAACACACCGGCCTGTGGGCTGACAGCCTTGCTACGGCAGAATACGAGCGGGTGCTGCGTTTTGATTTAAGTACTGTAGTGCGTAACCTTGCCGGTCCTTCAAATCCACATCGCCGTGTTGCGACCACAGAGCTTGCGGCACAAGGCATAGTGAAAGATTACCAACTGGAAGAAGGCAAAATGCCAGATGGCGCGGTGATCATCGCGGCTATTACCAGCTGTACGAACACGTCAAACCCACGCAATGTGGTGGCAGCAGGTTTACTTGCACGTAATGCTAACGCTAAAGGCCTGACTCGCAAGCCATGGGTGAAGACTTCGTTTGCGCCAGGCTCTAAAGCCGTGAAAATGTATATGGAAGAGGCGGGCTTACTTAACGATATGGAACAGCTAGGCTTTGGTGTGGTGGCCTTTGCTTGTACCACTTGTAACGGTATGAGTGGTGCATTAGACCCAGAAATTCAACAAGAAGTGATTGAGCGCGACTTGTATGCGACCGCCGTACTCTCGGGGAACCGCAACTTCGATGGTCGTATTCACCCTTACGCAAAACAGGCATTTTTAGCCTCGCCACCGTTAGTTGTCGCTTATGCTCTAGCGGGTACGATACGTTTTGATATCGAAAATGGCGTGCTTGGCTATGATCAATCTGGGGCTGCCATCAGGTTAAAAGACATTTGGCCATCGGATGCGGAAATCGATGCGGTGATCAAAACGAGCGTTAAACCGGAGCAGTTCCGTGCTGTGTACGACCCGATGTTCGATTTGAGCGTGGATTATGGTGAGCATATCAACCCACTCTATGATTGGCGTCCAATGAGTACCTATATCCGTCGCCCTCCTTATTGGGAGGGCGCACTTGCAGCGCCTCGGACTTTGTCTGGCATGCGACCGCTGGCAATTTTGGGTGACAATATCACCACAGATCACTTGTCGCCTTCGAACGCGATTATGCTCGACAGTGCCGCGGGTGAATATTTAGCAAAAATGGGTTTACCGGAAGAGGATTTTAACTCTTACGCGACCCACCGTGGCGATCACTTAACGGCTCAGCGAGCGACTTTTGCTAACCCTAAACTATTTAATGAAATGGTGCGCGATGAAAAAGGCGCGGTAAAACAAGGTTCACTCGCTCGCGTGGAGCCAGAAGGCCAAGTCACGCGGATGTGGGAAGCGATTGAAACCTATATGGAACGCAAGCAGCCGCTGATCATTATTGCTGGTGCGGATTATGGTCAAGGTTCATCACGCGACTGGGCCGCCAAAGGGGTGCGCCTAGCTGGGGTCGAAGCCATTGTGGCAGAAGGGTTCGAACGTATTCACCGTACCAACTTAATTGGTATGGGTGTGTTACCACTTGAATTCCAAGCAGGCACCAATCGTTTAACTTTAGCCTTAGATGGCACCGAAACCTATGATGTTATCGGTGAGCGCACTCCGGGCGCAACGCTAACATTGGTGGTAAATCGCCGCGACGGGGCAAAGTTGGAAGTGGCTGTAATCTGCCGTTTAGATACTGCAGAAGAAGTCTCTATTTATGAAGCAGGCGGCGTGTTACAGCGCTTTGCGCAGGACTTCTTAGAAGGTAACGTTTAACTTCGACTGGGCCTCAAAGGAGGCCCAAAGGAAACCAATATGAATAGCAAACCTCAACTTCGTATCCCCGCAACTTATATGCGTGGCGGCACCAGTAAAGGGGTGTTTTTTAAACTCAGCGACTTACCTTTAGCGGCGCAAACTCCGGGTGCTGCGCGCGATGCCGTGCTGCTGCGAGTGATTGGTAGCCCAGATCCGTACGGTAAACACACAGATGGAATGGGCGGCGCGACTTCTAGCACCAGCAAAACGGTGATTTTAAGCCAAAGTAGCCAACCAGACCATGACGTAGACTATTTGTTTGGTCAGGTTGCCATTGATAAGCCCTTTATTGATTGGAGCGGCAACTGCGGTAATTTAACTGCCGCCGTTGGTGCCTTTGCCATCACTAATGGTTTAGTGGATAAAGCTAAGATCCCAGCCGATGGCATTGCTACAGTGCGAATTTGGCAAGCCAATATCTGTAAAACCATTATTGCCCATGTCCCGATGAGCCAAGGTGAAGTGCAGGAAACTGGTGACTTTGAACTTGACGGTGTGACTTTCCCTGCCGCTGAGGTAGTGGTGGAGTTTATGGACCCAAGCGATGGTGAAGGGGATATGTTCCCAAGCGGGAATTTAGTCGATATGCTCGAAGTGCCAGGTATTGGCAGTTTTCCAGTCACTATGATCAATGCCGGTATTCCAACTCTGTTTTTTAATGCCAGTGATTTAGGCTATGACGGCACAGAGTTACAAGAGGTAATTAATAGCGATGCTGCGGCACTCACTAAGTTTGAAACCATTCGCGCTTATGGCGCAGTTAAAATGGGCTTAATAAGCGAAATTGCAGAGGCTGCGGTACGTCAACACACACCAAAAATTGCTTTTGTTGCACCCGCCAAAGCTTATACATCATCGAGCGGCAAACTGGTCGCAGAAACGGATATAGACGTTAACGTGCGGGCTTTATCTATGGGTAAGTTGCACCACGCCATGATGGGCACGGCAGCGGTCGCTATTGCCACAGCAGCAGCGATCCCTGGTACTTTGGTTAACCTTGCCGCCGGTGGTGGTGAGCGTAATGTGGTCACCTTTGGCCATCCCTCTGGTACTTTAAGAGTGGGGGCGCAAGCGCAGCAGATTCAAGGTCAGTGGCAAGCAACAAAAGCGGTAATGAGCCGCAGTGCTCGTGTGCTGATGGAAGGGTCGGTGAGAATTCCTGATAGCGCTTAATGATTTTCTAAACAGCCCGCTTTAGCGGGCCTTTGCTGTGTCTATTAACACTCACCTTTTCGTGACATTTCCCAGCAATTTAAATCAATTGTTGGCGCGCAAGTCGTAAAACACTGGGTAACAGTCTTAACCCCACCCGCCACTTTACGAGTATCTTGATTTGGCAAGTATTTGTTGTTTAATAAAGACTTCATTGTACATTTTGTTAGGTGTAATTTCATTTCTAGTTCCTTCTTCTTTCATTTATTTTTAATCTAAAATTCCTTATTAGGAACAAGATTACACTAGGGCAAATACGTTGAGATGTAAATATTTTTGTTTTTAAATTGTAAATGAAATTGTTTAAAATAATTGCTTTGGCAACCCAAATACATTTACAACAACTCAGTGTTTACTCACCCGAGTGATGCCTAACTATCATGCTGATTGAGTAAGCACATTTTGCTTTAAATTTTGTAAAGTAAAAGATTTGTTTATTAGCACTGAGTGCGTAAAATGTAGTTGAGCAAAAAATAATAAAATGAAATCTCATGCGTATTAGTCAATTGTTGTGGTGTTTGCTTTTCGCGTTACCTAGTTTTGCTGCTGAGCATTTAAGTGACCATGAGCATTTTTGCCAAGTGAAGCCAACTATCCCTTGTTTGGATCATATCAATGCAGCACTTTTGAATGAAACTTACCTTTCTCCCGAATGGTATAAAATCAAATCCTATCAGCTTGATTATTATTATGATGTTAGACGATTTGACGACATTATTCGCGCGGTTGAGCCCTTATTACCCCATGGGGATGCGCCGGCTGTGTTTAAGTCACAATTGTATTTTTATTATGCTAAATCGCTTGGAGCTGCGGGTCGTAAGGCTGAAGCGTTGGAATATGCGCAAAAGGCGATAGCCAAAGTGGAAAATATCTACGAGGCTTTTGGTGAGCCTTTGAGGTTAGTGGAGTTGGCTAATTTGCAGTTGTCATTAGGTAATTTTGAAAAAGCCTATCAAATTCTTGCAATGGCAGAAAGTCGTTTTGCTAAGAGTAAAGATCCTATTTTTAATTTTGAGCTCAACTCTAACAAAGCAAATGTTCAGCACCATTGGGGCGATTTAGAAAAGGCCGCGCGTTTTCGTTTAGCAGCGCTTAACTGGGTAGCCGGAACCGATCAAAACGCCAAAATTGTCGTTGCGATGGGGAATTTGGCACGGACTTATCAGTTACTAGGACGTTACGAATTAGCGCGAGACACCTATGTAGACTCTTTAACTTATTTAAAGAGTCATAACGATGACGAAAACCGTGCAGCTCATTTGCTTAGGCTGGCGGAAATATATTGGCAGCTTGACGATAAAGACAATGCAAAAAATACCTTGAAGCAGGTGAATTCGCAGCTGTTATCAGCGCACCATTTAAAAGTGTATGAAAAGTTAGCAGCCCAGCTTTAGTCAGCACCGCAATAACTAAAACTAAGGAAAAAAGTGATACGAAATACAGCGACAGTAATATTAGCGGTACTTTTTGGTCAGCCAGCGTTGGCAGCCTCCTGCGAACACTTCAATATGAGTGGACTGTGGGAATTAAAATCGGCCCGTTATGAAGATCAAACCGGTAAAGTATTAGCAGAAGTCAAAGACGGTAGCCTCTTAAGCCGCAAGTGGCTGGTGGATGGTAAAGTCAGTTTTGTTACTTGGCACCCAGACGGGAAATTCGAGGTTGCCGCCAGTGGCCTTTACGAGTTTAAAGACGGCTTGTATCTAGAAAATATCGAAGTCAGCTCTTTACCGCGTTTAGTCGGCAAAAATTACCGTTTTAACTGCCAAATAAGCGATGGAGTATGGCTCCATAGCGGTCAAGAAGACCATTTGTTCATCTTTGAGTATTGGCAACGAAGCCATTAGTCTTGCCTGCTAAGCAGCGTCAAGGGATTTATTAAGCAAGGCCGTTGTAGTCCATGCAAAGGAAGTTGTAATGAAAAACCTTCTCAGTGTTAGTGCCATGTTGGCGTGTTTTAGTGCGTCAATTGCAGCGGCAAAGGCGCAACCATTGCCGAGCGAGTTGACCGACGCAACACGCCAGCGAGCTATCCCTGTTGTAATTCAATTGCCAGTGCAAACCTCATGTAGCAAGGCTGCTCCATGTCGAGTGGCAATTTTAGGGTCAGGCTATGGTATTGCCCATAACGAGTATCAGTTTATCACCACAGTGCTAAATCAACGTGGTTACTTAACCATTGCTATTCAACATGAATTACCCGAAGATCCGCCACTGTCAAGAAGCATGCCGTTTAGTGAAACGCGTTTAGAGAATTGGCAGCGCGGTGTCGATAGCGTCGAATTTGTGCGAGCCACACTGGCAGCACAATTGTCGCATTTTAACTTCAACGAGTTAACCTTACTCGGGCATTCCAATGGGGGTGACATTGCGGCCTTATACGCCCAGCAATATCCTCAGCAGGTGAAACAAGTGGTCACGTTTGATAGCCGACGAGTGCCAATGCCTCGTTCGCTTGGGGTTGCTGTGCTCACTTTACGTGCCAGCGACTATCCTGCGGATGAAGGCGTGCTGCCAAATACTGAGGAAACAGCTCAATTCCCAATCTGCGTGAGTCTTATTCCTGACAGCAAACACAATGACATGTATGACGGAGGCCCTGAGTGGTTAAAAACGGCGATGCAAAACCGCTTGAGCCACTATTTAGATGGGGTAAGCTGTGACAAGCTCGTTTTACAATAATCCCGACACATTCCAGTCAAGAAAGGAAATGCAATATGCCTTACGTCAATGTTCAGATAACTGCAGGTGCAACGAGAGAGCAAAAAGCTGAATTGGTTGCCGACATTACGCAATCTCTAGTGCGCGTGCTTGGGAAAAAGCCGGAGCATACTCACGTTGTTATTCAAGAAATAGCCGAGCAAGACTGGGGATTTGCTGGCATGCTGACCGATGATTGGAAAAAGCAGCAGTCCCAATCATAACAGAACAGAAAATACCGCGGGCAAATTGCCCACGGTATTCAAAGTTGCGGCTTAGCGATTAACTCTGTGCTCAGTTGCGCCAACCCATACGCGCATAATGCGATAAGGTGCCTTGCCTAAATCCTCCCCGCCAGTAAACGCGGGAGTGAGGTGGAGTTGGTTGACCGCCACATATAACCAACCGGGCTCACCGAGTTGTACATTATCTGGCCAGCTTAACTGTGGTGACTGGCTCAGTGTGCTGAGCTTACCATTGTCAAGCACATCAATTGCACCTTGATTGAGGTTGGTAAAATAATGTTTGCCTGAACTACTGGTAGCTGCACCGTCCGATACCGGCTTATGGCCTACAAGCGTAACGCTTGCAGCGATAGTTTCGTGATTACCTAAGCGCAGTGCTTTGGTGTTCACACGGTACCAATGGGTGCCAGTCATAGCACCATAAAATAAGTACTCACCATCGCCAGAGAGCGTCAATGGATTTACCCCCACGCGAGCCGGTTGGCCTGCGAATTGGGTTTTTTTGCCATCAATTTGCATCTCTGCGTCTACATCGGGCTGCAACGAAAAATGATCTTGAAATTGAGTTGCATGTCCCGTTTTAAGGTTAACGGCAATCAGTGCGTTGGCGGCAATATCAGCCAAATATGCAAAGCCGAGTTCACCATCTACTACAATATCTTGCACAAAACTGCCAGGTGGCGCGACTTGCTCATCTAAAACCAGTTGCTTGATATTGCGCCCGGTGGCGATATCAAAGCCCCAAAGTTGCGTACGACCAGTGTGTTGACCCATATCAATCACCCACAAATGGCCTTGACCATCCTGAGTGAGGCCGAGTGGCGAGTCGAGCTTAGTCAAAGATTTATTCGTTGCGTTGCTTTGCACAGCTGAGCTTGGCCATGGTTTTGCGCTGCCATCGGTGCTTATTTCAACTAATTGCAGACCTTCATCCCGACCAAACGGATGAACGGTCGCAAAAATACGGCCATGTGGCGTGACGCTTACGTTGCCGGGACGAAACGGCAATTCAGCTACGCTTTGTAGCTCGCCAATTGGAGGTTCACTCAATTGCGCCGCTTGTACCACGCTGCTTAGCCACAGTACTGGTAGTAGGCATTTAATCAAAGGCAATGTTTTCATCGTATGCTGCTGTTAACCTTACAATTCAGTGAAAATCTGTTCTGGTGCCAAACGTGATTTAGGTAGGGTAGCATTGAAGTCATCGGCGCTGCGGTAGCCAAGTGCAACTATGACTTGCGCGTGTAAACCTAGCTCAGTTAGACCGAGTTCCTCATTTAAAATTGTGGCATCAAAGCCTTCAATTGGCACCGCATCAATCTCTAATAAAGCGGCGCTTAACAAGAAATTACCGACATTCAAGTACACTTGCTTGTCAACCCAACTTTGTAGCGAGGCTTCGCTACTTTGGTTCAAGCCTACAAAGTAGCGTCTTCCAGCGTCCATTTTGGCCGCCATTTCAGAGCCAGCGGCAAAACGTCCATCGGCGGTTTCTTTACTCAGTACTTTGCTTAAATGTGCATCATCCACCGTGTTTTTGCCACAAAACACCACAACGTGCGAGGCGTCTAAGACTTTACGCTCGTTAAACGCATAGTTGTCTTGGGTACTTTTGGCAATACGCTGTTTGCCTGCCTCATCACTTGCCAGCACAAAGTGCCATGGCTGCGCATTGGTGCTGGATGGGCTTAAACGTAGTGCTTGTTTTAATAAAGCAAATTCGTTTGCTGGAATTTTCTTAGTTGGGTCAAAGGCTTTAGTTGCGTAACGGCTATTGAGTGCCTCAGCTAAGGTGATCATGATTCTGCTCCTAAATATAAGATGTATGCAGCTTAATACTTTCAATAATCAATAAAAAGGTGATAATAATTAAATTAGTTTCAAAAATATTTTGATAATGCAGATTTCAGATTTACAACTCGTCGCTAAAACGGCGCAATTAGGCAGCATTAGTGCTGCCGCTGCACAGTTAGATGTGCAAGTAGCAATGGCCAGTGCAGCAATCAAACGGGTAGAAAAACAACTTGGTTTTGAACTATTTGTACGTTCAACTCGGCGTTTAAGGCTCTCTAAACAAGGGGAAAAGTATCTGCCGATGTGTTTGCAAGCCTTGAGCTTGTTGGAAAACGCGCGCCAAGAGGTGCTAGCCGATAGTGGTGAAATTGAAGGCGAGTTGAGGCTCACCGCGCCCTCTGATCTGGGTCGCAATATCTTATTGCCGTGGTTAGATGAAATGTTGGATATGCACCCCAAATTAAAGCTGCGGCTTATTCTCAATGACCATAATCTAGATTTTTACCGTGATGGCGTGGATGTCGCGCTACGTTATGGTGAAGTCGATGATGCTAACTTGTATGGCTTTAAGATTTGCGATGCGCCATTGGTGCTCTGTGCTGCACCTAGCTATATCGCGCGCTGTGGCGAGCCACAAGATCATGAGCAATTAAGCAAACACAACGGTTTATTCTTTCAACTGCGTGGTAGTACCTTTAGTACTTGGCCGATGAAAAAAGCCGACAAACAGTATAAAGTCACGTTAAACGGCGATAGGGTTGGCAATGATGCAGATCTCGTCAGACGTTGGTGTGCGGCCGGTAAAGGTATTGCACTGCGCTCGGCGCTGGATGTATCTGATCAGCTACTAGATGGCACTATCAGAGCTGTAATGCGTGATTATCAGTTGGAACATAAAGGCTTATGGTTAGTGTGCCCAACTCGCCAGTCTATTAATCCCAGCGTGCGATTACTGCGGGATATTTTACGTGAGCGCTGTGCTAAGGTATTACAAGGTGTTCAGCCGCTCTTACAAATGCCCTAAAATCTAGCCTAGCCAAGTATAACAATAATAGGACTCATTTGATGCAAATTATAGAACAACCAGCCAATGTCGATGATTTTATCCGTCTACGGCATATTTCTGGCTTAAGTGCACGCCCAGCCGCCGCAGTTGCTAAAGGGCTTGCAAACAGCTTGTACGGGGTACATATCGTCAAAGATGGGCAGACTATCGCTATGGGTAGGGTAATAGGGGATGGGGCACTGAATTTTGACGTGGTTGATGTGGCGGTTGATCCACAATTTCAAGGCCAAGGCCTAGGCCGAAAAGTGATGGAACATATTATGGCATATCTTCTGCGCACGGCAGAGCCTAGCGCGTATATCACCCTGATGGCGGATGTACCTGAGCTGTACAAAAAGTTTGGTTTTGTGCTCTCAAGGCCCGGCAGCGAAGGTATGCACTACGCTTGGTGTTAAGCGTCTTGCACGCCTTCAAGCGGATTGAATCACAATCGCAACTTAAGCTTATTCTAGGGTCTTGATTCGCTCATGCCTTGCTCGCACCTCTTTAAGCAGTTGATCGTTAAAGCCACCTAAATTGGAATGGTGGATAAACCAATAACCAATCGCAAGCAACGGTCCCAATATCAGCACTGAGAGTGCCCACATTCCAGGCCCTATCAGCCAAGTTTGTAAACCGTTTGTCTGACCAAGTTTAGCGGCATGATATACACCAAAAGCAAAGGCGATATGCACAATACCTAAAGCAACAAAGTACAGCGCCGTTAAAAACCACGGGGTGTTGAGAAAGACAGTTTCCATTATTATTTCTACGTTCCATTTTTAGGTTCAATAATAACGAATAGTCAATCGTAACACGAGATATTTTAACGTGTTACGCGAGTTTGCTGCCATTTGGCACAGGTTCGGTTGGCCTCACTAAGACCACTGCACCGTCTTCTCTATGTAGCCCAGTGACTAAACACTCCGACATAAACGGTCCAACTTGCTTGGCGGGAAAGTTCACTACCGCCAGCACTTGCGTACCGAGCAGTTCTTCTACGCTATAGAGTGTGGTTATTTGCGCGCTCGACTTTTTAATGCCGAGTTCACCAAAGTCAATTTTGAGCTTATAAGCGGGTTTACGCGCCTCAGGAAAAGGTTGTACGTCAATAATTGTACCTGCACGTAGTTCGACTTGTAAAAATTGTTCAAAGGTAATTAATTCCATCATTAAGCTCGCTTTTTATTTAATTGTTGCAAGGTATAGAGCTTGGCTGCGCGCCAATGCATGCGCGTGACATTATTGATTAATGCACCAGCTAGCACCAACCCTACTGCGACCATAACTTGCCCGCTCCAAACGGCTTTACCTGCCAGCACTAATACTGCGGTTGAAAGCAAAGGTGTAAAGAAACACAGCGACGCCAGCATGCTTCGATTGCCATGCTTCATGCCATAATCCCAGAGGTAAAATGCCCCGCCGACTGGTCCTAAACCAAGCAAAAACACCAATAGCCACTGGTAGTTTGTCAGTTGCCAGTGTGAGGTTTCAAAAGCGCTGTGACAGGCAAACGCAAGTACTGCAACAAGCAGTGACAGCCAGCCAATATCGGTCACTTTATTTTGCCGTGAGGCGAAAAACCAAGAATAACCTGCCCAGATCACAGCGCAACTCAAAGCTAAAGCGTAGCCGACTAAATGCGTGGTTTGCCAAGGCATAGCGTCGGTATGTGGTGGTTGCTCAAAAAGTGCCAAACTGACACCAGCAAAACCAACGATACCCGCGCACAGTGCTTTTATTTTGTGTTGCTGGCTTGCCACCAATACAGACAGCAGCAAAGGCCAAAGATAACTGATAAGGCTGACATGGAGTGGCGGTGCGTATTTAAGTGCCATAAAGTACGCAAAATGAAAACCAAACAAGCCTACTGTGCCGATTAGCCACTCGCTGGGTGTTAAGCTAGGGCGTAAGTTACGCCATTGGCGACGTGCGATTTGGTTGATAAACATAAGCCCAGCAGCAATGGCAAAACACATCCCAAGCAACTGGAATGCAGGGATGGATTGTGTTTCGGCGCCAAGTAAAGCGAATAAACCCCAGCTCATCAGGGCAAGTAAAGCGGCGGTATTTGCCATAATAAACTCATAAACCAATGTATGGCTTTAGCTTAGCAGTTGAGCTTGATTAAAATTATGCAGAAAAGGCGGTTTTATACTCCACGCAGTTGCTTTTTACTGTAGCAGCGATGGGATCAACGACGAAAAGCGCTAGGTGGCTGGGCAAAATAAAGACAAAAACGCCGACTAAATGCGGAGTGGTTTTGGTAGCCAAGCTGCTCGGCGATGAGGCTGATGGGCATATCCGTGTGCGTGAGCAGCGCTTTGGCTTTTTCCATTTTTAGCTGAGTGAGATAGTGTGAGGCGCTACACCCAGTGCTTTGCTTAAAAACCAGTTTAAACTGCGTCAAACTCAAGCAAGCAATATTGGCATAATGTTGTAAAGACAAAGTTTGGCATAAATCCGCCTGCATAGTGGCAATGACTTTTGCAATGCGCGGGTCAACTTTCTGAGCGCATTTTTGGTTTTCTAACTGTGTTACAAACAACTGCCAGAGCAGCTGTTCAAGCTTAGGATGTACTGCATCAGCCAGTTGCAGGGTAATGAATTGCAAGTAGCTTAAAAACGGTGAACTGATAGCAAAATGGATAGCGGGCAGCTGAGTTAAATTTTCCGGCAGCTCGGCCATATCTGCAACCACAAAGCGTGCCGCAGTGTGAGCTTTAAATTCATGCAATATACCTGCGTAAATGACAATACATTCACCTACTGCAACTTGCGCTTTATAGTGACCAACTTGAATATCAATCAACCCTTGTACGGGCAGCACCAGCTGATGGTAAGGATGGACATGTGCGCGCGGTTGCGCACTATAGCTGCGGACGGAAAGCGTATTGGGCACCTGACTGCTCCTGTTGGTGTTTTTGGCTTTAGGCAGGAATGTGTACCTTTCCTACTTCAATTTGCTGCTTACCTGTAATTTCAATAATCTGGGTATAGCAATTTTTAAGTCCATAAGTCAACGGCGTGATGGTGTTAAAGAACCCAATGGGTTAAGGCATGCTAGTTTGGCGTAAATTTTGGCGTAAATAACGAGAGTTAAAATACCTAAATTAGGTATATTGCAGTAAAACTTGCAGTCATCTATTGTAGAGTATCGCATGAGTTTTAAACATGTTCGTTTGAAACGGTGTCGACAGACCGTATTCTTAAGGTGAGGGGTTGATGTTGAAAACAGTTAAGTTATTAAGTGTTGCAGCTGCGCTATTGTGTAGTTGTGCGGCCTTATCGCAAGACATTGCGGTGGAAAAAATTGCCGAGAATGTCCATATCTTAAGTGGTAAAGAGTACGGCACAAATATTGGTTTGATTTCAGTACAAGGCGGGATGATATTAATCGACCCTATGCCGGGCGAGCAGAGCTTATCTGACTTGGCCGCAGTGATTACCGCCATTTCTGGTGATACAAAGAAGTACATTTTAAATACTCATGCTCATTCAGATCATACTGGAGGCAATCAATATTTTATTGAACGCGGTGCTCGCCTTATTGAGCAAGAATTAGGCGTGCACGAAATAACGTATATTAAGGTGAGTTCTCACACTGCTGCTGATGTTATCTTCTACCATAAAACTAGCAACACACTATTTGTTGGTGATGTATTTGACAACCATTGGCACCCTACCTTTTACGCTGGTGGAATTCAGGGTTTTAAACAAGCCATTGATACGATTTTAAGCGTCGCTAATGAGCAGACGGTGATTGTGCCTGGTCATGGGCAAACCGCCAATAAAGCCGTCTTGCTGGAATTTAAGCGTAATACACTTGCATGGGTAAACAAAATAACTGAACTCCATCATAAAGGCTTGAGTATAGACAGCATAATGGCGGATGCGGAGGTGCAAGCCGCGTTAGAAAAATTTAATACCAACAAAAGAACCTCTTTTATTCCTGACAAGGCGTTAAGGCGATTCATTGAAAGAACCATTGCGGTGGTGGCAAGTGAACGGGCTACTGAGCAAGCGAATAGCCAAGTAAAACCTAGCACATCAATTTGAGGCTGTGGTGCAAGAACGGGTGTAGAGCATGTTGTCTAGTTGATCTTGTGGCTCAATTGGTCCATCATTACTAGACCATATGAACCAAAAGGTCATTATTATGGCAAGTCCTGCACTTAAAAGTTTTAAACCTAAGCCACCCTACCAAGCAAACTTTTGGTATGCGCTCGGTATTGAAGATGCTGAAACATCAAAAAATACTGCTATACATCAAGGTTTTAAGCCGATTGTCTATCGTAATATCGTTGCAAAGGCGCAAATGTCACAAAGCGAGTTTCACCATGTGACTTTGATCCCAATTAGCACTATTAAACGCCGACTTAAAAACGACGAACGCTTTAGCACCCAAGAAAGTGACGTGATGTATCGTCTTGCTATGCTTATTAAACTTGCCACCGATTTGTTTGGTAATGAGCAGCGCGCTTTAGAGTGGATGCGTGAAAGCGTCTACGGCCTTAACGGTAAGCGGCCATTAGATATGGTTGCCACCACAGTGGATTTTGAAACGGTTAAAGATTTAATTGGCCGTGTTGAACATGGGGTGTTCTCTTAGTGCAAATGTACCGACTGACTCAGAAGAGATTTGCCGACACACCATTTAATCCATTAGGTGCAAAGCTTTATGGCGGCCGTTGGAACTCAAAGGGCACGGAAGCGCTTTATTTTGCTGAGTCGGAATCCCTGTGTGTGTTGGAAGTGTTTGTCCACATTAACAACGACCCTGAGCTGATTAACCAATACGACCTTTACCGCATTGATGTACCAGAATCACTGATTGTGAAACTAGACAACGAAGATTTACCCAGTAATTGGCGGTCGATACCTTTTGGTGATCAAACCCAAGAAATTGGTGACCAATTTATAAAGATTGATGAGCCGGAATTTGCCGTTTTGCAAGTGCCATCCACTATTTCCCCCAGAGATAAAAACTATCTGGTCAATCCTAACCATCCTGATATGGCGGCGATATTTGCACAGGCTGAAAAACTCGATTTTAGTTTTGATCAGCGTATTTTTAAATAACGCCGAGCACCGCATTTAGGCTATTGACATTGCTGCAGCCAGATCCAGTCTGCTGTTTTTATACCAAGCTCAGTCGCCGATTCAATAAACGCAGCGCACTCAGTTTTTGCCGGCGTTTTATTGCGGGCTAATAACCACGCATACTCTAACGAAGGGCCAATTACCAATGCCATGCTGTAGTCTTGGCTGAGCTTTGCCACGTTATACCCGCCATAAAACGGGCCAAAAAAGGACACCTTTAGGGCTGCAGTGTCGCTATCACCAACAAAATAGGCTTTACCCTCGGCTTGTTGCCACGTTTGCTCTGCGGCATTAAAGCCGCGGTTAATGACTTTGACCCCGCCATCATCGCGCAAGCTATAGGTTGCCGTCACATCGCTTAAGCCGCGTTCAAAACTATGATCAAGGCGCGCAATTTCTTGCCATTGCCCTAAATAACGTTGTAGTTCGAACGGTGATACCGGGGTTACACCAGTTGGCGTGCCAGTGCAGCCACTGAGCATCATCAGCAATAAGATCGGGATGTAAAAAGTACTTTTCATAAATGGTTCGTCACTGAGCTTAAATCTATTTCAACATACGTATCAAGGTGCTATTTGGTTCAACAAGTTAAGATTAATAGCGGACTTGCGATAGCGCAGGCAAGTCTAAAAAACGCATTGGTGTTACGATGATACTTGCTTTTAATAGGCGGCAATATCACTTAGGCTAAAGTTTAGACGATGAGAGGAGAAGCAAATGAAGATCATAGGGATCATCGGGGGAATGAGTTGGGAGTCGACCTTAAATTACTATAAGTATATTAATCAAGGGATTAAATCCAGGTTAGGAGGTTTGCACAGCGCCAAACTGTGTTTGGTGTCGGTCGATTTTGCCGAGATAGCCAGCTTGCAGCAGCAAGGCGATTGGTCACAAATGACCGCGATTTTAGTGCAAGCGGGGCATGCGCTGCGCGCGGCTGGCGCCGAATGTATCGTGATTGCGACCAATACCATGCACAAGGTAGCCACAGAAGTAGAGCACGAGGTCGGTTTGCCGCTACTACATATTGCCGATGCAACGGGCCAAGCGTTACAGGCTCAACATCATCAGCAAGTGGCATTGCTCGGCACTAAGTTCACCATGCAACAGCGTTTTTACCTTGAGCGTTTGGAGCGACTTGGGATTGAATGTTTAGTGCCAACGCTTGCAGAGCAAGATGATATACATCGCATTATTTATGATGAGCTGTGCCAAGGTGAAATCAAGCTGCAATCAAAACAGCGTTATTTAGATATTATTGCACGGCTTCATGAGCAAGGAGCGAGTGCCATTATTTTAGGGTGTACTGAAATCGCTTTATTGGTTGAAGCGCAAGATTGTAATGTGCCATTATTCGATACAACGGCGTTGCATGCGCAAGCTGCGGTTGAGTTCGCCCTGTCATCCTATTAAACGAGCAAAAAATGAAATTAACGGCAAGGTTAGTTGCGGCACTTTGTGTGGTAACTCTATTAATTGGCCAAGCTTATGCACAAACGCCAGCCAAAATCGGCCAAGTGTATAACCAGTTTCCGACTAGCGTAGACGCAAGTGCACGTTATGTGATTTATTCCCACGGCTATATTGTGGAGGGAACGGATCCGCAACCTGTGTCGCCAAAATTTGGCATGTACGATTTTCCCGCGATAAAAGTTGCGCTGCAAAGCCCTGAATATCATGTAATTGCGGTGCAACGTCCTGCTAAAACCGAACCTTTTGCTTATGCCAAGCAGCTGGCATTGGAGGTACAAAGCTTAATTAATGCTGGGGTCGCTGCTGAACATATTACTCTGATTGGCTTTTCTCGCGGCGCGGCACTGACTATGATGGCATCTAGTGAGCTGCAAAACCCAAAGTTGAATTTAGTCATTATGGCTGGGTGTGCGGGTTTAGTGCATTCAAATCAGACTATTGCACCCGCTGGGCGGATCTTATCAATTTACGAAACGTCAGATGAGGTGGGTTCCTGCCAAGACATTGTGGCGCGTGGTAAAAATGTTGCTGAATTTAATGAGGTAGCGATAAGTACAGGTAAATCACACGGTGCTTTTTACTTGCCGCGTGATGAATGGTTAGCGCCGCTACGCGATTGGATTAAGGTGCAATAATCTCACACTTGAAAACACTCAGTTTCGCTGTACTTAACACAAGCAATATATCGCCCTAGCAGTATAGTAAACTTGCCAAAGGCCACGGGTTAAAATGTTTTTTTATATATAAACAAAGTGTTAATTGCTATACCCATTATTCACCCTATTTAGTTGCAGTCGCTGTGGTGCGGTGGTTAACTGAGGCGGCAAGTTGCTTACAAGGATAACAAACTGTGCTTGAAGTTGTTTTTAGTTTGGCGATAACCACAGTCTTATTATTAGGCTCACCGGGCCCAGCGCCCTTGGCTTTGGCCGCGACAGGGGCAAGCTATGGCTTTCGTCTGGGGTTAAGCTTTTTAACTGGAATACTCTGTGGTTTGGCCGTGGTGATCCTCTCTGCTGCAGTTGGCATTGCCGCACTCATCAATGCTGCACCTGACTTAAAGCATGTTTGCCAACTGTTTGGTGCGGCTTATATTCTGTTTATTGCCTGCAAAATTGCCATGGCGCCTGTTGCAACCTCTAGCAGCACCTTGAATATGCCAGTGTTTCGTGATGGTTTTATCTTAAATCTCATGAATCCAAAAGCTTATGCAGCAGTATTGGCATTATTTACACAGTACACTATACCCGTTGAGTCAAACTGGCTGGCAACCTTAATCAGCGCTTGTGTGGTTTTTACCGTTGCTGTAGTGGTTGATACCATTTGGTTAGGTTTAGGCGGTATACTTAAGCCTATTTTTGCCTCGCCAAAACAAGCGCGAGTATTACGCGTGATATTTGCGATATTAATGATTGCAGCTGTGATTTATGCTGTTGAGCAGGGCTAATAGAATGTTTAACGAGTTGATGTTACGTGATGCTTTGCCCTCCGATGCAAAAGTTATCAGTAAGCTTATCTTACCCTTAACCGAAAAATACGTTGTACCAGATTGTTTACCTGAGGGGCAAATACAGCTTCGCAATGCGATGAGTGAAGCTGCAGTTGCAGGTTATATTGCCGTCGGGATGGATTATCAGTTGCTGTTTTCAGCAGCCAAAGAACTGGTTGGTGTGGTTGCGATGAAAGACAATCGTCATTTATATCATTTGTTTGTAGCCGAGTCTTATCATGGTCAAGGGTTGGCAGGGAAGTTATGGCAAGTAGCTAAAGCAAGATGTATGGCAAACGGCAATACCGGTAACTTTACTGTAAACTCGGCTTTAAGCGCTGAACCTGTGTACCTTAAGTTTGGTTTTCAGCGCGTTGCTGGAATACGAGAGCGTGCAGGCATTCGTGACATTCCAATGCAGTTGAATATTAATAGGTAGACTTTGCCACCAGACTTAAAAGCACTCTTGCGAGTGCTTTTGTATAAATATTAGTTATTCTTTAGTAGCTTAGCATCAACGCTGTAGCGGCCAGCTCCTTGTGCTGCCAAAGCTAAAAAGCCACCCGCCATCGCGACATTTTTGAAAAACAGAATAAACTGCATTTGATCTGCCAAATTAAAATGGAACAGTAGGGCACTGACAATGCTAAAACCAGCCAGCAAAATGGCACTGAGCTGAGTTGCTAATCCTGCCAAAATGAACAGTCCAGCGCCTAGTTCAAAAATAATCACCAATGGCAATAAACTACTAGGTAAACCAGCTGACGCCATATATTGTGCACTACCGTCAAAGTATTGAATTTTATTGAGTGCAGCAAGAATAAATATTGCTGACAGACCAATACGTGCAAGGAGTAACGCAATATCGGTCAAGGTTTTGCTGCTAGAAATTGGAGTTAATAAAGTCATCTTGTATTCCTCAAATAGGTTAATTAAGTCGCCATAGTGTGGCCGATGAAACAAGTATAGATTCTTTTGTTGGGAATAAAATCTGCAATTAATGAAAGTAATATTCTTTAAAATAGAATATAGGATGATGTGACCACGTGAATTTGCAATCTGCATTTTTGCTCGGCAATATGCCTAGGTAAAATGTCGTAAGAAATGCCTCATGTTGGTTGGGGATGGAGTAATGAATGGCGAAAATTGCAATTGTGGGTTTATGGTTGGCTGTCGGTATGGCAGCGAATGTGTATGCTGATACTGCGACCAAAGCACCTAATTTTGTTGACGCTAAAAAGCATATCCCAGATCTCGACGTGGATATGCGTTATTACAGCGAGAATAATTTCATTGGTGCACGCATTGATGGTTATCAAGCCCCTTTGTGTTTGTTGACTGAGTCGGCAGCCAGTGCATTAAAACAAGCACATACGCGGCTAAAAACCTTTGGCTTGCGGCTCAAGGTATTCGACTGTTATCGGCCGCAACAAGCTGTGGATCATTTTGCGCGTTGGGCAAAAGACAGCGACGATACCAAAATGAAGGCACAGTATTATCCCGATGTGCCCAAATCGCTGCTTTTTGCGCGCGGCTATATTGCAGAACGTTCGGGTCATTCCCGTGGTAGCACAGTGGATGCCACGATTATTGATAGCTTTTCTGGCCGGGAGCTGGATATGGGATCGAGCTGGGATTTTTTTTCCAAAATCTCTTGGCCTAGTTACCCCTATTTAACCGTGCAACAGCGCACCAATCGTGCCTTATTGGCGGCAACCATGGCGGAGGCAGGTTTTACAGGGCTAAGTGAGGAGTGGTGGCACTTTAGTCTGAATAACGAGCCATATCCAGAGGACTACTTTAACGTAGCCGTTTCCCCAAGCGCTGCGCAGTAATATGGTTGGTGCGATGGTAGGCTTTTTCAAGCTCGGATTTAAGTAAAAAATACTCAGTTTCGGCAAACGCCAAACGGTACATATTGATCATATATTCAAAGTAACTGTTTTGGCGCATTGCGTTTTCAAACTCGGCAATCGCCATTTTACCTTGGCTACTGCGTGCACAGGCAATATAACCAAAAACCACAGGCGACTCTCCACTAATGGTGTGGAACTTAAGTTGTCTGGCGGCGCGATTTGCTCTGAAATATTCAAGCATCACTTCAGAATATTCCAGCATAGCGTCAATTTTGCCGCTTAAGAGTAATTGCCGCTGAGCTAAGGTTTCCTGATAGCTAGAGGTAAATACAAAAGCGTGTGGCATTTCAGCGATAAGTTTGTCGATATGTTCGCCGTAAGAACGCTCTTTTGCTACACCAATTTTTAAATGATGTTCGGTGATGGCGGTCGCCAAATCGATTTCTGCTGGGAGTGACAGTTTGCCGTTGGTAACCAATCGAAACGATGGAAAAGCAACCATAGGGAAGCGGCTAAAAATAGCCAATTTTTCTCGCTCAGGGGTTTTAACTTTATTGTAGAAACAGGCGTAGGGATTTTCTTGCAAAATCCGCCATTCTTGTTTTGGGTCTACTTCGAGCGACTCAATTTCAACTTTGCCTTCCAGTAATCGCGTCAAATGCGCAAACATGGTGGCACCAATATCAGTAGGGGCTTCACCAATCGCGGGATAAATTCCAGTGGGCACTTGAATGCGTAGGTATGCGGCGGAACAAAGTCCGGAAAATACACATAATAGACCAGCAATAATGAGCCGCATAACACCTCTAATCCGACACTCAAGCAACAAAAGAGCAAAACAGGTACAGTATAGCAAAAAGGAGGACAATTGCCCTCCTTTTAAATTACCTGTTTTTTGCCAGCTTGACTAGTTTGTACTATTAAACTCGACGCTATGCCCCACCTAGAGGAAGTTGCAGTGGCTAAGTTACCTCACCCCAATAGATAGGATATCTAGGCTCGAGGGGATTTACTTACTACGCGCTTCCCTGCAACTCCAACTAATGTGTTTATTGAATAATTATTGGTGGTAACTTCGTGCCAGTTCGTTACGTTTCAGTAACAAATACACTACGGGCAGTACCACCAAGGTTAATATTATCGCCGAGATCATACCGCCAACCATAGGTGCGGCGATACGGCTCATGACCTCAGAGCCAGTGCCTGTGCCATAGAGGATCGGTAACAGACCAATGATGATGGTTGCCACTGTCATCATGACAGGGCGTACTCTTAGTCCTGCACCATTGGCAATGCTGTTGCGTAGCGCCTCTAAAGTGATCGCTTGCCCGTCTTGTTGGGCTTTGGTTTGTAGTTCTTGGAATGACTGATTGAGGTAAACCAACATCAATACGCCAATTTCTACAGCAACCCCCGCCAGCGCAATAAAGCCAACACCGACTGCAACGGAGAAGTTAAAGCCTTCCAAATACAGTAACCACAAGCCACCGATAAGTGCCATAGGTAGAGTGCCCATGATCACTAACACTTCGCTTAAACGGCGGAAGTTGAGGTAAAGCAGCACTACAATAATGGCAAGTGTCAGTGGTAATACATAGGTAAGCTTAGCTTTGGCGCGCTCCATGTATTCATACTGACCTGCCCAGGTTAAAGAGTAGCCCGCAGGTAATTCCAGCTCTTTGGCAAGGACGGTTTTGGCTTGCTCGACATAAGTGCCCACATCGACATTGGCGATATCAATATAAGTCCAACCATTAAGGCGCGCATTTTCGCTCTTGATGCCGGGTGGGCCATTGTCGATATAAATGCGCGCCACATCGCCAAGTGCAATGCGTTGCCCTTTTTGGGTGATAAGCGGCAAGTTTGCCAGCGCCTCTGGCGAGTCGCGCACATCTTGCGGATAGCGCACATTCACCGGATAACGTTCTTGTCCTTCAATAGTTTCGGTAACATTCATACCACCGATGGCGGTAGCGACCACTTGTTGTACATCGGCCACATTTAAACCATACCGCGCGGCTTTTTGGCGGTCGATATCGACTTTAATGTAGCGGCCCTCTGCCACGCGTTCAGAGTAAACCGATGCTGTGCCCGGTACTTGCGCTAAAATACGCTCTAAATCTTGACCAAGGGTTTGGATCACATCAAGTGAAGGACCCGCGACTTTTAAACCCACAGGGGTTTTAATCCCCGTTGCCAGCATATCGATGCGGGTTTTAATCGGCATAACCCAAGCATTAGTAAGTCCTGGGAATTGCACTAAGGCATCCAGCTCTTGCTTGAGCTTGTCGGTGGTCATGCCTTCACGCCACTCATCATGCGGTTTGAGCTGAATAAAAGTCTCAATCATGGTTAGCGGGGCTGGATCGGTCGCAGTTTCGGCGCGGCCGATTTTACCAAACACATTTTCCACTTCCGGCACAGTGCGAATTAGCTTATTGGTTTGCTGCAGTAGCTCGCGCGCTTTACCAATGGAAATGCCCGGATAAGTAGTCGGCATGTACATTAAATCCCCTTCATCTAGAGGCGGGATAAATTCACTACCGATTTTATTGACGGGGTAAAAGCCCACTAAGGTAACAATTAAGGCACCTACTAAGGTCAATTTTGGAAAGCGCAGCACAGTTTTTAAAATCGGCATATAAGCCGCAATCAATAAGCGATTAAGCGGGTTTTTCTCTTCGCTAATGACTTTGCCACGAATAACATACCCCATTAGTACTGGCACTAAAGTAATGGCAAGTCCCGCCGCGGCAGCCATGGCATAGGTTTTGGTATAAGCCAAAGGTGCGAACATCCGGCCTTCTTGCGCTTCTAAAATAAATACCGGTAAAAAACTCACGGTAATAATGAGCAAGCTAAAGAAGAGTGCAGGGCCAACTTCCGCTGCAGCATCACCAACCACTTGCCAGCGGTTTTCATCGGTCAGTGGGGTTTTAGCCATATGTTTATGAAGGTTTTCAATCATGACAATGGCGCCGTCGGTCATCGCGCCAATGGCAATGGCAATGCCACCAAGGGACATAATATTGGCGTTGATGCCTTGCAAGTGCATGACCACAAACGCAACTAAAATACCAATCGGTAGACTGATAACTGCCACCAAGGATGAGCGAATATGAAATAAAAACACCACACACACCAAAGCGACGACCAATAATTCTTCGGCTAGTTTGTCCCATAAATTATCAATTGCGCGTTCGATAAGTGCTGAGCGGTCATACACAGTGACGACTTCAACGCCATCTGGGAGGCTGGCCTCAAGTGCTTTTAGCTTAGCTTTGACACCGTTAATAGTGGCTTTGGCGTTTTCACCAAATCGCATCACCACCACACCACCGACCACTTCGCCTTCACCGTTGAGTTCAGCAATACCACGGCGCATTTGCGGGCCTAAGCTTACGCTTGCGATATCGCCAATACTGAGTGCTGCACCTTTGTCATTGAGGCCAAGGGGGATACGTTCGATATCTGTCACTGATTTTATATAGCCTGAGGTCGTGACCATATATTCTGCTTCGGCCATTTCAATGACAGAGGCACCCGTTTCCTGATTGCCTTGTTTCAAAGCCAGTTGTACTAAACTCAACGGAATACCGTAGGCGCGCAATTTGTCTGGGTCAACCTGCACTTGGTATTGGCGTACCATACCGCCAATTGGTGCGACTTCTGACACTCCGGGTACAGTTTGTAGCTCATATTTTAAGAACCAATCTTGAATACTACGTAATTGGCTTAAATCATGTTTGCCGGTTTTATCCACTAAGGCATATAAATACACCCAACCTACCCCAGTGGCATCTGGCCCTAGCTGGGCTTTGGCGCTACTGGGTAGTGTGGGTGCGACTTGGCTGAGATATTCCAAAGTGCGGCTGCGAGCCCAATATAAATCCGTTTTATCATCAAAGATGACATACACGTAGGAATCACCAAAGAATGAAAAACCCCGCACGGTTTGGGCTCCAGGCACCGATAGCATTGCAGTGGTGAGCGGAAACGTGACTTGATCTTGTACCACCTGTGGCGCTTGGCCTGGGTAGGAAGTCTTGATGATCACCTGAACATCTGACAGATCAGGGATAGCATCTACAGGAGTATTTTTTAGTGCATACACCCCAGCGCCACTTAAGATAAAGGTCAGCAACAACACAAAGAAGCGGTTATGCAACGACCAGCGGATAATGCTTGCAATCATTTCAGTGCTCCTAGTGATGTGCCATGAGAGGGGTGATGGCGGTGATAAGCAAATCATCTTGCACCACAAAAGTAAACTCAATCTCCATACCTTGTTTGAGTGCTGTTAGGTCGAGCGTGTCTGCGGCGATAAAGTCCATGGTGGCAGCAGGACGTTGCCATTTTTCAATTGCCTCGCGGCTGATGGTAAGGATTCTGGTATCAGAATTAATTTGCTCAATAACCCCTTTCACTGTAGCGCTTGGCGCATCTTGTACTGGCATAGTAGCGGGTTTGTCCATAATATGAATACCCGTCAACAAAATGCTGCCATCGGCAGACTTCTCTATTTGGAAATGCAGGCTTTGACCAGCGGCAAGTGGTGTCATATCGACACTGTCGGCTACGTTAAAGTCCATGGTCATGGCTGGCCAATTCCAATCTGCGACTGGATCGTGATCTAAATTAACGCTACGGTTAGCTATATCGACTTGATTAACACGACCTGCCACCCACACGCTGTTACTGGTTTGGTCGCTCATACGTTTGAAGTCTGATGTTTTGCTCGACTCAGAGTCAATCAAAAATTGTGCGGATGTCACGACTTGGTCATCGGCATTCAAGCCCTCAAGAATTTCAATCATGTCTTCGCCAATACGGCCCAGCTTAACCGCAACCGATTTAAATTTGCCGTCGCCTAACGCGAGCACCACACGGTCTTGTTTACCGGTACGGATCACCGCTTCTTTGGCAACCTGTAAAGTCGCTGCGCTTGCTTCAGCGTCTAATATCACGCTGGCAAACATGTTTGGTTTAAGCGCATGATCTTGATTATCAAAACGCAAGCGTACGCGCAGGGTACGGGTTTTTACATCCAGTGAAGGGTAAATATAATCAACGCGACCATGCCAAGTACGGCTGGGTAAATAGTCGAGCGTCATACTCACATGCTGACCGATTTTGACCTGATTGGCATCGCGCTCAAATACTTCTGCTTCAACCCATACTTGGTCGAGTTGGCCTATGCTCATTAAAGTATTGCCGGGTTTAACGTAAAACCCTTCTCGGATCTGTAAATCGTCTAGCACGCCCGACTGCGGTGCATAAAAGGTGATGGATTGTTTGACTTGCTTGCGCTTAGCGAGCTCATCAATAAAGCTTGGCGCCAATTGTAAGGCGAGTAAGCGTTCACGCGCAGCATTGATAAGTGCTTGATTACCACGGTTTACGGCAATTAAGAACTCTTCTTGTGCGTTGACAAGGGCTGGAGAATACAGGGTGTATAAAGGTGTATCGGCAACAACTGGGTCGCCAGCCGCTTTAACGTATAAGGTTTCCACCCAGCCTTCGACGCGCGGGTGAATATGCATTAACTTGTCTTCGTCATATTGTACATAACCGACTGTTTTAATCCGTGTAACCATAGGCTCAACGCTGACTTTGGCGGTACGCACACCAAGGTTATTGACCACTGCGGGACTGATGGTGACTGTGCCAACTTCATTGCTACTGTCATCTTCTGCGTAGACCGGAATTAAGTCCATGCCCATTGGTGATTTGCCCGGCCCATCGCGACGGTAGTTGGAATCCATTGGCGCCACCCAGTAAAGCGGCTTTTTCTCATTCTCTGCACTTGGTGAAGTTGAGTCATGGCCTGTAAACCATTGCCAACCAAGGAGTAAACCAAGGCCAGTGCCTAAGATTAAAATAATAAAGGTTTTTACCAGATTCATGGCTTGGCTCCCGTAAATTGGCCAACATTAGGGTCAAGAAAGTAGTTCAATTTAGCCACGCTTTTGAGCGCGTCTGCATGGATGTTCAGCTCGGCAAGTTGTAGTTGCAGCACATTGCTGCGTGCCCGTACTACCTCACTAAACTCGCCATCATCATGGGTATAAGCGGTTAAAGTCGCTTCGGCTTGATCTTGGCTTTGCGTCAGTAATTGGCTATTAAAGCGTTGTTGGCGCTCATATAAACGCTTTAGATTGGCGTATTCGGCATACACTTGTCCGAGCATAGCTTTGAGCTGCAACTGAATTTGCGTTTTGCTCATCTCTGCTTCGGCAAGCGCTGCATCGCGCCATTGGTCTTGGCGATTTTGCGTAAATAATGGCACATCGAAGCTCACACCAACCGACAAAAAGTCACTGCGCGACATTCCTGTCGGTGCATCATCACGATAAGCGTAGCTGGCATTGACGCCCCATTGCGGCTGATATTGTGCTTCGGCTAATTTGATACCTTGCTCAGCACGTTTTTGGCCTTGCTGTAACGCATGTAGCGCCGGATGCTGTTGCAGTAATGCCACTAACTGTGGCTGGGCATTAAATGCATTGCCGTGTGTTAGGCTCAATTTAGGAAAATCACTTGGAATACTGATAGCCACAGGCTCAGCACCAGGCGTATTGGCTTGTAGCCAAGATGCCAGACGCGCAGTTGCAGTCTCGAGCTTTTGCTGCTCTTGGGCGATTCTTTCATCGAGCTGTAACAGCTCCAATTCAGCGCGGATCACATCTTGTTGGCGGGTTTTACCGAGTGCACTGGCATAACTGGCTTTAGTGATAGCCAGCATTTCGGCAAACAAAGCTTTGTTTTCAACCACCAGTGCCATGGCTCGTTTGGCACGCACGGCATCGAGCCAAAGCTCAGTCACTTGTAGCGCAACTTGCGCGCTGCGCTCAGCTTGTTGCCAGTTGACTTGTCCTGCTTCTGCGAGCAATTGTTGCTGAGCATGTTGCAAGCTATCGCCACGCGCAAACATTTGGTTTACGCCAATTTTGAGTTGCGTCATGGCTTCTTGGTTAAATGCAAAGCCATCGGTAGGCAAATTCATTAGACCAAGGCTGACGGTCGGGTCGGGCTGAGTATTCGCGGCAGTACTTCTTGCAGCCAGCGCTTTCGCTTTTAAGTTGGCACTTTGCTGCCATAAATCATGCTGCTGCGCGGTCGCTATGACGTCACTCAAAGGGAGTGTAACGGCAAGACTCGCCTGGCTGTAAAAACCTGCTAGCGCTATGGCTAACAAGGGCATTTTAAATACGGATTTCATCATGAGACTATCCCATAAAAACGCAAAAATGCGGAAAATTACGACAATTTTTGATGGAATTTACGGCGTTTTGGCCTTTTCAGGGCGCAATAAGCCTAAGTTAGGCTAATATCGGTGGGCGGTACAATGAACCTAAAGGTGCTGCGGGAATATAATTAAGGGTGCTATTAATTCGTGATGCAGTGACAGGAGCAAGATCATCAAGCCATTGAATAGCAACAAAATGGACTGAGCTACAAGCATGAGTTGGACAATGGCACTCGACTTTACAGCAATCTGCCATCGAGGCCATATCATCTGCTACAGTCATTTTATGCGTCATGGCATCATGGTTTTGCATCGCCATCGTGCTGTGGTCATTTTTTTCCTCGCTATTCATTTGGTGCATTTGTGCACCCATAGCGTGGCATGGCATAGCCGCATAGGCCAACCCTTGCACCATCACAGCAAGTAGCATAGTAATGACTATCAAGGTGGTTGAAATACGCAAGCCTATTTCCAAAAAATGTTTGCAGATATGCAAAAGGCTACCTTGGATGATGTAGTTTGTAAAGTAAAAGCAGTGTAAGGCGCTGTAATCGTAGTTTGCTCATAAGCAGCTACAATAGTCATTATGAAGTGCAAACTCGGCGCCGAACTATGAACAAAAACCAACTCAATCGACCTTCACAGAAGCCATGCAATACCGATGAATTGGAAAACATCACGAATACGGTAAACAGTCATATCGATGCGATGCTATTAGTTGGTCTCGGTGATGAGGACATCAATCAATACCGCCCCCAAATTGAACGCTTGATGCAATCTTTGTCTCTGTACTGCGGTATAGAAGTGGAAGAAATTGCGGACGGTGTGCTCAAATTTAAGTTGCCGAATCATCACTAGTTTGAAATTGCTGTTGCAACCATAGTTGAAAGGTTTCAACAGCAGTAGAGGTGTAATTTTTGCGGGTCAGCAAACTGTAAGCAAACCCCAACTGTAATGGGCAAACTGTGACAGCACTGAGCCAGCCTTGGGTTATATAGCCTGCAACTAACAACTCACTTCCAAAAAATAGCCCTTGGTCATGCAATGCTGCTTGCACGGCTTGCTGCTCGTCAGAAAAATAATACAGCTGCCACCGGGCGCCAAACTGTGCGGCGAGCAATTCCTCAGCTGGCCAAACTGGTAACTGCGGATTTTTCCATTGTGTGGTGTAAACCTTGAGCTGCCCCGTGGTGTTGATTTGTGCAACTACAGCTGGGGTGGCAAACAATCCAATCTTTTCACGCGTCAATAATGTACTTTTGCTTGTCGCGTCAAAGCTGCCATAACGGATGATACAATCTAGTGAGGTATCAAGAGCTAAATCATTCAGTTTATCGTCGGCGCAAAGCTTGACGCGAATATCTGGGTAGCGCTGCTGAAATTCAAGTAGCTTTGGCACCAGCCAGAGGGAAGCAAAGGCATGGGTGGTTGCCACAGTCACTTGATTGGCAGCGTGTTGTATGGTTTGTACAGCGTTACTGAGTTGGCTAAAAGCCTGCTGCGCACTTTGAGCAAGAGTTTGCCCCGCAGCGGTTAATGTTACGGCTCGAGTGTGGCGGATAAAAAGTGTACAGCCTAAGTGTGATTCAAGGTTACGGATTTGATGCGACACAGCGGTTGGGCTGATACAAAGCTCGTCTGCTGCGAGCTTAAAACTCAAATGGCGAGCTGCGGCCTCAAAACATCTCAGGGCGGATAACGGAGGGAGTGAGAGCAATAGTGATACCTCTAATAGGTGAATTTAACTCAGCTATAGGAAAAAACTTCTCGTTTGTTTAGATGGCTTTAACTAAGCATACTCAATGTCACCTAAACAACCGGAATACCTCAATGAAAAATATCTTACACATAGATGCCAGTGCCCGTAAAGCAGACCGCGAGATTGCTGCCCACAATTCTATTTCACGCCAATTAGGCCAAAAATTTATCACAAGATGGATGAGTTTATCTCATCAAACAAAAGTGTGTTATCGAGATTTATATCAAGAGCCAATACCCTTTATTGATGCAGACTGGATTGCGGCAGTATTTGCCAAACCAGCACCGAGTGAAACGCAGCAGCAACATCTGGATTTATCCGACCGTTTAATTGCAGAGGTCGCTGCGGCAGACCTGATTGTGATCACCACGCCAATGTATAACTATGGTATGCCCGCAATCTTAAAAGCTTGGTTTGACCAAGTGATCAGAGTGAATAAAACCTTTTCCTTTGACTTAGCTCGCGGCGATTATCCCTTAGAACCAATTCTAACCGGTAAAACCTTAGTGTTGCTGACTTCAAGTGGTGAGTTTGGCTTTGCAGAGGGGCTGGAACGTGCGCAGCTGGACCACTTAGTGCCGCACATTAAGTTGCTAAGCCGCTATCTTGGTGTGG
Source organism: Pseudoalteromonas fenneropenaei (assembly GCF_042643375.1). Classification (NCBI taxonomy): domain Bacteria; kingdom Pseudomonadati; phylum Pseudomonadota; class Gammaproteobacteria; order Alteromonadales; family Pseudoalteromonadaceae; genus Pseudoalteromonas; species Pseudoalteromonas fenneropenaei. Next base: position 63,038 of record NZ_JBHRSD010000006.1, read on the forward strand.
CTGACTTTTACGTCGTACGTTCTGAATATCAGGAGTTTGCGGATGCGCGTCATCAACATTCACGAGCACAGGCAGAACAACAAGCAGTACAGTTGGCAGAGCAGCTTGCTAGTATTGCAAACCTAACTTAGTTCGCTTGAACGTTACTGGCATTTTTGCCATCGACTTGAAACGCCCAGCTTTGTTGAGAAAGGCTGTGCATACAACCCCAAGCGTTATTTTGTGCTCGGAATCTTAAGTTGTAATGGCCAGGTGCGAGGGTATAAGCCACTTTGAGGTTGAGTGTTTCGTTTAGGATCTGGTCGGGTGCTAAAGTAATGAAATCTTCTGCGGTTGGGGTCACGCGTTTGGCTTGAGGGCCTAGGTAATCAATGGCTCTACCATCGACATTGGTAATGATAAATAAATCAGACCAAAAGCCTTCGAGTGGTGTATACCAAGGCAATATCGTCACTTCGTCATGACTGACATTGGCCACCGTGAATATCACTTCATGAGGCTCTGAACCTAAGCTTATGGCATTGACATGCAAATAGCACTTTAAAGGCTCTGCTGATAAGGGCGAAACGATCAACGCTGTACTTAGCAAGCCAAAAATAGTTTTAATCATAACCTTTGCTACTAGCCTATTTGGTCGAAAGTTACAACATAGCTTAAGAAAAGGAGCCTAAGCAAGTTGCCAAGGCTCCTCATTCACCTGGGAGAATTAATTCTGGAACGGTGTGTTTTCTGCAAAGTATTCGTGGCTATCGGCATTTTGAATCGCTTGGCTTGGGTTGCTAATCGCCAAGTTTTTCGCGCCTGATTGGCCGTAAACTATGTCGTCCGTGCCAGCAACTGCATTGAAGTGGCTGAGCTCGTGAACTATGGTACCTGCACGAGAGTCAGTCCCTAACTCATTAGCGCTCCAGAAAGCGCGGCAGAGGTAGACTTTGTAAGGTTGAGTTGGGTAAACATACGCGAAGTAAGATTTTTTGCAGCTACAGTCAAATGTTAGAGGTTTGTTGTCGATTGCATCATTAATAGCATCGAAATTGGCTTTAACTGTGCTGTAACGGCTTGTTGTTGCCGCGCCAAACCAAGTTTGATAGCGAGTTGAAGGATTGCTTGCTGAGTGGCTATTTAGATAGCTGACAGAATTGTTGGTGATTTGATCCGCGGAATTAAGCGCAGATAAAATATCGTTTTTCTGCCCATTGTCACAGCGACCGGTAAAACACGTGCCGTCAATACAGTCACCTGCTGCTGCAGCATTAGCCGAAGTTTTAACAGAAGTAGTCGCTTTACTGATACCTTCTACCCACATGCTGACTTTGTTTGAATGTAGTGATGCGGTTTCAGCTTGTTGCAAAGCAGCAACACGTTTACGTGGGTCTACCAAAGTGTGGCCAAACAAATCTAGAGATTCAACATGGTAACTGATCTCATAGTTACCAGCTTGGCTGAAATCATACAGGCCTGTTAATTCGAATGTTTTGCTGAACGTTTCGCCCGCTTTAAGCTTAATGAAATCATTATCAGTCGGCGCCGGACGCTTATAATGTGGGCCATAAAAATCCACTTCTTTACCGTCGCGCGTAACATGGAAAATATGCTCTTCTTCTAAGTCAGTGTACCAACTCAGAACTTTTTGTACCCCTTTACCTTGGTTAGTAATATTGAGGGTCGCAGTCACATTCCCGTTGTCGTGGTTTTGTACATCAACTGATACAGCCAAGCTTTTGTTCCCTGCATAGCTATTAAAGGCGCTAAGCATTGCAACGGCAACAGCCGCTTTACTGAGATTACGTGTCATTGTTGTCATAATAGATCCTGTAGATTTGTTATTATTGCGTGAATAGAGCTATGGCTCGGGTTAATTTGTAAACTAAAAATAACCCATTTGCAATAAAATGTTTACATTGGTTTTTCTTACAGGGTCGTATTTTTACTTGTTCATCATTTTAAATACGAATTATGCATGAATGCGAAACAAGGTTGCGGTACAGAAGTGGCGTGTGATTTTACCGAGTATTTACAAGATGCGATTGCCAATAAAGTTATACACTGACTCGCTAATAGGCTGAAAATTAAGCGCTTCATCGGGGTTATCCACAATTTCTGTGGATAGTTATGTGTTTAACTAGGTATAGCTGGTGTGCAACGGGTGTTGCAAGGGGATAGCAAAGTAGAGTTAGCTAATGTTCAGCCAATCGTACCAGCCCTCTTCAACAGTTTTTGTCATTGAAGAGGGCGGTAGCGGAGGACTCTAGATAATCGTTTTACGCGTACGTAAATGATTGTACTTATCTTTGCTGTACTCGAGTTTTATCTCAACTAATTTTTGATAATTCTGTTGGAAGTAGGTTTGGGTTGGAATTGATGCGTCTTTAAAGCTGATAAATGCACCGTAAGTATTGTTGATTGGCGTATCTCGGCATACTTCAATCCAATCCATGGCACGGTTGGTATATTGGTACACGAGGTTATTTTGGCCTTCTTGTTTAAAGGTCACCAATTCATTCCACCAAGTCTGATATTGGATAGTGTACTGACAATCTTGATATGGGAATGCAACCCCAAGCTCGCTATCACCATTCGGGTTCTCCTGATAATAAGGGCCAGTAATTGCACCTAGAGTCACGTAGCAGAAGAGCCCTAAGTCTTCATCACATTTACCAATTAAAGGTGAGGTGAGGGTTTGCAATAGTTGCAACTTACCTTGGTCGCATAGCCCATTTTTATTGACTAATTTTGAGGTGATTTTGTGCGGCGCTGGTGCATCGTAATCGGGTTTAAATGGTTGCCCACCCAAAAGAGGTGTGCCGAGTAACATTTTTGGTTTGCGTTGCATGACTTGGTGTAGGGAGTTTCTATCCCAATTGCCAATCAACATACTGTAGTTTTTCTTGTCTTCTTTACCATGAACGGTGAGCTTACCATTTGGTAAATAACGTGCGACAAACTGCGTTAATGAAGACTCGCTACCCTGCCAATAACCATACATGATACTGTGATGTTCAAGTCTTGTAACAGCCTCTAAAGTTGGTACTTGGTCAGATGGCAAACCGTTGATTTTTAAATTGGTGCCAACTAGTTGAGCGGTACTTGTATCGGCGATGGTAGATTGCCAGTTGGACAACACAGTCACGCTCTTTTCACGATATGTTGTTTGCCCAGGTTGGTTCCATTCGATTTCAAAACGGTGAATTTCGTTTGGTAACTCAAAAGCTTTTACTTGAAATTCGGTGACTATCCCGTAACTTGGTGCGCCACCACCACGCAGTGCCCATAACAGCGCTTTATGCTCGTTATGTTCGGTTGCAGTAATGACATCGCCATTACCAAGTACCACAGTTGCGCCAACTAAATATTCACAACACATGCCTTTGATACGAGTCCAAGGACCCCAGCCACCCCCTTGAATATAACCTGCTAACCCTACGGTAGCGCATGTACCATGGGGGATGGTCAGTTCCGGCTGATGGCTTGCCAGTTTCGGTACTAGTTGATAAAACCGATAGCCTGAGCCGATATGAGCGATATATTCAGTCTTCCCACAATCGCTGAGTTGTTTTTTAACGTCGTACTGTTTAAGCCCTGAAAGATCGATTAACACCGCGTCGGTGCCGCTACATTCACCTTCGTGATCATGACCACCAGAGCGAACACGAACCAATAAATTATAGGCTGTTGCAGTGCGATAGACTTTTTGTACATCTTCCGTGGAGGTACACATCACTATCACTGCGGGGTTATATCTAAGGCGAGTGTTAAAGATCAGGGTTTGTGCTTGGTACGCAGTGAGCCCAGGTGTTTCTGACGCTTGAGCGTGTTCAGGGCTGAGAATACGGGTGATAGGGATCTCTAGTTGCAGCAACTCAGCAATAAAACGTTGTGTATTATTTGCATACTGCGCCATCAACGCCTGAATTTGCAAATACTGCTCATGGGGATCTTGTGTTTCATCAAAGTGGTAAATGTCTGTCATTATGCGTTCCTTCCATATTGAGGGGGTCAAAATATCTCGATGTTGCTGAAATGTTAGATGCATTAGCGGAAGTTTGCCATTACACCAAGTTACATCAGTAAGCTCACAGAAGTGGATGGTGCACCTTCGACTAATACTGGTTGAAAGAAAATGCTTACCCCTAGTCAGGAATAATGCCCAACTCCATAGACGTTAAACCGTGTTTTGGTCACGCGCACGTAGCTATGGACTTAGAGCAATCTTAATTGATGGGAAATACAGCAGTGGTGAAGTGGAATCGAAAATATTGTTTAAACGATTTTCTTCTTCTTATTAAGTTAAGCAAGTATGCCTAAAGTCAGCGGCTTTTCGTGGCTGGGAAGTGAGGTCATGGCAGGTTTTTGTTCCCGACAAAACCCTTGCCTTAATCAACTTCATCCCCTAAATCCATTTAAGCAATGACCGAAGTAACCAAGCTTCAAGGATGGATAGGCGAACGGAATATCTTCAGTGTAAACACGTCCATGATGACTCTCCCCCAGCTCAGACATCCTGTCTTCGCGTTCAACCCTAGCCAAGCTGCGGGCACTCGCTTGACTCCAGTAGGGTTTCACCCACACAGGCAGCATAATAGCGCGACATAAAGTCGCGCCCACAGGGGTAAACAATATTTATAGGCAAGGGTAGTTAAGCTGAATTTTGCCCAAATCGTCATTGTTAGAATGAGCGCGACATAAAGTCGCTCCTACAGGGAAAACAACATTGATAGGTGAGCGTACATTTTTTACTTAGTTGTTTATGGTTATGATCTAACTAAAGATTTCAGGCTAAACCTAAATGATGATAACCATCTGAAGTTGATGGTTTAGAGAAGAAAATTAAATGGGTGGCGGCTTGCGCCGCACAGCCCAGGGAGAATTGTCGGCAATGCCGCGCCATTCTCTTAAATCTGGTCTGCCGGCGTTCTTGCCTGTCGCGCGATAATGATTGCGCTCCTGATGTAGGTACACTAACAGATGTGTTTATTTTAGGAAACACAAAAATTGTATGAAATTATGTCAACGCTGTCTTTTTGGTAATTAATAGTTTGCTTTTGCATCGGTGGAATATCCGCGCACAAAGAACTAAGGTCACCGCACCAATTAGCACTGGGGTAATTAAAAACCACCAACTTGGCGCACTGAGCATGATCAACAGCGCATTGGCTCCTGCAGGAGGATGGGTGGTTTTTGTTAGTAGCATAGTGCTGACACTAAGGCCTGTAGCGATGGCTAGAGTTAAGCCATTAACAGGGAAGAACTGCAAGAATATCAGTCCAATAGCGGCAGTAAGCAAATGGCCAAAGATCACATTTCGTGGCTGTGCTAACGGGCTGTCGGGTAGGCCAAAAAGTAATACTGTGGTCGCGCCAAACGGTGCCATCAGCCAAATAAAGTGCGGCGACAATAACTCTAGTAGTGCCAGTAAACCAATTGCAATGGTGGCGCCCATGCCAGCAAGTAGGGCAGGAAAAACGACGGGCATATTAATCTCTCTCCAAGTAGACCGACTTGTCTACCATAGTAGACAAATCGGTCTACTTGTGTCAAGCTATTACAAAATGTGAGGTGTTGATGTTAGATAAACGACAACAGTTGCTTGAAACCGCGTTACAGTTATTTTATCTGCACGGGGTGCAGGCGATTGGCATTAATGAAGTGCTGAAAGTATCAGGGGTAGCAAAGAAAACCCTTTACCATCATTTTGCGAGTAAAGACGAACTGGTTTTGGCGGCACTTGCGGAGCGCGATAAGCGCTTTTTAACTTGGTTAAGGGCGGAATTGGCTTTAGCAAAAACGCCCGTACAAGTGCTGGCCGCTTTGTGTCAAGCATTGGAGCGTTGGTTTGCTGGAGAGGTGGCTGAGCTTGGGGTGTTTCGCGGCTGCTTTTTTATTAATACCGCAGCCGAGCTGCGTGACCGCGATAGCGCAATTACGATAGCCTGTAGGCAGCATAAAATGGCGGTGCGGGCGTTACTGAGTGAAAAATTAACGCAGTGCAGTTCTGCGCAGCTCGAGAGTATTTGTACGTTTAAAGAAGGCTTGATTGTCAATGCTCAATTGGGTTTAACGCGTGCTCCGGCTGCGCATAACCTTAAGTTACTTAAGGTGCTTGCAGGCTTTGAGGCATGATTTAATGCCTCAAAGCTTTATATCGGTCTGACTAGCGCTTTGGTGTGTTGTAAATGCGCCGTACTGTTATCATCGCTGTTAAGACCAGCAACCAATTCAGCCCCCCACCTGATGAGCCACCTGAATTATCTGGCTGGGTAGGTGTAGTCGGGTTGGTTGGAGTAGTTGGGTTGGTGACCACAGGCTCTGTGACTTTGACGACCACTTGCTGGGTATTTTGGCCTCCGCGTTCATCAGTTGCAACCAATTCAAAGGTCAACTCACCAGCGGTTTCCGGCGCCATAAACGATATCACTTTGCTGTTTATGCCAGAGAGCGTCACTGTGCTGCCCGCAACTTGGCGCCAAAGTAGCGTGACCGTATCGTCGTTGGCGTCACTCACATTGGCCGTGATGACAGAGAGTTGTCTGGTATTGACCTCAAGGTTGGTAGGCAAAAGCAAAGTGGGTGGTTGATTGGCTTCATCGTCAAGCACAGTAATGTTGAGTGCCAATGGCTCTGCATTATCACCAGACTCTAACAGTAACTGATAGGTTTTGTCGCTTTCACTCACTGAGTCGTTGATGGTGCTAAATGTCAGCCGCTGCGTGCTGCTATCGCCATCAGCCCAACTGAGTGTGCCAGATAGTGAACCGCTTAAATCCGTGCTTGCATCGCTATTAAAGCGATAGTTAACTTGCAGTTCTCCTTCATTGCCGTTTTCGCGCGCGACAGTGACGCTAAATGCTTCACCATTTTCCAATACCCGCAGATTTGCAGTGGTAAAATTGGCGATACCAGTATGTGCTTCGCGCTCGCCAAAATTTACTCGCAGCGTATTGTGCGCTAAGGTTGCACCGCCTTGGCTGTTTGCCAACCGCACAAAAACGGTCTTTTGCGGTTTTTGTTGGGTAGTGTGTAGCGCTATCGTAATGTACTTGGTTGCAAAGTCGCCGTCCTGCCAAGTAAGCGTGCCGTTGGTAGGCGTAAAGTCATCGCCAGCTTTGGCATTACCAGCCAGTACGTCGTATTGCACCGAAACAGCACCAGTTGCGCCAGCGCTGCGTGTTACTGCGATGGTCGCTTGCGTTGCGCCGCTATCAACCACAAGTTCGCTTGCTGGGAGTGACAAAGTACCGTGGTTTGAATTTAGTGTTTGGTCTTTGAGAATATAAAGTCCGCTATTAATGTCGCTGACTAAAAGCAGGCCTGAAGGCAAAAACGGATAGACACCCCAAGCGCCGTTAAATTGTGCGCCATCTGAAGCAGGAAAAGTATCAAAAAAGCCCGCTTCAATTGGTGTTGCTGGGTTGGTGATATCTAAAATTGTTAAGCCGCGTTGATAGTTGGACATATAGTAACGGTTGCCGCGCACAAATCCGTTATGATCGATTGCCTTAGTCGGGCCTTGCCATTCGCTCACTAATTTAGGCTGGGTGAGCTGTTTAACATCATACACTCTTAAGGTGGTGTTGAGGCTTACGCGCAGCTCATCTAATTCGTCATGAACAAAGACATAGTTGCGGTCTTCACTCCACCAGCCGGAATGAACGTAATGGGCGTTAAGATATGAGGCGGTGCTCAGCTGCTTGGGTTGGGTTTTACTGGTAATGTCCCAAAAACGAATTTCGTTCTCATTAAAATCGACAAATACCTCACAACCGATCATGGTACCATTACTGCAATCACGTGTGGCGCGAGTGTCATTCACCCAAAACGATACCGCGTCGTGGGTGTAATCAGAGCGGTTAGTTAATTTAACTGGGCTGGCTAACGACAGCGCAGTTGGAGATGACAACGATATATTACGAAATGCACCGCCTGAGACATTCTCCCCTACAAGGTGCAAGGTGGGAGTAGTGTGGTTAAGGGCGATATTCAGTGCATAATCAACGTTCGAAATATAGACGTTATGAGCACTGGCAGAGACAAAGTCCTTATTGACCAGAGTAACGCGGTTTGGCAAGCCACTTAGGTCTAATATCATCACCCCATCCCTGCCACTTTCAGAAGTGACATAGGCATAAGCTTGCCAACGCTTTTGGCTCGATGAGTAGAATTGATACACTTTGATATCGCGCCAAGTGGTACTAAAGCCACTGACAAAGGCTACTTCTTGTGGATTGCTTGGGTCTTTTAAGCTCACTATCGCCACGCCATTTTCAAACCCCATAATGGCATATTCGGTATTGTCATTGAGGTCCACATGACCCCACACATCATTGCCCTCGGCAGGGTTTTGTGAGAACTGGTTGAGCGGTATATGGGCAACTAAGTCAATATTGCGGCAGGCAAAACCTGCGGCACTACCATTATTACAAGGCGCATTAGTTTGTTTTTCGGCAAGTATTGCTTCTTGTTGCTGGCGAGCTACATAGGCTGATTTATAGCGCGCAAGGCCGTCTTGAATAATGCGAAACCCTTGCTGGTAAAGGCGTTCACTTTGCTCGTCTGGTACGCCATACAGTGTGGTTTGATGAAGACTAGGCGCTTGGTTTAAAAAATGATCAAAACGATTGTAACCACCTAGTACAGGTACGATAGCGCTAGTCAAAGCCAGTAACTCGTCGCTGCTGGTGATATGATAATCCCCCTCGGCAACAAGTACTTTATCACCTTTACTCGCTTGCGATACCGCATAGGAAATACTTTGACATGGCCGCACCGGGTTATCACAACGGCCGTGGTCTTTACCGTCAGTTGCTACAAAACGCGCTTTATCGTGTTCGGCGTGGGCGTTTGCAGCTAGGCTAAACATACTGCTGCTAAGCCACAGTACAGTGGTTAAAAGCGTTAAATTAGGTTTTAATGTGGATGCCATGCTGTTACACCTGTTGACCCGAAGCCAATTCTTGGGTATTTGTAATCGGAACATTATATATATTGCAAAAATGCTATGAAGTACAGAAATTATGCAATCGTTATCACTTCGCTAAGTATGGCTGCTTGTCAGCCCCATGACGGTGCAGAGATTTCGGTACAGTCGATGTGGCAAGCAACGCCACTGGTCTATTGCCAACCCTTAGCTCGTTCTAACTTGGTGGTGGAAAATTTTCAGTTTTATCTCTCTGATTTTAAAATAAATAATCAGCAGTTGACGTTGCAACCCGATCCGCGAGGTTTGCAACATAATGGTGTAGTGTTAATAGGCGGCGATTGTCATGATGCGGGAAACTGGCGGGTCAAATTCGCAGAACCTTTACCGGATGGGCAAATCAGCTTTACTCTGGGTGTGCCATTTGCGCTCAATCACCAAAATCCATTAACTCAGGCTTCGCCACTTAACGTACCTGAAATGTTCTGGACTTGGCAGCAAGGGCACAAGTTTTTACGTTTAGCGCTACGTGAAGAACAAACACAATGGCAGTTTCATCTTGGTTCATTGGCGTGCCAGTCACCAAGTATGATGCGTGCGCCAGATAACTGCTTGGTACCAAATCGTATCAGTTATACGCTCAATTACCGACGCGGCGATGTATTAAAAGTGGATTTTGCAATGCTGTTAACGGGGATGCAGCCACTAGTAGCTGGTGAGTGTATGGGGGATAGCAACAGTCCTGTGTGTCAACCAATCATGAGTAATCTTAATAACTTAGCGGTGTTTAACTTTGTTCGCCCGTAATCTTGTTTGGCTGCTCGGGGTTGTGCTGCTTGGTGCGGGAGGCGTCTATTGGCTAACTGATACGGCACCAGAGGCACCTTATGTGTGGTCTATTCCAGCTCATTATCCTGCGCCATTGGTACCCGCTGATAACCCCATGTCTGAAGCCAAAGTTGCTTTAGGTCGTTACTTATTTTATGACCGTAAATTGGCCGGTAATGGTAAGCAAAGCTGTGCTGACTGTCATCAGCAAGCCCATGCCTTTGCAGAACCTTTAGCAACTTCGATTGGCTCAACTGGTGAACTGCATCACCGTAATGCCTCAGCGCTCGTGAATGTTGCTTACAATAAAACCCTGACGTGGAGCCATCCGCATTTGCAAGAAATTGAACGCCAGGTACTTATCCCAATGTTTGCTGATAACCCAGTGGAAATGGGCATTGCAGGGCATGAGCAACAGGTTTTAAAAGCACTCGCGCGAGCGCCGTATCCTGAGTTATTTAACGCAGCATTTGGTGACGAAGAGGTGAATTTTTTACGGGTGACGCAAGCGCTTGCGAGTTTTGTGCGAAGCCTCGTCTCGTTTTCGAGCCCTTTTGACCGCTATGCTTATCAAAATGATGACAGCGCGCTCAGTGCTCAACAACTTGCGGGGATGGAATTGTTCTTTTCTGAGCGTTTGGAATGCCATCATTGTCATGGCGGGTTTAATTTTACTCAATCCACCACACATCAAAATCAGCCGATCAACCGCTTCGCGTTTCATAATACGGGGTTGTATTACACGCACCAGCCACAAAGCGGGCAGTGGGGATATCCTGAACATGACCGAGGGATGATAGATGTGACACTCAACCCTGGCGATGAAGGTTTGTTTCGCGCCCCTACACTACGTAACGTGGCTTTTTCCGCGCCTTATATGCACGATGGTAGTATTGCGACATTGAGCGAAGTATTAGATTTTTATGCTGCTGGTGGTAGGGTCATTGCAACCGGACCACTCGCTGGGGATGGTCGTAAGCATCCCAATAAGAATCAATTTATTAAAGGCTTTGAACTGACCGAGGACGAAAAGCAAGCCTTGTTGGCGTTTTTAGAGAGCTTGTCAGACGCGCACTTTATTCGCAATAAACAGTATGCCAATCCATGGCTCTTGGACGAGCAACCAGCAGTTGATCAATAAAGGGGCACAAACGATAAAAATAGCTTAGCTGATATAAAAAACGCTTTACTTTTTAAATGATTATCTTAAAATCAGGTTCGACTTTTGGGGCTATAGCTCAGCTGGGAGAGCGCTTGCATGGCATGCAAGAGGTCGGCGGTTCGATCCCGCCTAGCTCCACCAAAAGCTTCCAGAAAAATTCCGCCCATCACCCATCTGTTGTTTTTCAGTACCTCCCATACATCCAAATAAATCTATACAACTGCTCTTTACATGTCTGTTTTTAAAGGTTATTTTCCACTTTTGTATTTGCATAAGGACATCTGATGCGTAACTCAAAGCGGCAGCGTTCGCGTGCCATCGCTTTATTGGCGTTTGGGTTGTTGCTATTAGGGTATGTTGGATATCAATGGTTGGCATTGCACAGTATGAGTTGGTTCTCGGCGTGCACGGTTTAGGTTTTGCTTTGATTGGTGCGATTCGTTTGTGGTTGCCAATTCAGCATGACGCGATTGAAACGTTACTAAAAGTGGATGGCGGGACGCTTAATATTAAGCGGCAACAAGGTAATGAGCTGCAGCTACCGTTAGCTGACGTGGGTACTATAACGGTTGGCGACGGTTACCTTGCCATCGTTAAAGTAAATAATGGCAATGGTTTTAACGTGTGGCTACCCCTTTCTAAGGCCGATATTCTTGCACGTTTACGCGCCTTAGGTGTGTTAGCCGTGGCACATATTCAAGTTGTAGAATTAGAGGACGAGTAGCAACACTTTTGTTGCTGTGAAAAAGAGATTAAGAGAAAACAGGACTTATCATGCTTAAATTTCCCGCCCCGCTTACGGCTAATAGCCATATTGCTGTAACGGCATTTTCCAGCGGTGTTGCGGCGCCGTATCATCCTCGGCTTGACTTTGTGCTATCAGAGCTCCGTGCGCTTGGTTTTCAAGTGACTGAAGGGCAATGTTTACGCGAAGATAGCTGCCATGTCAGTGCGCCTAAAGCGCAGCGGGCAGCTGAGCTTATGCGCTTTTTGTTGGATGACACAGTCGATGCCGTGTTTGCGCCTTGGGGCGGCGAGTTTGCGATGGAATTATTGCCGTTGCTTGACTGGTCGCGCTTGGCTGCGGCTAAACCCAAGTGGTTATTAGGCTTTTCAGATATCAGTACCATTTTACTGGCACTCACTTGTAAGCTCGGCTGGGCAACTGCACATGGAACAAATCTTATGCAGTTACATCGTGGCCAAACTGATCCGCTGACCAGCCAAGTATTTAACGCGTTAGCTTTGGTTAGGGGTGAACAGTTGGTGCAGTATCCGCTGAGCCATTTTGAATCTCAGGGCGTGAGCATGGTACGCGACCCTAAAGCTGCTTTTACCCTGACAGAGCCTTCAACTTGGCAGGCTTTGGGCAAGGTGAATTTACCGGTGAGCGGACGCTTGTTCGGTGGCTGTCTTGATATTTTGGTGCATATCTTAGCAACGCCCTATGCGGATATTGAAACCTTCTGCCAGCAATATGCACCAGAAGGCATTATCCTGTATTTTGAAAACGCCGAGCTGCCACCCAATAGCTACTATCGTGCGTTAATGGGGCTGCGGATGTGTGGCTGGTTTGCCAAGGTGAATGCGATTTTAATTGGTCGTAACGCCAAGCCCGTTGCCCATGGTCAGGAAATCACGGACAAGCAAGCGGTACAGATGGCATTTGCGGATTTAACTATCCCAGTGCTTTATGATGTTGATATTGGTCATCTACCACCCAACTTAACCTTAATAAATGGGGCGCAAGCTGAGTTAAGTTTGGAACTTGGTCAATTTAAACTGACGCAAACTTGGGAGTAAGTATGAATAAGGTGACAATTCGACCAGGCAATATTGCGGACATAGCGGAAATTGAGCAGCATATTCCTGAATTTGTGGCACCTAAAACCACAACCATGATTTTACAGCGTTTGGCAGATAAACCTTACTTATTGCTGGTGGCCTATGATGGCGATAAGCCAGTGGCCTACAAGCTTGGCTATCAACTTGCAGCAGAGGAGTTTTATTCTTGGCTTGGCGCTGTACTACCAAGTTATCGAGGGCAAGGTATTGCGCGGCGGTTGCTGCTAGATCAAGAGTTATGGTGTCAAACCAAGGGTTACCAAGCGATTCGGGTCAAATCCATGAATTGCTTTAAAACTATGCTGCAGATGTTGATAAGTCACGATTATCACATTGTGGGCTGCGAAACTGCAGCAGCAACAACAGACCCGAAAATTCACTTTTATAAGCGGCTTAAGTAAGCCGCTTATAAGTTATCAATTGCCTTTTATTTGCTTGGTGCGCGCTTTTGGTTGAGGTATTGGTCTAACCACAGCGCGGCTAGAATAACAGCACTGCCCAGTGTCAGTTTGAGCGGATCACTCGGTTTATGCCAAATTAGGATATTGACCAAAATTCCCACTGGGATCAGTAAGTTGTTCATCACAGCTAATGTCCCTACTGATACCAAAGTGGCACCTTTGTTCCAAGCTAGATAACCCACTCCAGACGCGACTAAGCCTAAATAAGCTAAAATACCCCACTGTAATTGGGTTTGTGGCAGTTTATTAAAGTCGGCAAAGATAGCCAGCGAAACGCTCGATACCAACAAAGCGCCAATGAAAAACCAGCCAAAACGTTGGCTGTGGCTGATGGTAATGTGTTTATCAAGGCGTTTATACATGACTTGCCCAAAAGCAAAGCACAGATTAGCGCCTTGTACCAACAACACTCCTAACCAATATTGAATGTTTAAGCCTTCAAAGCGAATTGCCACAGCGCCGAGTACAGCGAGCACGGCGACCAATAAATAGCGCCAGTCGAAACTGCGGTTTAAAAAATCATTCAGTAACGTGATATAAACTGGCGTCATGACTGTCATGAGTAGCACTTCAGGCACGCTGAGGTACAAAAAAGCATGATAATAAAAGCCGTACATCAGACCAATTTGCACCCCCCCAATCAACATAAGCTGTGACGATAAAGCGATAGGTAACGCTCGCCATTTGAGTAACGGCAGGAAAACCAACGTCGCAAGTAAGATCCTAGACCAAGCAGCGAACCAAGCATCGACTTGGCCTGCCAAATAAACTCCAATAAGGCTAAATGAAAATGCCCAAAGCACTGTGATTGAAAGCAAATATGCCATGATGTTATGACCAAGGAGAAATTACGCGCAGTATATACTCTTCTTACTTGAAGTTGCAGCGGTGTTAGCTGTATTCCCGCATCCCTTCACATAGGATAGTTATATACAAGGGGATTTGCTCCTTGTAACTTCAAGTCATCTGGCTATAACAATGCCAGTGTAAGTTTCGTATTGTTCGTAAATTTCGATGATTTAGGTCGTTATAATGTGATTTTATTTTCTTATCATTTTTCTATAATGAAGTTCGTTCACACTTATCCCTTTAAGTATACCCATGAACGATTGGCCACAATAAGCTTGCTTACTGTGGCCTTTTTTTATGCTTTGAAAACGTAATGCGAGTTTTGTCAGGCCGTTCAGCGCAGTGCCAGTTTTAATTGCTACACTAAACGCAATTAAACTGATAAACCGTTCGGGATTGGGTTTCCGTTAGGTTAAGGAGTGAGCATGAAAAAGCTATTGCAATTAGTAGTACTTTCAACGGTATTGGCAGTGACAGGGTGTGCCACCAGTGGTGATGCGTCGCCAGCGGAAAAGCGGGCGGTGGTGATCAGCATGAAAAACAACACGCTTGCTAAACTTTACCAGCAAAAACCAGACGTGCGCCAGCAGCTGCAAAGTGCGCCGGGTTATGCGGTGTTCGACAATGCCAATGTGAATGTGATCATTGCCAGTGTCGGTGGCGGCTATGGTGTAGTAACCAATAACCGCACGGGTCAACAAACCTATATGAATATGGCCGAAGCTGGCTTGGGACTGGGCTTAGGGGCAAAAGACTTCAATATCGTCATGGTGTTCCACACCGATGCGGCAATGCAACGTTTTATTGACCATGGTTGGGCATTTGGCGGGAACGCCGATGCAGCGGCTAAATATCAAGATAAAGGCGCGGCAGCAGTGGCTGAAGCGGTGGTGGATGATGTGACTGTCTATTCGTTAACGGACTCAGGCCTTGCGCTACAGGCGGTATTAAAAGGCACTAAGTTCTGGGTGGACAAAGAGCTTAATTAGACAGAGCGCTTACACCAATTTTGTGATGCAACCAAAGGGGCTTAACGCCCCTTTTCTTGTAATGCAACTTGACTAAACTCTACGCCATCAATGCCTAGCTCACTTGCTAATAGGGCGCGAATATTGGCGTGATTGGTTGCACTCGGGTTCACTAATACATCAGCAAAATAGTGTTCAGCAAAACAAGCTAAAGTTTGCGCTTTACTTAGCTGATGCAATTTTGCGAACGCCAGCACTTTACATGACCCTTGATTTTCACCGCCAGCGTTATCAACACCATTGTTGTTAAACGCCACCGCAGTAAAATGATAATGAGCTTCGATACTGGTAATCACATCAGCAAAACGTAATGTTTCTGGTTGGTGCTCAAGATGTTGTAGTAGCTCGGTAATAGTCAGTGCCGACATAAAAATCCTTAGTTTGGCGCGAAGTTAAAACTTGGAAAAGTGCTTCGCGATGTTCATTCGATTTGTGTTGGCTTAGTTTAAAGTTCCCTTGCATATCGTCAATATGAATTGCAAACACTTGAATTTGTTTCATTAACATCGCTTGATCTTGCGCTGACATGGAATAAGCTAACCACGGAGTTGGCTGAGTGGCTTCAAAATAATCAGTTTGCGCCACCATATTATGCCATGCAGCTTCTGCATCTGTTACCGCTTCGAAAGTGCCGGTAATCGCCACCGCTTGATAATGCCAAGTAGGGAGTTTTTGGCTTGGCAGTAAGTTGGGCGAAATATATTCGCTTTCACCATGAAAAATCACCCGCACTGTATTGCCATTTTGATTGGTCAGAGGATTGTAGCGAGCACAGTGCCCCAGCAAACGCCCCGTCGCGACATCCAAATAAAGCGGCAATAAGCAAAACTCTTGCGCGGCATAGATCACCGTCGCCAATGGAAAGCGGGCGATTAACTGCTGTAATGGTAATGGGTCGTCGACCTGAAATTGACGTTTCGGGTAGCTCATAGTTGTTGCTCCAATGCGGTTTTTATTTGCGCCCAATCGTCATCAATTATCGAGAACCAAGCCGAATTACGAAATGGGCCTTGGCCTAAGCGCCTGTCTTTACGGCTGATCCCTTCAAATGTTGCGCCGATTCGCAGCATGGCATTACGTGACTTTTGGTTGTTCTCATGAGTGCGTAACTCGACCCGAACCAGCTGTAAATCCTCAAATGCATGCTTGAGCATCAAATACTTGGCATGTGTATTAACGAAGCTGCGTTGCCACTTAGGCGTAATAAAAGTATGGCCAATTTCAACTTTCAACTGTGACTGGTCATAACGGAAAAATCGCGTGGTGCCGATAACTTCGCCCGTGGCGGTTAATGTGGTGGCGAAGACTAATTGACTGGTAGCATCAAACTGGGCGGTATCAGTAAACCACTTGGCTAGCACATCCTCCGAAGCACAAAAATTTTGTAATAGCCATTGCCAAATTTGTGGATCTTGCCCCGCTGCTAATAAGCCCAGTAAATGTGCTTTATTCAAAGGCTCTAGGGTTACTTTATATGATTGTAGTGTCACTGGACTTAGCATAATGACTCCTTAATTGAGTGGTGAATTAACGCTTGTCAGATTACGGATTTTTGGTATAACAAAAACAACCAGAATGGATAATTTGTATAGACCAGAATGTATTCCTTACCGCTTTTGAACCAGCTAGACAAACCTAAATATCTCCAACTTGCGGATGCACTACGCAGCGCTATCCGGCAAGGGCAATTACAACCCGGTGAGCGTTTAGTTTCTGCGCGCAGCTTAGCTGAGTCGCTGACGCTAAACCGTCATACCGTGATGAATGCGTTGCAATTGCTGGTTGCTGAAGGGTGGTTGGCGAGTCAGGAGCGCAGTGGCTATGTGGTTGAAGCGAGTTTGCCAATAGAAAGTAGTCGCGGCAGTGCTAGTATGCCACAGTTTAATCCCATAGTGCCTACTTTTGCTCAACCACTGAGTCTGCCTAAAGCACCGCCACATTTAAGTTATGATTATCATTTTGGAGGGGGGTTGCCCGATTTACAGTTGTTTCCCTATTCCAGTTTTCGTCGCATGTTGGCAGAAGCATGTTTGCATCGCGAACTTGGCCATTTTCATTACAGTGAAGTGGCGGGGGTAAACGCGCTGCAACTGCAAGTATTGGCTTATTTACGTCGTGCAAGGGCGCTTAATTACCAAGAGGTGTTGATCTGTAATGGTTCACAAGAGGCTTTGTATCTCGTTGCGAAAGCGTTTTTACGTGAAGGCGATGAAGTGGCGATGGAAAATCTTGGCTATCCGCCAGCAAAAAAAGCCTTTGCCTCTTTTGGCGCGAGATTGCGTGGTATTCCTCAAGACGAGCAGGGGATCTGCACTCAGGCATTAAAAAATGTGTTAAGTGAAGGCAAAGTGCGGTTGCTGTATTTAACGCCACTCCATCAATATCCTACCACAGTAACCTTAAGCCCAGCGCGGCGTTTAGAGGTATACCAACTTTGCTATCAACATGGGGTGTTTATTGTTGAAGACGATTATGACCATGAGTTTCATTATGCTTGCCAACCGCTCAGACCTCTTGCTGCAGATGACCCCGCAGGGATAGTTATTTATCTGTCGACGTTTTCTAAATTGATGTTTGCAGGCGCTCGTACCGGTTACATCTGTGCATCTGAGCATGTATTGCCGCAATTAGTGGCACTTAAGCAATTGCTCAATCATAAGAACGATGCGGTGATGCAACTGGCGATTGCGAAATGGATGGCAAAAGGGGAGTTTGAGCGCCATTTACGCAAAATGACCAAGCTCTATCATGCGCGCCGAGATGCTATGGTGAACGAATTAGGTCAGTGGCAAAGACAAGGTAAAATCAAACAGTTTACTATTCCAGACGGTGGAATGGCGCTGTGGGTAGATAGTGGTATAGACGTGCGAGGCTTGGCACAACAGGCAGCCAAATTAGGGGTATTTATCCAAACGGAAGAGGAGTTTTTACTGGCACCAGAACATCTGCCTACGCATATTCGGTTGGGATTTGCAGGTCAAAGTAGTGAGCGTGCCAAACAAGGTTTGGCACAACTTATGACACTATTATAGCGCCATAGAAAACGGCTATTAGTGATGCATAGCCGTATTTGCGCAGCCTAGTTAGGCTGCGACTTCTGCTTTACAGCCCTCAGGGCCGTTTACAACCACAAAATTGGCTTTGCGGAAGAAGTTAAACTCAGTGGCAGATGCCCAAGTATAAGCGCCCATGACATGGCCAATCACCAATTCACCGACAGCCAATGGTGGCAACATAATATCTTCGCGGATCACGTCGATGCTATCGCACGTTGGGCCCGACAATACGCTCAGTTTTGGTTCACCAGCCGCATAGGGGAAGCTCAGCGGGTATACCATATGGTCGTAAATTTGCCCTGAGTACGAGCCATATACGCCATCATCTAGGTAGTACCAAGTTTGGTCGCCACGCTCAGCAATACCCATAACAGATGAAATTGCCGTCACTGCAGGGGCACAAATATAACGACCTGGCTCCGCAAGCACGCGAATATTGCTTGGTAACTTCGCAAGTTCAGCGCGAATTGGCGTACAATATTCAACAATATCAAAAGCTTTATTGTCGTAACTGACAGGGAAACCACCACCAATGTCTAACGTTGATAAGTGAATACCCGCTTGTTTAGCGTTTTCAATGATCTCACGGCATGCAGCGATAGCATTGCTATGGCGCATTGGGTTCACTGCTTGCGAACCAACATGGAACGACAGGCCAATTACGTTTAACCCTAATGCTTGAGCTTCTTTAAGTAAACCAAGGGCTTCTTCTTGGCGACAACCAAACTTTTTCGACAAGTCGATTTTTGTGTCTGGATTGCGGAAGCTTACGCGTAATAGCAATTTAGTATCGTGCTTGTACGCCACAAACTTTTGTAGCTCAACAATATTGTCAACCACAAAAGTGGTGCAGCCATATTCCAACGCATAGCGGATATCGCTATCGCGTTTGATAGGGTGGCTGTGGATGCAACGCTCTGGATCGACACCTACATCACGCACTAAATCAACTTCGCCGTTAGTAGCAAGGTCAAAGTAACCATCTAGCTCTTTAAGAACAGCGACAACAGCTTCGTGTGGCAGCGGTTTTAGTGCATAATGCAATGCTACACCTGGCAAAGCTTGTTGCAGTGATAAGAATTGCTTTCGTACAGCATCCCCATCTAATACCAGCAGTGGAGAGCCGTATTGGGCAACAAGTTTACGATAATCAGGTTGATTAGCATGCAGTGCGCTCAGTTCCATAAAGTGTGTGGTTACCTCGTTGGTTGAAAAGTGAACAGTTAAACAACTTTTGTGCGCGCATTATGCGCTTAATGAATTTAAATGCAATAAATTTAGATAAGTTTTCATTAATTTTTTTCACTTTCAGCGAAATATCAAAATTAACTGTTTTAAATCATGGTGTTACGTAAGGTTTTGATTTTTAGATACTGATAGGGTGGGGTTTGTTTAACCATATGTTTTATATTGATTTTTACAGCTTTCAACGGGGAGGGGAAGGAAATCGACACCTAGCTAGTAAACCATCGATTTGAAATGGCTGTTTAAGCTTTATCCTGAGCGGTAAGTTGAGTGCACGAGCCAAAATTATGGCTATGATTTTAAATCAAAATTTACCTGTTAATTGGTCGCGATGTGATGGGTTTATAGCAAGGTCATAAAATGTCAAAGCGATGTGTGCCTTTCTTGTTAGGTTATAAGCGTTATTCATGGCGCTGCATAGCGAAAAAATGGTGATAGCTTTACCACAATTCCTGTGCCCTCGTACCTTTTTCGTTTATCTTGCAGTTGTGGCAGTAATTTTTGAGCTGCTAATTGTGTCTAGGATGATTTTTGTTAATTTACCTGTCACTGATCTCGACGACTCTAAAGCCTTTTATCAAGGTTGAGGTTTTACAAATAATCCAAAATGCACCGCCCGGCCAATACTAGATAAGAGCAACAATGAAGTGTTGTTGTGTGTGTCTTGTGAGAACCGTACCGAAGTGGATGTATTTAACCACTTCGCGCATGATCAAGGCGGTGTTGCAGACGTGCTGCCAAAGCAAGATCACGGTTTTATTTACAATCGTAATTTAGCCTATTTAGACGGTCACATTTGAGAAATGATGTGGATGGATGCAACGGCACTGCAATAGTAAAGAGTTTTAACACGTAGTTGAATTGAAAGCGGATTGTGCTGAACTAATTCGACTAAAGTTTGTAGACTTTTCAACAAGCGAATGCTCAGAAACGATAAAAGGGCCTTGCGGCCCTTTGGTGAAGTATCGTTCAAGTTAGTGTGGTCACTTTAACCCCTTAAAGCAACCAACCAATTGTTTTGCAACCACGGCTTATCTCGTTAAGTTTCTAAGCTAGCGAGAGGAAAAAACCTGCAATTGCGGCGCTCATAAGGTTAGCCATTGACCCTGCCAACACTGCTCTGAGCCCTAAGCGTGCGATATCCTTTCTACGACTTGGCGCCATACCGCCTAGTCCGCCTAGTAAAATTGCTATCGATGACAAATTAGCAAATCCACATAACGCGAATGTGACAATCGCTTGTGTGTGCTCGCTTAACGTATCGCGATAATTAATAAAGTCTAGGTAAGCAACAAACTCGTTGACTACCAATTTCTGGCCAATGAAGCTACCAGCAATCTGGGCTTCTGACCAAGGTACCCCAATCACCCAAGCTATTGGTGCGAAAAGGTAACCTAAAATCTCTTGAAGCGTTAAAGTGGGATGGTCGAACCAACCACCAATACCGCCTAGCATACCGTTTAGTAGCGCAATCAAAGCGACGAAAGCAAGTAACATCGCACCTACGTTGAGGGCTAAATGCATACCACTTGACGCACCTGCTGCAGCGGCGTCAATGACGTTCACAGGTTTATCGTCACCGCTATCAACTTCTGCTAAATTTTCTTTAGGTGTTTCAGTCTCTGGCACAATCATCTTGGCCATTAAGAAACCACCTGGTGCCGCCATAAAGCTCGCCGCAATCAGGTATTTCAACTCCACACCTATGGTCACGTAGCCTGCCATTACAGAGCCAGCTACTGTGGCCAAACCACCCACCATAACAGCGAATAGTTCAGATTTTGTCATGGTTGGAATAAACGGTTTCACAATCAAAGGTGCTTCCGTTTGGCCAACGAAGATATTCGCGGTTGCAGACAGAGATTCTGGTCGAGAAGTTTTCAATAACTTCTGCAATCCACCGCCTAAAATACGAATAATCCAATTCATAATGCCGAGGTGATATAACACCGCGACTAGCGCTGAGAAAAAGACGATGACAGGTAATACTTGCACCGCAAAGATAAATCCCAACGTGTCTTGCTTGGCTAAGTTACCAAACAAAAAGCCAATGCCATCATTGGCGTAGCCTATGACGGCTGATACTCCACTTGACATAGCGGCTAGGGCATTTTTCCCAGCTTCAAAAAATAGTACAAAACCGCCGATGGCCACTTGAAGTATAAAGGCCACACCAACGGTGCGCAGGTTAATCGCTTTGCGGTTCGTAGAAGCCACAAATGCGATGCCAAGGAGCACTGCCATGCCCACGAGGCTCATTATTGTTGTCATGCTGAATAGTTCCCGATTATTCTTGCAGTAAATATTTTATTTTACTTTTAATAATGTCAATCGCAACGCGATTCATACCGCCACGGGTTACGACCAAGTCAGCATTATGCTTGGACGGTTCGATAAATTGATAGAACATAGGTCTAACAGTGGCTTGATACTGTTCTACCACAGAAGCAATGCTTCGTCCTCTTTGTTCTATATCTCTTTGCATCCGACGCAGTAGACAGATGTCTAACGGCGTATCGATAAACACTTTAATATCGAACGCTTCACTCAATGCAGGATCGCTCAGCAACAAGATCCCCTCAACAATTAAAATTTTTGCTGGATGAATCGTGCGTGTTTTGTTACTACGCGTATGCTGCGAATAATCATAGGTCGGTACTTCTACCGATTGACCTTGACGTAATAATTCTAAATGCTGGCGCAGTAAGTCGTGCTCAAATGCATCGGGATGGTCGTAATTCGTTTGCGTACGATGCTCCATCGGAAGATGAGACTGATCTTTGTAGTACGCATCTTCTTCAATGACGGCAATTGCCCCGGATTTAAGTTCAGTCACCAATTCATTGTAGATGGTTTGGCTAAACAAAGATTTGCCCGACGCAGAAGCGCCAGCTATGGCTATAATAGTTCGTGTCACTAAAGTTCACACCCAGCAGTTGTTCTTGATGGCGATCACAATAGCAAAAAAGACACGAATAATCTCTTTTGCCTCGCTTGGGGAGCAAATTTAACGACTTTGGTCGGTACAAAACAGGACTTATGTCCGCTTAACGAAATTAGCAAGTTAGCGACATGTTCGCGACAGATGAATAATTTTATGATGCTTTCATGACAGCGGACTTATGTCCTGTACGATAATTTTAGGTATCAATAAAGTAACAACCAGCGGAGGTACGGTGAATAATCTGGAACCAAAGCAGCAGTTAAGAGGTGAATAAAATGACAAGAGCAATCATATTAATGGCAGATAGCCTTGGCATTGGCGCTGCACCAGACGCCGCCAAATTTGGCGATGTTGGTAGCAATACTTTAGCCCACCTGTTAGCCGCTTACCATACGGAAAAAGGCCACGCGTTGGCGTTACCTAATTTGTCTAAATTAGGCTTAATTGCAGCATGCGAAGCAGCGGGACAAGAAACCTGTCTAGTCGCCGACCGTCAGACACCGATTGGTGCGTATGGCTATGCAAAAGAGTTGTCCAGTGGCAAAGATACGCCATCGGGACACTGGGAAATGGCAGGTGTGCCAGTTTTGTTTGATTGGGGTTACTTCCCAAATACCACACCTTGTTTCCCGCAAGATTTCGTTGACGAGCTATGTAAGCGCGCCAACATCCCGGGCATTTTAGGTAACTGTTATGCTTCGGGTACGACCATTTTAGAACAACTGGGTGAAGAGCATGTTAAAACCGGCATGCCGATTTGCTACACCTCAGTGGACAGTGTTTTTCAAGTGGCCGCGCATGAAGAGTCATTCGGACTGGAAAAACTTTATCAGGTTTGTGAAATCGCACGGGCACTGCTTGATGAACTAAACATAGGAAGAGTGATTGCGCGGCCTTTTTTAGGTACGCATAGCGGTGATTTTGCCCGTACCGGCAATCGTCGTGATTATTCGGTTTTGCCTCCAGCACCGACTGTGTTGGATAAACTGGCAGCCGCAGGCGGTGAAGTCGTGAGTATTGGCAAAATTGCTGATATTTATGCCCATCAAGGCATCACCCAGAAATTTAAAGCGCCAGGCTTAGAAAACTTATTAGCAAAAACCAGTGAAGTGATGGACTTGGTTACAGACAACGCCATTATTTTTACTAATCTTGTTGATTTTGATGAAAAATTTGGTCATCGCCGCAATGCCATTGGCTATGCGGAAGCATTAAAAACTTTTGATGACTATTTGCCGACTATACTCAACAAGCTGCAACCGGACGATTTGCTGCTGATTACTGCAGATCACGGTTGTGACCCAACAGCAGCAGGCACAGATCATACCCGTGAGTATGTCCCTGTGGTTGCATATCGAAAAGGCATGCAAGCTGTAGATTTGGGTGAGCGACAAACTTTTGCAGACATAGGTCAAACCCTTGCCCAGTGGTTCGATTTACCTGCGTGTGAATATGGCGAAGGCTTTGCGGCCGCGCTGAATAAAGCTTAATTAAAGGAAACAGACCATGAGTACGCCTCATATTAACGCGAATATCGGTGACTTTGCTGAAACAGTATTGATGCCTGGTGACCCACTACGCGCGAAATATATTGCGGAAAACTTCCTCGACGATGCTCGTCAAGTGACTGGCGTACGCAACATGTTCGGTTTTACTGGCACATATAAAGGTAAACCTGTGAGCCTTATGGGTTCAGGCATGGGTATTCCTTCAATGTCTATTTATGCACGTGAGCTGATTGTCACTTTTGGTGTTAAAAACCTAATTCGTATCGGTACTTGCGGTGGTATCAGCCAAGATATCAAAATTCGTGATGTAATTTTTGCACAAGGTGCAAGTACAGATTCAAACGTGAACCGCGCTCGCGTGCGTGGTTATGATTTTGCGGCGATTGCTGATTTCGGTTTATTAGAAAACGGCGTAAATGCGGCTCGTCGTTTAGGTATTGAGGCTAAAGTGGGTAACGTGTTTACCACAGACACTTTCTATCAAGCGGATGCGACTTTCTATCAGCAGCTAGACAAACTAGGTGTGATGGCAGTTGATATGGAAACGGCAGGTTTATATGGCGTTGCAGCTGAGTACGGTGCAAAAGCGATGGCGCTATTTACAGTGAGCGACCATGTCATTACTGGTGAAGCCACACCTGCTGATGAGCGTCAAAGTACCTTCAATGAAATGGTAAAAATCGCTTTAGAATCAATTTAACTTCTAATTTTAACAAGCTTAATGACAGTGCGGGTTCATACCCGCGCTGTTTACCCTGTTCCTTGGTAACGTAATCGCAGCGTTTTGGAGACACGCCTAAAACAACGCGAATCACACCCCAAAAAGCCACACCATAGTGTGGCTTTTTTTTGCCTATTTTAATCCTCTAAATTGAGCTAGTATTAACTCAGATTGGTCTCAACCTTTGCCAAAGAGTTAGATTTAACTCTGCTAGGAGGTCGCTTATGTCACAGTGGATCCAAGGACAAGTCGAAGACATCACTTGGTGGACGCAAAAACTTTTTACTCTTAAAGTTCGGGCAGCAGTTAAACCGTTTAAAGCCGGACAATTCACCAAACTTGCGCTCCAAGTGGGCGATAAACGCATCGCACGAGCCTATTCCTTTGTTAATGCCCCACACAACCCAGTTCATGAATTTTATGTGATTGAAGTCGAGGATGGGTTGCTGTCACCACCGCTTGCGTCGTTACTCCCGGGGGATAATGTTTGGATAGAACAAAATCCAAGTGGTTATTTTACCTTAGATGAGGTGCCTGATAGTGAGCAGTTGTGGATGCTAAGCACCGGCACTGCGATTGGTCCTTTTCTTTCCATGCTTCGGGACGAGCAGCTGTGGCAACACTACCAGCAAATTGTGCTAGTACATGGGGTGCGACACAATATCGACTTGTCATATCAAGCCTTACTGCTTGAATTGCAGCAGCAAAAAGCCAATTTTAGCTACATTCCAGTGGTGTCGCGTGAGCAGCCTAAGGTGGGTGTTGCAGGGCGCATAACCAAAGTGTTGAACGATGGTGAGTTAGAAGAGTATTGTGGGCTTATCTGTACCCCTGAAAAAAGCCAATTTATGATTTGTGGTAATCCTCAGATGGTGAAAGATACAACTCTATTACTGCAAGAGCGTGGATTTTTACGCAATCGTCGGGCGGCACCGGGTCACATTACGGTTGAGCAATATTGGTAAGGCTGAACTATATTTGTAAGCAAATGAATACCTAAAATGATGGGCGCTGCATGCGGCAAATTTGCTTACTTTTGACCTTGTTGGTGTTGGTGCTAGCAGGAAACGTACTAGCGGGTACTGAAATTGTCCGCTTTGTTGATGCCACCAGCCTCAAAAATAATCCTAACAATCGCTATTTTATCAAAGCGTTAGACCTTGCACTGCGCAAGAGTGAAAAACAGTATGGCGATTACTTTTTAAAAGCTATTGATATCCCTATTACCCAACAGCGGCACTTTGTTGAACTGGCGCTCGGTCGCATAGATGTGTTTTGGACCATGGCTTCGCCGCTGCGTGAGAACTTTGCCAGAGCCGTACCGGTTCCGTTAGCATTTGGCAGTTACGGTATTCGGCTTTTGGCTATCAACAAAGCAAGTCAAAGTTTTTTTGCTGGGGTAACCAATCAAGTCGAGCTAAGCGAGTTTATTGCACTCACCGGTCAGGACTGGCCTGACACCATTATTTTACGTGAAAGTGGCTTACGTCTTGACGATAGTCATTCTGAACACGACTTTTATACATTATTGCAAGGCAATCCTCAGTATTATTACCCAAGAGGGGTAACTGAAATTTACAGTGAATTGTCTGGTCCAAATGGAGTCGGGGTGGAGGTGGAGCCGAATTTGGCGTTTGTGTACCCAACCGTGATGTACTTCTATGTTGCGAATGATAATAAGCTGCTAGCCAACCGTTTAGAGGCTGGGCTCAAAGCGGCACTGGCAGATGGCAGTTTAGAAGCGCTATTTCTATCTTTCCCTGAGCATAGTGAAGCGTTCAAACAGGCTCAGTTACACAAACGGCAATTGATTAAGTTAGTGAACAATAACTTACCAAAAGGTGTTGTGGCGAGCGACATTGAAAAGTTACAGCAAAAGCTTATCAATACAGTAAGTGATAGGCAGTAAAAAAAGCCAGCATAGCTGGCTAAAGGCTTAACAGTAGTTGGGCATCAATGTTGGGAACAACCAGTACAATCTAAGCTGAATTGTCTTAATCATGGCTTAATGTGGCAAGTCAGATCAGCAAATGCTCAAGTAACGGGTTCTAGGAGGAAAGTAAGGCATGGTAAAAAAGGCTTTACTACTATTAACAGCGTTGATTTTTATGTCGCTTGCACACGCTGAGGTAAAGCTTATGGTCGTGACTGAAGATTGGAGACCTTATCAGTACCTTGACGAAAACGGTAAGATTGTAGGCCGAGCCAGTGACAAGGTAAGGGCAATACTGGACGAGGCGAAAATTTCCTATGATATACAGCTCTATCCTTGGGTCAGAGCCATGAAAATAGCGGAAGAACAGCCCAATACCATGATTTTCTCGATATTTCGCACTGCTGAGCGAGAGGCGCGATTTCATTGGGTGTGCCCGTTACTTGAACCAGTTAAAGAATACTTTTTTAAACGCAAAGATCGTACCGATATAAAAGTTGAAAGCCTAGAAGATGCCAAACGTTATGTGACGTCTGTCGTCAAAGGTTCGGTTGCTTACACTTACCTGTTGAGTAAAGGGTTTACAGCGAGTGTTAATTTGGATGTCGATGCTGATCCAAGTGCAATTCCGCGCAAGTTGATGGCGAATCGCATTGATTTAACGGTGGCAACTGAATACACCTTGTATGAATCTTTACTCGCCTTAGGTGAGTCTTATAATGACGTAGAAAGGCTTATCCAACTTAAAAATGTAGACAACAATCAAGCTTGTATGGCGTTCAATTTGCATTCGGATAAGGACTTAATTCAATCTATTCAAACTGCGTTACTTAAGTATAACCTCACTCACCGTGGGCCTTAAACGCTTACCCCTTAGTTCATTTAAATACTTGGTCTGGTGTTGAGGGCTTTGATATAATGTGCGGCTGAGTTGCCAAGCGCTTGGCTTTTGGCAGGCAAACATATGTATTTGAATTATTGAGTGGCGTGGAAAAGTTGTTTAAAGATACTGAAAAATTGGCCGGCTGGGACGGGCTAAATCAAGCTGCTGAGTTATTACAACAAGGCGAGCTGGTTGCTGTGCCAACCGAAACCGTGTATGGATTGGCTGCGGATGCGCGTCAGCCAGAAGCTGTTGCCAAAATTTTTCATGCCAAAGGCCGCCCTGCTGATCATCCATTAATTGTCCATATTGCCGATGTTGCAGAATTGAGTGAGTGGACGACAACTGTCCCTGCCTATGCACACACGTTGGCAGCAGCATTTTGGCCAGGCCCGCTGACGTTTATCTTGCCAAAGGCGCCGCACGTCAGTGATATAGTGACTGGCGGTCATCCAAGTGTTGGGGTGCGGTGTCCCTCACACCCGTTAATGTTGGCGCTACTTAAGCAACTCGGGACTGGGCTTGCGGCACCGTCAGCGAATCCATATAAAAAAATCAGTCCGACTACTGCAGAGCAAGTGCTGTATGGTTTGAATGGTAAAATCAGTGCTGTGCTTGACGGCGGCGCCTGTGAAGTGGGACTAGAATCCACTATAGTCGATTTAACCACTGACACACCGCGCATATTGCGTGCCGGCCCAATTACTCGACAACAGCTAGAAGCTGTGTTGGGATGCACGGTCGAACAACCCAAGCAACACAGCGAAGCAGTCTCAGGCAACGTTAAAGCGCATTATCAGCCAAACACGCCGTTGTTGGTCCTGCCACAGGCAGAATTATTGGCTAAGTTACACACGGCAAATGAAAAAACCGCGGTAATGTACTATTCCGAACAGGTTGCTCTGCAGGTACAAGGGCAAACGTTATTGACGTTAAAATTAGCTGCCGATAAAGCCCGTTATGCACAGAGTCTGTACTATGCGTTACATCAGCTAGATCAAAGTGAAGCCAATGAAATTTGGCTTGAACAGCCCCCAAGCGACGATGCTTGGAGTGATGTGCAAGACCGCTTGGCACGCGCGGCCTATCGTTAGTTGCCGGGCGTCCCAAGCGAGTACAAGTACTAGCACGGTGATCTAATTCACAAAAACAGCGTTTTAGAACTCTCTACCAGCGATATCATTATAAAAAGTCTCTATCGCGCCACGTTTTTGCATGGTTACAAACACTTGTTTGCCATCTTTGCCGCCAAATGCCACATTAGTCGGGTGCTGACCTGTTAGTTTGATTTGCCGAATTAACTGACCTTGTGGATTGAGTACTGCAATTTCCCCTGCACCATAACGGGCAATATAAAGATTCCCTTGCTTATCAGTACGCATGCCATCTAAGCCAAAATCGGCAAATTGGTGAAAGAGGCGCGCAGGGCCAATATTGCCATGAGGATCAAGTGAAAATGCCCACACTCGACGCTGCACACTTTCATTGACATAAAGTGTCTGATTGTCCGGGCTCACTTCAATACCATTGGTGGTACCCATGTTTTCGTTCAGTAAAGTCGTTGAACCATCAAGATTAATGCGCCACAGTTTACCTGTACTGTGTTGCCAATTGGGGTCGCTTGCGAACAATATGCCGTTATCCATGATGGCTAAATCGTTGGGCTGGTTCATCGTAGGCTGGTGCGCATAAACACTGACTTTAGCTTGGCTATCAACCTTCAGTACGTTATGACCGCTATAATCGGCAATAAACATCTCGTTACTGCGATTGAAGCGGATGCCATTGCCTGTGCTGCCTACAGGCAAAGTCACGTATAAGCTGGCTTGGTTTTGCTCACTCACCACGCCAATGGTCCCTTCTTTGGCAAAATTCACCGCATATAAATTACCTTGATGATAAGCAGGCCCCTCAACGCCCTGCGTAAAAGTACCGTCACTTATCCAATCAAAAGCTTGGTGTAGAGGTGCAGGGGAGTGAATGGTTTGAGTACAGGCGGTGAGTAACGCAAGCATAAACAGTGACAATGGCAAACGCATAACAGTCCTTTTCATTATAATATCAGTCGTTAATACCTGCATTGGGCATTAACTTAAGAGAAAACCAGTATGCAAGTATCTGCTCTCAAAGGAAATTGAGAATATTTCAGTTTTAGTGATACGGGGCAGTTGCATTTAGTTAGGTGAGTGGTGAAGATACCGCAAACGATACTCATAGGACGTAAACGTCATGACAGCATATCAACAATTGGTGGCACATTTTGCGACCATAGACAAATTCTCTCACCTCGCTGCGATTTGCGGTTGGGATCAAGCTGCGATGATGCCAAGCGGCGGCGCGCAAGCACGTAGTGAAGCCATGGCTGAACTCGCGGTACATATTCACAGTTTAAGTTGCGACCCTCGTATTGGCGATTGGTTGCAAGCTGCTCAAAGCCAAGAGTTAAGTACAATTGAGCAAGCAAGCGTGCGCGAAATGGCGCGTAGCTTCCAGCAAGCCACTATATTGCCGCAGCGTTTGGTCGAAGCCAAAGCCATTGCTGGGGCTAAATGTGAGCATGCATGGCGAACACAGCGTAAAAATAATGATTGGCAGGGCTTTTTAATTAACTTTCAAGAAGTTGTTGCGCTTTCCCGTGAAGAAGCCGCAGTACGTGCCAGCCAAGGCCATGCTACGGCTTATGACGCTATGCTCGACTTATACGAGCCCGGCGTGACAAGCCAACAACTGGATGGGGTGTTTGGTGATGTGAAAACTTGGCTGCCTGATTTTATTAACACAGCGGTCGAACGCCAGTCAAAGTTGGCTGTTGCGGACAGCCACTATCCGACCTCAGCACAAACCCAGTTAGGGCAAGCGCTGATGGCCCAATTTGGTTTTGATTTTGCGCGCGGGCGTTTAGATGTCAGCGTCCATCCGTTTTGTGGTGGTGTGAGTCAAGATACCCGCATAACCACGCGTTATCGTGAGGATGATTTCTTGCAGGCTATGATGGGCGTTATTCATGAAACCGGCCATGCGTGCTATGAACAAGGTTTGCCATCAGCACTTGCGGCGTTACCCGTTGGTAAAGCGCGTTCTATGGGTATTCATGAATCACAGTCGCTGTTTTATGAAATGCAGATTGCTCGTGATAGTTCATTTAGCGAAGTACTCTTTGCTGCAGTTAAGCAGCACTTAGCGGATTATCTACCTGCGGATTTCAGTGTCACGAAGTTACAACAGCAAATTCAACAAGTTGAACGTGGTTTTATCCGTGTCGATGCCGATGAAGTCACTTATCCTGCGCACGTTATTTTACGTTATGAAATTGAGCGTGATTTGATCAATGGCGCTATAGAGGCGGAGCATTTGCCTGCGCTGTGGCAGGAGAAAATGCAAAGCTACTTGGGTCTGAGCACTGCGGGTAATTATCGCGATGGCTGCATGCAGGATATCCACTGGACTGATGGCAGTTTTGGCTACTTCCCAAGTTACACTCTAGGGGCTATGTACGCAGCGCAGTTTCGTGCTGCAATGGAGCGAGAGTTTGATGTGAGCAAAGCACTACAAGCAGGCGACCTTGCGCCATTACGAAACTGGCTTGACAAAAACGTCTGGCAACAAGCGAGTTTGCTTGAAACGAATGAACTAGTGCGGGTTGCGACTGGTGAGCAGTTAAATCCGAACTATTTTAAACAGCATTTGGCCAAGCGCTATTT
This sequence comes from Pseudoalteromonas fenneropenaei, assembly GCF_042643375.1. Taxonomy (NCBI): domain Bacteria; kingdom Pseudomonadati; phylum Pseudomonadota; class Gammaproteobacteria; order Alteromonadales; family Pseudoalteromonadaceae; genus Pseudoalteromonas; species Pseudoalteromonas fenneropenaei. The sequence goes on from NZ_JBHRSD010000006.1 coordinate 94,116, forward strand.
GGGTCAGTAACTGCGTTTACAATCGCAGAGTGGCGATTGTCCCTACTTAATCCTAAATTTAAAGGTGTTAAGCAGCCCATCAATCTTGATGGGCTTTTTTTATCGCTAAAATCTCGGGTAATTTCTCAACAAACAGTGAAATAAGTTGCGGATCAAAATGGCTCCCAGCTTGCGCTGTCATCCAATCAACAGCGTCTTCAATCGACCAAGGCGCTTTGTAAGGGCGCTTTGATGTGAGTGCGTCGAACACATCGGCTATTGCAACGATCCGTCCTTCAAGGCTGATCTCAGTATTTTTAAGGCCGAGCGGATAACCACTGCCATCCCATTTTTCATGATGTTCCATGGCAAGCTGATAGGCCAGTTGAATAAGTGGTGAGCGGGAATTGGCTAACACCTCAGCGCCGATTGTGGTATGAGATTGCATGACTAGGAACTCTTCCTCAGTCAGTTTGGCGGGCTTTAGTAAAATAGCATCGGGAATACCAATTTTACCCACATCGTGCATAGGAGCCGCTTGGCGCAGCATTTCTGCTTGCCACTCTGGCATGCCCGCTGCTAAAGCCAGCACTTTTGCGTATTGGCTCATGCGTTGAATATGGGCTCCGGTGTCAGTGTCTTTATATTCGGCTGCGCGCCCCAATCTTTCCAATAACTCAATATGTGATTGCCTGAGTTCTTCAGCTTGGACCAGTGACAAATGGGTTTTTACTCGCGCTCTTACAATGGCTGGGCTGATAGGTTTAGTAATGTAATCAACCGCACCGAGTTCAAAGCCTTTTGATTCGTCCGCTTCTTCATCTAAAGCGCTGACAAAAATAACCGGAATATGGCGCAGTTTGGCTGATTGTTTTAACCGCGCACAGACATCAAAACCACTTAGGTTTGGCATCATAATGTCGAGCAAAATAAGTTGCGGTAAATCTTGCTCAGCAAGTTGTAGCGCTGCTTCACCAGAGCGAGCAAATGATAAAGTGTAGAGGCTGCCAAGTACCTGCTGCATTACTTTAAGATTGGCAGGTTCATCGTCGACCACTAAGACTCGAGCGGGTGTGGCATTGAGTAAAGTCATTGCGGTTCCTCATGCTGATTAAGCCGCGCTAACAAAGCATTGAGTTTTGTAAGTGCGCGGTCAAAGTCAAATTCATCCAAGGCATTGCTGATCTCGGCTAGGTCTTGCGAATATTGGCCTAAAGCCTGACTTTGTAAGGTGTTTAAGGTATCTGTCGCCAGTTCGCCACGCGCGCAGGCGTCATGTAACGATTGGCATAGTGCAGTCAGCGTATGCAGATCAAAGCTGTAAAGTGGTGCTTGTGACGGGGCGCTGTCGCTTGGCCTTTCGCATAATGTTTGGCTTTGCTCAAGCGCGGTTGCCAAAGTTTGTTGCGCTGCTTCCCACGTATCTGCCGCTGCGGCGTTTTCAAGCGCTTTAACGGCCGCGCTAAGTGCTGCCAAACCTAGGTTACCTGCGGTGCCTTTAAGGGTGTGTAAATGGTTCACATGTTCGGCTTTAGCCGTAAATGATGCAGCAAGCAACATCTCGAAAGTGTCCTGATATTGAGTCAAAAATAATGCCACTTCACTCAGTGCTTGTTGTTCGCTGCCCCAAATTGCCACAGCCCGTTTTTGTTCAAAAACCTGCATTGGTTTTACGTAGGCTTGGGGAGTTTTGATCTCACCAAGATTTAAAACTTTGGCGATTTCTCGGGTTAATTCATCCATTTCAACCGGTTTTGTGGCAAAACCGTCCATGCCAGCTTGTTTAGCCGTGACTTTGTCTTGCTGTAGAACACTTGCGGTCAGTGCAATGATTGGAGTTTTTGCTTGGCCGTTTTGTTGCTCCAATGCGCGGATCTGTGCGGTGGCACTGAGCCCATCACACAGTGGCATATGAATATCCATCAAAATCACATCAAAACGTGCGGTTTTAAATTGCTCCACTGCTTCAATACCATTGTGCGCAATGGAAATATGATGGCCTTGCTTTTCCAGCAATAACTTCAGTAAGCGAGTGTTTTGTTCGATATCGTCAACCACTAAAATCTGTAGCGGCGGCAAGGTAAAGGCTTGAGCTGATACTATTGCGCTCTCGTCCATGTGGCTAACCGCCAAAGGCACAGTGACCACAAATTGGCTGCCGCTGCCAAGCTCACTCTGTGCTGTAATGCTACCTTGCATCAGTTCAACCAGTTGTTTACTAATGGTGGTGCCAAGACCTGTGCCGCCAAAGCGTCTGGTCATGGTGGCATCGGCTTGCTCAAAAGGGCTGAAAATCGCTTCAAGGCGATCAGCGGCAATGCCTATACCAGAATCACTGACACTAAACTGCACTTGATTTTCATCAAGCTGTTGTACTGACAGAGTAACAAAACCTTGCTCAGTGAATTTCACCGCATTACCAACTAAATTGGTTAGGACTTGTTGCAGGCGCTGCGCGTCACCGAGGTAAACATCGGCTAAGTTTGGCTCGACCGTTAAGTTGAGTTGTAAGTCCTTTTTCTTGGCTTCTAGCCAAAATGTCGATACCACGGCATCTAACAATTGCCGCAAGTTAAACGGCGCGTTAAGGAGTTCAAGTTTGCCTTTTTCTAGTTTGGCAGAGTCGAGAATTTCATTGAGTAAACCTAACAGCGAGCGCGCAGAGCGGTTGACGGTTTGCACATGTTTGAGTTGCTCTACTGATAAATCGCTGTCCATAAGCACATCACTAAAACCAATAATGGCGTTCATTGGAGTGCGAATTTCATGGCTCATATTGGCCAAAAACTGCTGTTTAGCATTGGCGGCAATTTCCGCTTGTTGCTTGGCCTTTTGCAGTTCCTGTTCATATTCTTTTTGTTCGCTGATATCAAGCAAGACACCGTCAATCCAGGTGGCTTCGCCATTGTCGGCATAATTGAACGAGCCTTTGTCCAGCACCCAAACTACTTTGCCATTGCGATGACGAATACGATATTCAACCGAATAACTTTGGCGGCTAAGCCGAGCTTCTGCTACTTGCAAGTCGGTTTGATAGGTGTCTTCAGGTAAAATCAGCTCGGAGAAATGAATGTCACCGCACAAAAACTCTTCATCACGATAGCCAGTTAAGTTAATCACACTGGGACTAATGACTAACATTTGCCAATATTGGTTGGTTAGACAGCGAAATGCGACACCCGGCATATTGTTTAGTAAAGTACGGTATTGCTGCTCTTTTTGTTGCAAAATTTGTTGAAGCTTATGCTGCTCGCTCAAGTCGGTAATAAAGCCAACAAAAAGCGGCGCTTGATCTGTCTGTTTGACTTCACCAATACCTAAGCGAATGGGGAACACTGTGCCATCTTTATGTTTGGCAAACACATCGCGATTGACCCCAATCACTTTGGTAAACGTCATGTCGTTGGGCTTTTGTAAATAGCCATCGTGAACGGCGGCGATGCTGTCATCCATCAAAAGTTTGACGTTTTTCCCTAGCACTTGATGCGCTTGCCAGCCAAAAATGGCTTCAGCTGCGCGGTTGAAGCTCAGGATATGCCCGCGCGTGTCTATCGTCACAATGCCATCAATTGCGGTTGAAAGAATGGCTTCAAGCCGAGATTGACTGGCGGTTTTTTCTTCCAGCAGCATACGGTAGCGGTACATACCATTAAAAATCACCACGATGCCAGTTAAGGTTAAGGTAGCAAAAGCCACTCCTAATGCGATAAAAGTGAGTTCGCTGTTGTTTTGATCAAGCATTGGCGAGGTGGCGATAAAACGGGTTGCTAACATACCAGTGTAATGCATACCAGAAACGGCCAAACCCATTACCAACGCGGCGACGATGCGCAACTGCACATGGGTGAGTGTTTTAAAACGTTGCTCGAGTCGAAAACGGCTATACAACGCAATAAACGCCAAAACAACCGCGACCACAATCGAGAGCGCAAACCACCATGGGTCGTAACGCAATAGCGGGCTTAGTTCCATTGCGGCCATGCCGCTATAGTGCATGGTGCCTATACCTGAGCCAAGTAACAGTGAGCTTATTGCCAGTTGTTTAATGGAATGATTGGGATTGGTGAGAATTTGCTGCGCTACCCAGCAGGCGGCAAACGCCGGAAAAAACGAAGCGATGGTAATCGCTGGGTTATAAGCAACTGTGGTACACAAAGAAAATGCCAGCATGCCGATAAAGTGCATACTCCAAATGCCACCACCAAGTATCAGTGCACTACTGGTGCAAGCAAAACGTTTGTAGCCGCGAATGGCAGTTTTACTACCCAAATCACTTAAATAGAATGCTAGGTAACTGGCAAAAATCGCGATGAGTACAGACAGAAAAACCAGATACGGGTTATACACTCCCTGCAACACTAAAGCGGGATCGGGATGATTGATAAATAATTGTTGCAGCATAACCGCTCAGGTAATGGATTTAAAATTCAGTTTATTACACTTACAAGCTGACGCCAAATAGATTGCGGTAAGCATGTTGGCGACGATAGGGAATTGTAGCAAGTATAGGTTTATGGTTTGTCAGCAAACACTTACCTAAATATAACTACAATGCTGATAGTTGTGGCTGTTATGAGTTGCATACGTATTCATAAACTACACAGAATAATTTAGGTTAAGTTTACATTGTTGTTAATAAAAGGTGAAAAACACAATGATAAAACAATCTATAACCGCATTGGCTTTATGCAGTGCGCTCGCAACACCACCCCTTTTGGCTGCACCAAGTACCTTTGTGCACTTATTCGAATGGTCTTGGTCTGATGTCGCCTATGAATGTGAGCGTTACTTAGGGCCAAAGGGCTATGCCGCAGTACAAGTATCACCGCCGAGTGAGCATATTCAAGGTGAACCTTGGTGGACACGTTATCAGCCTGTGAGTTATCAGCTTATTAGCCGAAGTGGCGACCGTGCGGCATTTACAGACATGGTGGCGCGTTGTAAACAAGTAGGTGTCGATATCTATGTTGATGCGGTGATTAACCACATGGCAAATGGCGCCGGCGTGGGCGTGGCTGGCAGCAGTTTCGGCGTTAAGAGCTTCCCCATGTATAGTAATCAGGATTTTCATAATAGTTGTCCTATCAATGGGGAAGATTATGCGAACAATGCCTGGCGCGTGCAAAACTGTGAACTGGTCGGTTTACCGGATCTCAATACCAGTAGCACTTATGTGCAAACCCAGCTTGCCAATTATTTAAATGATTTGTTGTCGCTCGGTGTAGCTGGTTTTCGCCTCGATGCCAGTAAACATATGGCTGCCAACGATATTGCCGATGTGATGAGTCGGCTAAGCCAGCCCGCGCTGATATTTCAAGAAGTGATAGATCAAGGCGGCGAAGCGGTGCCAGCGAGTGATTACTTTGGCAATGGTCTAGTCACCGAATTTAAATACAGCACTAAACTAGGCGAAACGTTTAAGTTTGGTAAATTAGCTTGGCTTCGCCAATTTGGCGAAGCTTGGGGAATGATGCCAAGTGCTAACGCGGTAGTCTTTGTCGATAACCACGATAACCAGCGTGGTCACGGCGGGGCGGGCAGTGTGGTGACGTTTAAAGATGGCAAGCTGTACGATTTAGCCAACGTGTTTATGCTCGCATATCCTTATGGTTATCCAAAAGTTATGTCGAGCTATCAATTTGCGCACAGTGATGACGGCGCACCGAATGTTCCAGTTCATGATGGTAATACTTTGCATTGTGAGGCAAATAGTTGGCAATGTGAGCATCGTAAACAGGCAATTGCTGGCGCGGTGGCATTTCGCAATAACACTTTAGCGGCATGGCAAGTCAATCATTGGTGGGACAATGGTAACAATCAAATAGCCTTTGCCCGTGGCAACCTAGGGTTCGTTGCAATAAATCGTGAGTCTTACAGTATGGCCGTACAGCTTCAAACGGGTTTGTCAGCCGGTGACTATTGCGATGTGTTAAGTGGCGAGTTAAATACGGCTCAAGATGCGTGTAGCGGAACTCGTATTACGGTCGCCAGTGACGGTACGGCTCACATTAATTTGCCCGCCATGTCGGCGCTCGCTATCCATCACGCAAGCAAAGTGACTAGCACAACCCCAAGTAACTGGCAGCGCACTGTGGTCTTTATTCAAGCACAAACACAAACTGGGCAAGACATGTTCATTCGCGGTGGAATTGATCATGGTTTTGCGTTATCCCTTGGCAAACAATGTGATGTTAACTCGCTGGCATGTGCTTTGCCAATTCGTTATCGCAATCAACTCAATGTGACCAGCGCAGCTTGGAAAATGGGTGATCAGTATCTCAACTGGCAAGGGCGAGAAAATGCTCAGCCACAAGATGCTGAAGGTAGTCCATTAGATTGGACAACTAATCAATGGCCGCAAGAGTGGGGGGCTAAACGTAGCTATGAAAGCGATGGTTTTGGTGAAATGTCGCTCAATCAATGGGGGAGTCATTATTGGTTGTTAGACGTAGATATGGATTGTAATGCAACTTATAACGGTTGGTTTGAACTCAAAGCGTTTGTTAAAAATGGCCAAGGCTGGGAGGGGAATATCAATCAGGCGGAACGTCCTTACGCAAGTAACAACCATTTTGCCCAGTGTGGCAGAGTAAACGTGTTTGAGTTTGCTAACAGCAGCTTTCAAGTGCTGGATTTCTAACTTAGGGTGACATGCATAAAAAAGCCAGCGCAGTGCGCTGGCCTAATATTGGTTTATTGCGTATTAGCGACGACGTCTGATAAGACCCGCTGCTGCCAACAGCATTGCAAACCAGCCTAACGAACCTGAACTGCTCTTCTTCGTTGGCACGGTTGGTACAGTTGGCGTAACAGGCGTTTCGTTGGTCACTTTCACAACAGTGGTTGATGTGGTGGTCGTTTTACCATCGCTTACCGCCAGTTCAAACTTGAGCACCGCATCAGCAGTAATGCTTGGTGGTGTCACTGTCAGCTTCGCGGTATTTGCACCACTAACTGTAGCCGTAGGGCCTTCTACTTGAGTCCAAGCGTAAGTGAGTGTGTCACCGTTACGATCAGTTGCCATGGCTTCGATATCAACGTTAGCTGACTCTTTGGTCGTCACTTCTGCAGCTACCGTTACTAATGGTGCAACGTTATCACACGCGTTAACGTCACCCGCTATCATTTTATGGAATACCGGTGATGCTAAGTTTGAGAACTTCACATCATCAATAAACCAGCCAAGATCAGCAGTATTGCTGTCAGATGAAATACGGAAACGGAATTTAACCAATTGACCATTTAGCGATTCGCCAAAGTGGATAGTTTCAACGTTACCGAACATCGTGGAGCCATCGAAGTTTCTACCACTGAATACCGGTCTGTCTTGTAGCGATTGAGCTGAGTTGTCCTCTAGTTTCTCCGTGTTATAGCCCACTTCGAATTGACCACCAGCTGTACTTGAAGTGACATCAACCCAGTTTCCGCCGTTGATACTCACTTCCACTACCGCACCATCCCAGCCAGCTTCAAGCATATACAGGTGCCAGAAACTCACGCTGAAGTCTGGACCAAAACCAACTTCAAATGCCTCAGTTTCAACGCCCACGTCAGATTCAAAGCCAGTGTTCGCTAAGAACATAGTTTGTGCACCAAAGTTCACACCTGGGTTTTTCGATGCAAAATATGCCGTGTTTTGAGTATCAACAGCTTGCGTACCCATTGCCAACTCGCCGCCTTTCATGACGTGCTCTTTAAAGTCAGCAAATGCAGTTAGCCCTTCCATTGAAGCAGTTGCGGTCAAACCATCGTTTGCTTTTAAAGTAAAGTCGTAGTTAACCATGGTTTCAGCAGTCAACGTTGGTGCGCCAACGGTGGTTTGCTCAGGGAAAGTCACTTCGAACGTCAGCGTGTCAGCGATAGCTGCATCATTGAGTTTTACTTTGAGCGGCATGCTTGAAACAGTCGCGAATGGTGCAATACTCTCGATGGTGATAATACCGTCGTTTTCTAAAGTCACGTTTTGACCACTAGTCACTACAACTTTAGCGGTAACATTGTTCATCACCGTTTTGCCAGCGTTTTTTACCGCAACAGTAATAGTGCCTGTTTCACCTTTATCTAGCACGTTGTCGTTAGAACAGTAACCAACGTCAGCACCGTTAAAATTGGTGTTCAATTTAACACTTTGTGCCTGAATTGCGCTCAATTCTGTTGAGTACGACTCAGTCACGCCAACGTTGTCCGTGCTGAAACGTGCCGGAGCAATAGCGCCTAAACCAAGGCCGCGACGCGCAAATGCAGCCAATGCCAATTCAAAGTCTTCCATATCTGCAGCATAAATAGACGCAAGAATGGCATCACGTGCTTCAACATAGGTTGGTGCAATCGGTGTCGCTTTGTATCCTGAGATCAAGTAAGTTGCCATACGGTCTTGGGCTTCTTGGAAACCGTGTTTGTTGATAAGTCCGACATAAACGTCCCACAGCATAGTTGCCCAAATTTCACCTGGCGCATGTGGAGAGGCAACGCTTGTTGGTGGTAAACCAGGAGGTGTGGCACCACTTTGGATGTGTTTAAAGGTTAATGGGTTAACCGACATATCCGTCGAATACGGTGCACGGCGAATACCTGTGGTAAAGTCCTCAACATAAGTACCTGTCGCATAAGGATGTTGGAACTTGTCATTACCCGCAATCGCCATATCTGATTCTAGCGCTAAGAACATCAGCGAGTGGAAGTCACCCCAGCCTTCGCCCATCGCACGACCTTGGAAGTTAATTAAACCAGATGAGTTACCAACCAAACGGTTAGAGATATAGTGACCCCATTCATGCGCAATAATACCGTTGTCGAAGGTTGAATCTTTCAGAGGGAAAGTATTCATCATATTAACGGTAACCGCTTGACCATTATCGATTAAGTCGTAAATTTTCTTACCATCTTGGAAATTTAAGCCCATTGATGGAATGTACACATCATCAGCCTCACCACCCATAGGTGCTGGCGCGCCATTATCGACGTTATTCACAATTAGCACACCAATTGCACCTGCTTCTTGCGCCTTCTGCGATTTCAGTACAAACGCACAGGCACCGCGGTCAATAATGGCAATTTTGCCAGCCACATCGGCAGCGTTAATTGCTGTTTCGCACCCTGCATGCGGCGTTGCAGTACCATCATTGATACGTACCACTTCGCCACTGAAGTTATATTGACGTGGACCATATGAGGCGATTTGAGTTGACTGCAACAAACCAATATTACTTGGAGAAGTTACTGTTACTGCATAATCTTCGCCCACTTTGGCATCTTTGCTAGTCCATAAGTATTGTTGCATACGAGGGCTGCGACCGTCAGATGGCGTGCTCATATTGGCGTTATTAAGGCCTAAATAGTCTTGCGCCTGCACATGTAGAGGGTCGCCCTCAGCACCGCCACGCTCGTAGTTGGAAAGCTGCGCATTACCTGCTGCTTCATCAAAACCATAGTCGTAGAAGAAGTCATGCAAGAAGTTGGTCATGTAGAACAAGTTCACAATCGCCGCTTTACGATTATGCATGCTGTTAGCTGTTTGTGAGCCATCTAATTGATAGTCAAAAGTCATCGCTGAAGTTGTTTCAGCAGTAAAGTCGCCCTCAGTAAAGCCATCTGGCGCAACAACGTCAGCATAAGCGAAGACGTTATTACCTGAGGTAATTGTTGCGCCCTCTGGTAGCCATGGATCTTGAGTGCTAATTTTACTGTAGTTAGCGAGTGTCACTAACGGCGCGGCTAAGATCTCAGTTTTGTCCGGATCGTTGTCAATTTTTGGAATAACATCGCCGTGTGGGCCTTCCATTGGGTAACCGTCTGGTTTGGCATAAACTCGGTAAGTGTAATCGTTACTGTGAGCGACTAAGTCGTTCTTAAGAAGCACTTTATTGTTGTCTGCGCTGATAACAAAACCGAACGCTTCAGTTTCAACACTATTGGCTTTTGTTACTTCTACTTCCACATAGTGTGCGGCAATTAGGCGTGAACCATCATCAAAAAAGACTTTTTTAGCACGCGGTGCAAAACCTGCTTTGTCTTTACCGAAGTCAGCTTGGAAGCTAACGTAATCGCCTTCAACTTTTTTCCCTGATAAATGAATGGCATTGTCGCTCACGCCTAAATTACTAGCCGCTACGCGAATGGCATCTTGCGCATCACCAAAGTGAGCAAACTGAGGATTGGCGCCATTAGCCAATTTATTGGTCGAGAGATAACCTGACGCGGCAACTAAGTTTAGCTCTTTGTCCATCATGATATTGAATTCACGATTAAACACTTCAACACCCGCAACAGATTGCTTGTATTTTGCAATGCTAGGGCCTTTCTTCGCTTCGTGGAAATTGACCAAGGTTGCGTCCGAGTCGCCAGATTTCGCTACACTTAAACCAGTTAACTGGTGCAAGTAGAAATTCGCAGAAAATTTTGCTTGGTCAGCTTTAGCAATGCCAGTGAAGTTTGGTTTTACATAATCAGATGGAGCCCAAACGAAAGTCGCTTTACCTAAATCGGCATCAAATGAACTTGCCATTCCTGATTTAGTTGGCTTTGCTGCGAGTGCTTGTTGCGCAGCTCTGATTTGTTGATTCTGGTCCTGCGTAACGGCAGTGCTGTTATGAACTAAAGATTGGGTGTTGATGAACTGCGCATTTGCTGTGCTGCCAAGGGCTGCTACAACTGACGCGGCGATGAGCGTGATTCGAGTTGTTTTTATCATTTTTTCACCAATTTGTTGTTTGGGTTGTTGTGATTCGAATGTTAACATAGCAGGAGTCTGTGCCTATTTTCAAAAATATTTTGCAATGAAAGGTAAATATTTACTTATGAAAAAATTAACATTAATTGTTTGCTTTTTATCTTTATTGATAACTGGTTGTAAAATAAAGGGTTTAGAGGAAAGTCAGGCGAAGCCAGCTAAAGCTGATGGTGCTGCAGCTGTACCTCCTTCGAGCGAAGAAAGTGTGGTTGAAATAAAATGTCCAGATAAATCAAGGTGCTTGGACCTTTTTGAGGGCCTAACTTTGAAAGTGGGCATGGACAAAGTTAAGGTAAGTAAATTGCCGTTGCTCAAAGGAGATAAGGTAGAAAACTTATCTACAGCACAATTTGGACGAGTGACTGGTGAAATTGTAGTCGAGCTGCATGATAATTCAGTACCTGAAATTGCAAATATGATTGTTGCCAAAAGCGGTTCAAAATCGCTTGTTTATCGTGTCGAGAATAACACTGTCGATCTCTATAACGCATTGATGTTGCTGTCTAAAAATAAATCAGTTCGCATGACTGAGTTGCAGGTTTTTTATTCAGGTCATTCGAGTACAGCTGAGACTTTCTAATCAGGATCTGCGCATTGAATCGATGTGAGGAAAGCTTGCTTAGATGTGCGAGCGAAAAAATTGGATGAATAAGCGGGTTTTGCTTGTAATACCTCAAAGGTTGCCATAGCAAGCATGCGTTGATACTCAAAAAATGCAAAGCAAGTATTTTTAAAGTCGCCATTGTTCCTTACGATCTATCAGGACGACTCGTTCCTTGATCAAACATTGCGCGTTTTTTATTTCTAAAACATCAAGGTAGCGACCGTTGAAGACTTCGAGTTGCTTGTTTGGAGGCTGCTGATAAGAGCGCTTAAGTAAAATAAAATGCGAAAGGGCGGTGATCTTGCCTTCGTCATTAATGCTTATTTCACTGGAAGTCAGATTGTGCATGGTCTTGTCGGTTTTAATGGCGGCTTGTTGGCGTGTAACAATTGCCTCTTTACCTTTGAGTTCAATTTGCAAAGCAGGAACTGCAAATGTGGCGTCAGGTGTGAATAAACTGCCATACTGTGCTGCGCTGCCATTATCTCTAGCCTTAAGGTATTGATACAAAGTGTCTTGGCACGCTGCCACATGAGATCCTTCGATGTTTGTATGAGAGCGGCCAGTCAAAAAATTTAACACGCCTATCAGCGCAGAAAAGTGCAATAATTTTTGCATGATGATCATCCATGAATTTTGGAGGAGGTGAATAAAGCACCAGTTTGGATGAAGAGTAAAATAAAAACCAGCAAGTGCCGTGAAAATCCATAGGAATTTGTGAGACTTTTACCATAGTTGCTGTTGTTTTAGCTGAAAGATAGGTGAGGGAATACGATATTTTCATTTGGTAGATTTTTTATTTGATTGAATTACATGTATTTTTTTATTCTTAGTTAAATCATAAATGTGTGTTTTTCAATAATGACAGGTCGCAGATCTCGTAAATCTTTGTATATCGAGTATCCTGAGCGCTTGAAAATACCGTCACAGGAAGTGTCATGAAATTACTAGGGACCTTTGCATTATTACTTTGCAGCGCGCCATTGTTCGCATTAGATGATCAAGCTCAATCAATTAGCTGTAACAAATTAACCTACCAAAGAGATTTGCTGACCGTGATTAGTGATAATCAAGCGTCACATGAGTTTGCGCAAGAACAGCGACGTCAGCAGCTGGATATGCTATTGCAGCGGCATTGTGTTTACACGCCAGAGAGTTTGCTGAAGATAAATTCGGAGATCCTTGTAAAAAGCAATGTAAACCTCACTATCGCAGGCGTCGTATTTCAAGATGCAATGCAACAAACGCAGTGGGAAAGCTATTATCAACTTCCCGAACGATGTCGTAGTAAAAGTGCTGATCCAAGCGAATTCGTATGGTGTAGTCAACATCGTCGTGAACAAAAATTACGTTTTCTGAAGCGCCAGCAGTTGGAACAAAACTCCGATGGCTTTGTATCCTTGGTAGCAGCATATACGCAGTAACGAACTTTCAATAAATTGATGTAAAAGTGACTAACTTTACACAATTTTCTCGGCAATATTGTGCGTTTGTACGATATTCGCGGTACACTGACGTTTTTGTTATTAGGGAACACTATGGTTCTGCTAAAGCAGTTGACTCGGTCCATCTCCATTTTCTTCGCTGGGTTAATTACATTTTGTTGTGTTGCATCGACGACACTTGATGGACGTGCGCCGCTGGTGCCAGCACCTCTCCAGCAGCATGTTGTATTGATTTCTTTGGATGGTTTTCGTTGGGACTACATCGAGAAATTTGCGGCGAAAAACTTAGCTGCGATAGCAGATAAAGGTGTACGCGCCAAACGTATGCAACCCGTTTATCCAACAAAAACTTTCCCTAATCATTTGTCAATGGTAACCGGCTTGCTGCCTGTCAACCATGGCATTATTGATAACGAATTCTGCGATAGTGCGCGTCAGCTGCAGTGTTATCAAATGGGCATGGGGAAAACCGACAGTAGTTGGGTAAGTGGTATTCCGCTGTGGAATTTAGTCAAAATGAATGGCTTAAAATCAGCGACCTATTTTTGGCCGGAATCCGAAGCGCGGATCAACGGTATGGTGCCCGATTATTATTACTATTATTCACAACATGCGGATTATTCGCAGCGGGTTGAGCAGATAATGCAGTGGCTGCGGTTACCAAATGGCTTAAGGCCGACATTTGTGGCAGGTTATTTTTCACTCGTCGATACCATAGGTCATCGCTATGGCCCTGATAGTGAGCAGACTAAACAGGCAGTACTGGAGCTCGACGCACTAATAGGTCTGCTCTACGCTGACTTGCAAACGCTGCCTTTTGCGGTGAATTTAGTGATTGTATCTGATCATGGCATGGCGCAGATTGATCCCAAAAAAGCCATCAGCTATCCAAGTCTTCCGATATCAAACCGCTGGTTGGTGAAAAACTCAGAATCTCGGTTGTTGTTGTACGCAAAATCTGATGCGAAAGTTGATAAGGCCAAACAAATTGAGTTGCTAAAAGCGGCGGCAAAAGGTCGTTTTAAGGTGTTAAGCGATGAGCAATTGGCTGCTCTGCATTACCAAAATAGCAGTCGAATTCCAGACATCATTTTAGAAACTCAGCCCCCAAGAGTGTTTAAAGGTAATGAAAAACTTACTGATCTTGGTATTCATGGTTATGTTGATGCAGATACCATGGACGCTATTTTTATCGCTGCGGGGCCAGCATTTAAAACCGGTTTAGTGTTGCCTGTGGTGGAGAATCTTGATGTCTACCCAACTCTTGCGCAGGTAATGGGGTTAACTTTATTCAACCAACCCGATGGTGATGGCGCAACTTTGGCTCCCGCCTTATTGCCTGCTAAGCGGAAGTAACAGTAGTTAATTAGTGACGGTGATGGTTTTTGTGCTTTTCTTTGGCACGCACAACGCAACTGGCGAGCGCATAAACCACGTAAACCAATACTAGCGCATTGCCGACCACTAATATTTCTTTATCGGACGCGAGCATCCAGAGCATAGCTAAAGCAAGCATGGCTAGCGATAGTTGCGAAACCAAAGGATGAACAGAGCGAGGCTTTTTCATGTCAACCATTCAATGTTGGGAATGCTGATAAGTGTAAAGGAATTTACTTAAGGTTAAAACCGCAGCAAGCAAAAGAACCACATTGTACGGTTTTAACAGAATAGGTCCAACGCTACGCGCCTGTACCTTTTTTAGCTGCACAAAAGCTACATATCACATTTAAAGTTGATTTTGGTGACATAAGGCCTACCCATGGCGTGCTCTGCAGAGTTGCCTGCAACGGATGCAATTGCCCCTGCGTCATCAACTCGACCATCGCCAAAGATCCACAACGCTGTGCCTACGCCTGAGACTATCTCGGCGGTTTTTAACGCAGCGAGGTAATCCGCTTCAGGTTGGCTCCCTTCATAACTGACAGTTTCATTGAGGACATACATCTTCGCTTTCAGGCTTTGGCAATAGTGGCGCGCCTGTTTGAGCGCATCCTGAATGCCTTCATCGCGCTGCTGCGAGTTTACTACTACATAATGAGAGTTTTGTGCACTTGGCCGAACATCATCATGATGGGCGCAGGCTACCAACATACTTGCAGTTACTAATAATAAAAAATGCTTCATATCAACCTCACAGACCAATAATGTACCATTTTCCCCTTATTCGGTGGCTTTTGACCAGTAAAAAAATGTAATATTGAGCAAACACTTGTGCGAAATATCATGAAATATTTATTACTCACTCTTTTATTGATCTGGGCTAGGAATAGCGATACTGTGGTAATGTAAATTATTAATCTAATGTAACCTAATTTCTCAACTAACGTACTGTGTTCATCTATGACCTTATCATTTAGTCACTTTTATAACCTACCCAGCAGTAGCGCTCGCTACGAGTTTGCTGTGGAAATGATGTACAAGCGCTTTGGTGCCAAAGTGTGCATGATAGGTAAGTTTGTAGAAAACGGTGAAAAAGTAAAAACCGTTGTACATAGTGAACACGGTGAGTTGATAGATAATATTGTCTATGAACTGCGTGGTACGCCCTGCCGGGACGCCAAAGACAGCCATAGTATTTGCCTGATTGATTCTTGTATTCAACAGCGTTATAGCGATGATGAAGCGTTGCGAGTGTTGAATGTTGATGGTTATTTAGGAGTGACACTGAGGGCGTTAGATCATAAGCCGATAGGTATAATGGTCTGTTTGTTTGAGATCTGTCCGGTAATTTCAGAAGACGATAAAATTTGGTTTCAAGAATTGAGCCATTTAGTTGGTGCTGAGCTCAACCATAATCTTGAAATGGCGCAGCAAGATGCGTTACTCAATCACCTTACTAAAGGTGAACGTATTGCTAAACTCTGTTCTTGGTCATGGCAAGTAAATGTCAATCGCCATTGGTTTAGCTATGAAATGCCAAGGCTGATGCTCAAACCTGAGGCCTCGCCAAGTCTCGCTACGTTTTTAAATAGCCTGACTGAGTTGGACGCACAGCGTGTGCAAAGGTTGTTTAAACAAATCAAAGCTGGCATGGTGCGCCATGTTGATATTTCGGTATTGCATCGCCTACATAATCAACAACGTGGTTTATTCCATATTGTTGGTCAAGTCGAGCAAGCCGAAGACAACGAAATCGTGTTTAATGCCACGATTCAAGATGTGACTTACATCACCTCTTTAAACCAACAGCTTGAGCTCACCAACGTCGTATTTGAAAACGCCAACGAAGCCATCATGATTTGTGACGCAGAGAATAAAATCATCATGATCAATCAGACCTTTGAGACGCTTACAGGTTATACGGCGGATGAGCTCTGTGGTAAAGATCCGAAAGTATTATCGTCAGGTCTGCAGGATGGGCGCTTTTACCGCAAAATGTGGGAACAGTTACTTCAGCACGGTACTTGGAAAGGCGAAATTTATAATCGCCGTAAAAATGGCCAAATTTTTCCGGAGGAATTGACTCTTACTGTGGTTAAAAATGACATCGGGGAAATAAGTAACTATGTGGCGATTTTCCGCGATATTACGGATTGGAAACGAACCGAGGCGCAGCTGACCTTTTATGCGAATCATGAGCCTTTAACCGGTTTGCTTAACCGCCGTAGCTTTATGGATGCGCTGGAAGTGAGCATTTCAGAGGCGCGTAGTCATCATACTCCTTGTACTTTGTTATTTATCGGCCTTGACCGCTTTAAGGAAGTCAATGACGTATTTGGCCCAGAAACTGGTGATAGGGTACTAGTATCGGTAGCGAAACGATTACGAAACAGCGTTCGTCAGTTGGATATGGTTTGTCGTTATGGCGGTGATGAATTCGTGATTTTACTTAGTCACTCCAATGTTGATAGCGCCATGAGTGTCGCGCAAAAGCTGAGTGAAAAGCTTCGTCAGCCATATGTGTTTAATGAGCTCACCATCGAAATTACCGCAAGTATCGGGGTTGCACAGTTGGAAGAAGGTACGGCAACCAATGCTGCGACCTTACTACGTAATTCTGCGCATGCTATGTCGAGTGCAAAGAAGACTAATGTCGGTAGTGTGGCCTTGCACAGTCAGCAAATTCAAGCCGCTTATCTACAAAAAATAGAGCTAAAGCATAAGCTTAAGCAAGCATTGAAAGATGGCACTTTAGAGGTTCACTATCAACCAATCGTCGACTGTTACTCGGGCAAAATCACCAAGTTTGAGGCTTTAGCCCGCTGGCATGACGCGGAGTTTGGTGTTATCCCGCCTGGGCAGTTTATTCCTCTTGCCGAAGAGTTTGGTTTTATTCACCTTATAGGCCAGTTTGTGCTTGAGCGTAGTTGTCGCGATTTGGCCGAAATTCACCGCGCGGGTTTTACCCAAGTAAGCATCTCGATAAATCGTTCTGTGAATGAATTTAAAGTCAGCAATAATCAAGTTGAGCAAGTAGCTAACGCGATTGCACAGGCTGGTATCGCACCAAACAGCATTACTTTAGAAGTAACCGAATCCATTGCAACTAATAGTTACACTTGGCATATCTTAGAAAAACTGCGGGCTTTGGGTGTGCAAATAGCGCTGGATGACTTCTGCACGGGATATTCTTCGCTCAGTAACCTCATAGAAAATCAGGTCGACTTCTTAAAAATTGATAAGTCATTTGTGGATAGTCTGCTGGCTGATCAAGCTAAACAAGTGATGATCAGTGGCCTGATTCAAATAGCCTCGCAGTTGGGTATCGCTGTTATTGCTGAGGGTGTAGAGACTGATATGCAGCTCCAGTTATTGCAGCGTTTTGGCTGTCATTTTGTGCAAGGTTTCTATTTCAGCAAAGCACAAAGGTTAGATAAATGTATTGCGATGTTGAAGCAAGAGTGCCAGCCATTTGACGCTACAGGGCTAAGCGGTAAAAACGGCACGGTGTAGGTTGGGCTACTTAACTAACCCTAGTTCATAAGCTCGTAGCGTGGCTTGGGTGCGATCACGAACCTGTAATTTGGCAAGTACATTAGACACTTGATTGCGCACTGTACCTTCCGCTTTAAACAACAATGCTGCTATCTCTTTGTTGGACTTACCATGCGCAATTAACGCCAAAATCTCTCGTTCCCGCTCAGTAAGTTGTTCCAGCAATGGCAGTGTGTGTTGATTGAAAAGTGAGCTGGCCAGCGTTGGCTGGATCACGACTTCACCCCGGCAGACTTGGTGCAGCGCATTTTCTAAAGCTTCTAAAGCGATATCTTTGAGCAGACAACCTTTAGCGCCAGCTTGCATGGCGCGCCGCAGCTGTTGGGTGTCGTCAAAGGTGGTGAGGATCACACAAGGGCGCATGAGGTTTTGTAGCTGCATTTGCTCTAACACTTCTGCACCACTTAGCTCCGGCATGCGCATGTCCAACAAGATCACATCGGCATCCACAGTATTGCTCTGTAGTTGCTGTAAAAACGCTTTACCATCTGATGCACTCCCGCTGACCACAAGTGATTGCGACAGCGCCAGCAACGCCTGCAATCCTTGACGAAATAATGCCTGATCGTCCACCAGATGCACTTTAAGTTTGTGATTCATTTAGCTGTCCTTACATTTAATCGTAACGTGATAAACATTGCCCTAGTTCCCCAAAACACCGAAATTACAGCTTTATACGCAGTACCAACTGAAAACAACGAGCTTGCGTGCAGTTCCAACTCAGTTCAGCGTTACAAGCAGAAGCTCGCTCAGCCAAGCCCAGCAAACCATTGCCGGGGTTGACCAAGCTAGGGCAGTGGCCACCGTTATCTGCAATAGTGGCGACAATGTCATCTGCTGTTTGGACAATCTTGATATTAACTAAGCTCGCTTGGCTGTGTTTTAAAGCATTAGTGATCGCCTCCTGACAGGTGCGCAGCAGGCAATGTGCCTGATTTAAATCCTCAACTTTAAGATCTGAGGCTATGTCCAAAGTGACCGTTAAATTCGGTAAATTGCGGGTCAACTCCTTCAATGTGGTTTGGATAGCCACAGGCTGCAGCTGGCGTTTGTCGCTGACCACTTCACGTACACTGGTCAGGCAGCTTCTAGCTTGCTGATAACAGAGGGCTAAGTTGTCGTCTTGTGGGTGGGTACGGCGTGCGACATCTAGCATCAAAATAAGGCTGGTAAGATGATGCCCGACATCATCATGGAGCTCTCGAGCGAGGCTAATACGCTCTCGCTCAGCTGCTGCTTGGCTGAGCAAATGGCTGGTTGCTGCTAACTGATTGTTGGCAAGCTGGAGGTTTTCTTTGGCTTGTTGCTCCTGGTTCATGCGCTCGCTGAGTACTAAGGCAAAAAGATGGAAGCAACCAAATAACGCTACATCGACCCATCGCCAGCCATTGTGCCAGTAAAATGCCTGTGCCAGCAAATAGAGGCCTAAAAAGGCCGGGATATAACTATAATATGCCCACTTAGGTAGATAAAACGCCAAAATTGCACTGAGCATAATGCTGTAAATCAATATGATACTGTTGTCTTCTTGCAGTAGTAGCGCAACGAGTAGCGCGACCGCAATACCCAGCCCAGTATAGCGACTTGCTAAACTGAAATGTTGACGAGTTTCATTGGTTACAAACAATAAGGCAGGTAACAAAGCACAATGTAAGGTAAATAGCACCCACCAAGATGATGAGTTACGACTGTCTAAGAGGCTCAATGACGCAACTGCTGTCCAAGTTGCCAGGGTGGTAATTAACCACCCTGGAGTATAACGAAAGCATTCCAACACTTTGTCTGCTCGCCTAATTTTTACCTTAGCATAGCAAATTTGCGGCATTTCGAAATACGACAAATGTCACGCTTTATTAGATAAATAAGGAATAACTAGCTTCGCTAATGCGGCAATGTGGTCTTCACGGTCATTAAGTGCTTTGATATAACGGTAGTGTTTACCGCCAGCATGCATAAAGGTTTCGCGATTTTCCTCTTCTAGTTCTTCCAGTGTCTCTAAACAATCCGCGCTGAAGGCTGGGCTTAATATCGCTACATTATCAATACCTTGCTTGGCAAACTCAGTTAAAGTGACATCAGTATATGGTTGTAACCATTCAGCCTTACCAAAGCGGCTTTGGAACGTGGATACCGCCAATCCTTCCGGTAATTGTAAGCGTTCACTCACTAATCGAGTTGTTTGCATACAAAAACAGTAGTAAGGGTCGCCCCAGTTTAAAAACTGTTTTGGTGTACCATGATACGAAAACACCAGTTTGTCAGGGGTGCCGTTAGCAGTTAAATCCTCGGCGATGGAGTTTGCTAAAGCTTCAATGTAGTCGGGTTGTTGATGATAGCCATTGATAAAGTGCAATTCAGGTACCCAGCGCCAACTACGCAGTACTCTACTGACGGCATCAAATGTTGAGCCTGTTGTTGCGCCTGAATATTGCGGGTACAAAGGTAATACAACAATCTTCGTTACACCTTGCTCGCGCAGCTTAGTCAAGCCACTTTCAATTGAGGGATTGCCATAGCGCATGGCCATTTCGACAATCACATCTTGATGCCCTAAGCGGATTAGGTGTTGCTGTAACTTTTGCTGTTGAGCTTGTGTGATGGTGATAAGAGGAGCACCTTGCTCAGTCCATATTTTTTGATAATTCTTCGCAGACTTAGCCGGACGAATACGCAAAATGATGCCGTGCAGGATAATTAGCCACAGTAGGCGAGGGATTTCCACAACTCGAGGGTCGGACAAAAATTCTCGCAAATAGCGGCGCACAGCACTGGTTGTAGGGGCGTCAGGGCTACCAAGATTAGTGATAAGTATGCCGGTCTTTTGGCTGAATCCGCGTTGGTGAGGATTATCTGTGATGGCTGAAAATCGAGACACGCTGGCTCCTTTGAGCAATGTTGAAGGGTAGATGGCATCATTTTACAAGAGGATAACAACGTAAGTCATCTAACAATGGATCAATCTCTGCAATCGAAAAAAGCGAAAACCATACTTTATTCGCAATTTCTGGAACATGATAAAATATCCATTGAAAATGTAAGGTTAAATAACTAAGGTGCCAGCCATTTATCCTGCTGTCATCTAATTGTAATAAGGAAATTGTTGTGCGTCGCAACTTACCTATCACACCGCATGAGCAACATTTTGACTCATCAACCCAGTTAATTTCTGTCACCGATCTACAGGGCAATATTGTTAGCTGTAATGATCATTTTGTAAAAATTAGCGGTTTTGCACGCACTGAGCTGATTGGCCAACCGCACAATATAGTGCGCCATCCCGATATGCCGGAAGCTGCGTTTCGGATGATGTGGCAAGAGCTGAAAGCGGGCAGGCCGTGGATGGGGATTGTAAAAAATCGCTGTAAAAACGGCGATTTTTATTGGGTAAATGCTTATGTTATGCCCGTAACTGAGCGCGGCCGCGTGGTTGGTTATGAGTCGGTGCGAGTGAAGCCAACAAAACAACAAGTGGCAAAAGCCAGCAAGTTATATCAACAGCTACATGATGGGAAATCCGCTAACTTCAAAGTGCCAAAAGCCACCCAAGCGATGGCTTTAATAGCCATGATGTTAGCCTTTTGTGTAATGCTTTGGCAATGGCAGCCGATTGCGGCTGCGGCGCTATTAGCACTGTTATTGGTCATTTGTAATCTACTGCACTGGCAGCGCCGTCGTAAAGACATGGCCGAGTTAAGCCAATTATTCGCCCATAGTTTTTGTGACCCAGTTGCGATGGCCGTATACAGTGAATTCCGCGGAGTTAAAGCGGAACTTGACGTGCGTATTCAAAGTGCGCGCGCCCATCTTGAAACCGTTTTAGCGCGCTTAAGTGATGGCGCGGAGCAAGTTGCGGTTGGGGCTGAGAACACCAAACAACTTAGCCAGCAAGCCAGTTTGCAGATTCAGCGACAGCAAAGTGAAACTGAACAAGTCGCAGCTGCAATGACGCAAATGAGTGCTAGCATTCACGACGTCGCTACTCATATCCAACAAACGGCTCAGGCTGCGGGCCAAGGCGAGGCATTGGCGTCGCAGAGTAATCGCTATGGAGAGAGCACAGCTGAGGCGATTAGCAAATTGGCGGAAACAGTGCGAGAAATTGGCGCCTCTGTACATGGAGTGAGTGCGCAAACTGCAAAAATAGCGGAGGCTGCGCAAATCATTGAACATATCGCGGAACAAACGAATTTACTTGCACTCAATGCGGCGATAGAAGCGGCACGCGCTGGCGAGCAAGGACGAGGTTTTGCTGTCGTAGCGGACGAAGTACGCCATTTGGCGCAGCGCACTCAGCAATCGACCCATGAAATTTATGCCATTATCAAAGAATTGACCGAAGGTGCTCAAGCTGCGGTGAGTATTGCGGACCAAGGCAAAGAAGAAGCGCAGCATGGATTAATGCAAATTGCGACCAGTGCGGATTGTTTAATCCAAGTGCGGGAAGCAATTGCTGATATTCAATCTCGCGCTACTACGATTGCCAGTGCAGTTGCCCAGCAGGCGGCGGTGTCAGACGAAATTAATCAGCAAGTGACCAATATTGCTGATCTAGCCCGCGAAGGGAGTAATGGGATCGTGCAGGTTTTGCAAGCCAATGGGCAGCAAGCTGCGACAGCACAGAATCTTCATGAACTGGTTGCGCGTTTTAGTACTAAAACCACTAAACCTTAATCAAGCGTCAGTCAAGTAACTGCAGCTTGCGTATCCCAAGCTGCAGTTACTTAACCATGATCCGAAATGGTGTCGGGCGCTGCGCCTCTAACTGTTGCAACTTGGCGATGGACTTGTCTGAAAACACATGGCCTTTTGGTAACAGCATAATGCCTTTATGGCTATGAATGGCAAGTCCTAAGGTCATACCGGGCTGCAACTCAGCGGAACTGATAATATCCATTGAACCCACTTGCTCCGAGGGGTTGCTTTTTACATTTTGGAGATGCTGTTCTAAGGCTGTCACAACTTTAGGGTGGTAAAAATTGCCGCTGTAGAGTTTTATCATTTCTAACGCATGTTCAGCACGCGCGGATTTTGGTAGATTGCTGTCATGAATATGTTGTTGGTAGTCCCGAGCCACAGCGAGAATGTGTGCTGTGATGGGAATATTCTGACCTCTAAGCCCTTTTGGAATACCATTGCCGTTGTACTTTTCAAACTGATGGTAAATTCCCTCCGAGACTTCACTGAGGTGCGGTGCTGGCATTAACATCAATTGTGCAATGGCGGGATGGGTATAAAATAGCTTACGTTTTTCATCGCTTAGCTGATTTACCGAGACTTTATAAACCTCAGGATCCATTGCCAATAAACCTACTTGTGCAAGATAGCCAGCCATACTCACAGTTTCCAAAATGGCGTTACTCAGCTTAAGTTGTTTTCCAATGCCTCGGCAGGTTTGAGCGACTTTTTTTGCCAGTTCTGCATCTAAATAGGGGTTGGCATTGATAAAATTATACAACACTTCTACCGTTGCTTTGTGGTCGCGCTGTTCATGCTCATGCGCAACTTCAAGTTGCTTCAGAACTTGGCGAATTTGCTTGGTGCGCTTATCAACCAAAGCTTCTAGCGACGTATTTAATTCCTTGAGTTGGTTATTCTGCGCTTCAATTTTCGCTAATAGCTGCAGGTTTTGTTGCTTCAATCTATATTTTTCTACAGCTTCTTTGACGGTTTGAATTAACTGATCATTTTGCCAAGGTTTTTGCAAATAGGCGTTAATACCCCCTTTATTGACTGCATTTACGGTAGCATTCAAATCTGCGTAGCCTGTCAGTAAAATGCGTTGGCAGTTAGGTGCAATGGCACGGGCCTTTTCCAAGAATTCATCGCCGCTCATATTAGGCATACGCATATCACTGATGATCACTTCAAATGGGGTTTGGCGCAGTGCTTCAAGTGCACTTTGCCCATCAGTAAAGGTAGTCGCAAGCAAGTTGCTACCTCTTAAAACTCGTGTCAAAGAGCGCAGCACACTCTCTTCATCGTCAAGGCAAAGTACTTTTGCAGGGGCTTCAAAATCCAAGGTAAGTGGCTCCTCAGAAATCATTAGAATTTAGTCTTATCTAATTATCACTATTGATAATTTAGTCTAAGCTTAGGCAAGAAACAAATTTTCAAGGTTTTGGCTAATGTTAAAGATAACAGCGCTTGTTATCGATGATGATGAATTGATCCTTCGCGCCTTGAGTCGTACTTTAAAGCACATTGATAGTGATATTGATGTGTTTACACTGACTCAGCCGCTAGAACTACTCCATTGGGTTGCTGAACATGGCGCACCTGATCTACTTTTTTGCGATTCATTAATGCCAGAATGCTCGGGTGTCGAAGTCTTAGAACAGGCGAGATTGGCTCTCCCTGCTACGGTTAGGTGCCTGTTAACGGGTGACTTATCGACTAACTTATCGTGGCAAGTTGGAAATATCGCCCATTGCTATTTTGCCAAGCCCTTCACTAAGCATCAACTGGTTGACGTTATCAAAAATACGCGGCAGCTCAAGCAACTGGATTTACCTCAAGATACCAAAGCTACTTTGGGCGCGTTAAGGGGATTGCCGGCATTAACGGCAACCACCAGTCAAATTCTGCGCAGCTTACGAGAAGTGCCACCTAGGCTCGATGTCGTGGCTGATTTACTGAGCCAAGATCCGCCTTTAGCCGCAAAAGTAATGCAAATTGCTAACTCTGCTTTTTTAGGCTTTATTGCGCCTGTACACAAAACCCATCAAGCGGTGTTTCGGCTTGGAAGTCATTTATTACAGGCAGTGATCACCTGTTTTGAACTTGAGCGGTTAATGATTCCTGTCGGTGGTGAAATGGAAATAGCCCGGTGTATTACACTCGCTCAACAAAAAATGGCGCTCGCGGAATCACTGGGTGAATATTTGAGCCTACCACGCCATTTGTTGGAAGAGTTGCAATCGTGCTGCTTTTTAAGCGCAATAGGACCTATTTGCGCTACTTGCTTAGGCCAGTCTGATTGGAGTGAAAAGCAACAAGCTGAGCTTTCAGCTTATCTGTTAGCCTTATGGGGTTTTGAGTCATTGGTGGTCACAGGTCAGCTTTACTTACATGAGAACTATGTTGACCACCAACTTATCACCTTGTTGCACGCCGTCATTAGTTTGCAGATAGGCTCAGGTGCAACCTGCAACGATGTGCAAAATGCGCTGAGCGGACATCTAAAGGCATTGTCTTATACGGAACAAGTCGCTAAGTGGCGGCTCAAGGAGTCCCAATGAAAGGAGTTATTTTTCGTGCATTAGAGCAGTTGGTAGTTGACAAACTGGGGATGGCGGCGTGGAACAACTTATTGCAACACCATGGGCTTGCTGAGCAAGTTTACATCTCACCTAAGAGTTACCCAGATCAAGAGCTAATGAGTTTGGTCGGTGGTATTTCCGAAGCGTTAGCCATACCTGCAGATCAGGTTGTGAAGATGTTTGGAGAGTATTTGTTTGGCTACTTGGCAAATCGCCATTGTGCAATAATGAACCAGTTCGTTAATTTTCAGGAACTGATATTTGGCATTGATGCAGTTATCCATAAAGAAGTGATCAAGCTTTATCACGAGCCTAATCTACCAGCGATCCGGGTTGAGCAAGGGAGTCAGGGAGAATTAAATGTTTTTTATGCTTCCAAACGTCAACTCTGTTGGTGTGCAGAGGGGTTGATAGTTGGAGCCGCAAAATACTTTAACACTCGGATTAGCCTGCAGCACCCTGAGTGTATGCACCAAGGGGCGAGTGAATGTCGGATAGTTGTTAAGGTTGAAGATAATGGCTGATATTGATTATCAAGCCGCGTTTATACGTGAGCGGCGAGCGCGCGATGAACTTGAGCAGTTGTTTGAAGACCAAACGCGGGCGTTGTTTGACGCAAATTTGGCGTTACAGGAAAAAATTGCCACGCTAGAGCGGCAAAAGGCTCTGGTATTAAAAACTGAAAAAATGGCGACGCTAGGGTCACTTGCTGCGGGAGTTGCACACGAGATCAATAATCCACTTGCGTATGTTTCTAGTAATATTGAGTGTTTGCAAGATTACAGTCAGGCGCTTATCGATATGAGCACCTTGGTGAGTGACCTTGATAGTGAAGGGCAACTCCCGCCAGAGTTACTCCCTTTGGCTGCAAAATTACAAACTAAATATGATGTCTCTGCGATGACTTTTGAGATCAAGGAAATGCTTGACGACGTCAGTGATGGTGTTAAGCGTATTTCGGGGATTGTAAATAATTTGCTGAGTTTTTCTCGACCGAGAGAGAGTCAGTTTGAACACGTGGATGTTTGCTCTCTCATTGCAAAAGTCGTGCGGCTGTTAGAAAGCCAGTTCAAGTACGTAAATTTGGTAAGCCATACTCAAGCTGTACCACTCACCTACTGCAATGGCGATGCATTAGGCCAAGCTATCATTAATGTCTTACTTAATGCTAAAGAAGCGTGCGAGCAAAGACAGGAAAGAGATGGTGTTGTACATATTTATTTGTGCGAAAGCCAAGACATGATAGTCATAAAAGTGACAGATAATGGCTGCGGTATGACAGAAGAAACCATGACTCGGGCTTTTGAGCCATTTTTCACAACTAAACCAGTTGGTCAAGGCACTGGTATGGGTTTAGCTGTGGTTTATGGTGTTATCGCTGATCATCAAGGTTCGGTTGATATCGACTCAAAATTGCAAACCGGCACAGTAATTACCATAAAAATCCCAGTTTCCCACACTCCACCTGTCTATCGCTAAATCAACCAAATTTCATTCGTTTTGAGCCTCATTGGGTTATTGCGCTTTGTGCGTAAATATATTCCTTCAACTCCCTTTTATCTTGGTCTGATCAGGGTACATCTATCCTTGAACAAGAGTGAATGATACGAAATGCTCAGCATACTCTAAAGGTCGTTTTACAGGTGTTTGTTAGTTGGCTTTATAATTTTTTGTAAAAAAATAATTTCTTTTGTTATAGATATTGATAATCTTGTTGACCTAGTTTTTCTAATCTGACTCTTGCATTTGTTGCCCCTCCTCCTTCTGAAAAAAATCATAACCTTTTCATTTTAATGTAATAATTGATTTATTTTTATACGCCAGCAATGAGATTAATTCATGGTGTATATAATTTGTTCAGTATGAGGTGCGCTCATGTAGAAGTGTTAATTTATAGGCTAAAAGTATTGGTTATTGACAGATGTAACGACATTTTACCGAGTTCAAGGAGTTGACGAAGGTAAACTATGTGTTACTTTTATGTTTGCATGTGAAATATACGTTACTAATGATAGGTTGGAGAGAAGATGAGATCACAAAAATATCTCAAGTCGATTGCGCAATTGAGCGCCATTTCACTTGGGTTGTTTGCAGCTCAAGCAATGGCAGTTGATTGTACTAATTTGGCACAATGGCAAGCAGGGCAGGCATACAGCGCTGGACAACAGGTGCAAAAAGCCAATTACGGTTATAAAGCGAATTGGTGGACACAAACTGATCCTGAGACGCATTCTGGTCAATGGCAAGATTGGACTAATTTGGGTCAGTGTGACAGCGTTGTCAATAATCAGCTACCTGAAGTCAGCGCATTTAGCCCTGCAAACGGTACTGAGTTTAATCAAAATGACAGCGTTGCCATTTCGGTAAATGCAACGGATGCTGATGGTACTATCGCGAAAGTTGAGTTCTTCCTAGACGGCGCTTTATTGTCCACTGCAACCTCGGGCAGTCAAGGCGTGTACGCGACCAGTTGGACTGCATTACCTGGTAGCCACACCTTGGCAGTCAAAGCGACCGACGACAAGGGCGGTGTTTCACCTACTTTGAGTCATCAGGTCACGGTGAAAACGTCGGGTCCGGTCAATCAAGCGCCAGTTGCTGACTTAGCGCTCTCTTCTGCTCCAGCCAAGCTAGTCGTTGGTAGCCAAGTGGTATTTGCACTCTCTGGCAGTGACAGTGATGGTCAAGTAACGCAGTTGAGCTTTGCCGTAAATGGCGCTGAAGTCGCTGCTACTTCTGGTGCTGCAACTCAGTATACGTGGACTGCAACGCAATTAGGTGCAGCGCAATTTGTGCTGACAGTAACCGATGACAAAGGTGCGGTATCTAGTGTCTCCAAAACCCTTACTGTGGTTGAAGATACTCCTGGCACAGATCCAGATGCGTGTCGTCCAGCAGGTCTTTACCAAACGCCGGGTGTGAACACCCCCTATTGTACTGTCTACGACGCCAATGGTCGTGAACTTATGGGTGCTGATCATCCGCGTCGTATCATAGGTTACTTTACTAGCTGGCGTAATGGCGCAAATGGACAACCAAGCTACCTTGTTAACGATATCCCATGGGATAAGATCACCCACATTAACTATGCGTTTGCGCATGTTGATGGTAGTAATAAGGTTTCAATTGGCGATCCTAATGCGGCTAATAACCCTGCAACGAATATGGAATGGCCGGGTGTTGCAGGTGCAGAGCTTGACCCAACACTGCCGTACAAAGGTCACTTCAACCTATTGAACAAATACAAAAAGCAATATCCAGATGTCAAAACTCTGATCTCTGTTGGTGGCTGGGCTGAAACCGGTGGTTATTTTGGTGCCGATGGTACACGCGTGAAAAGCGGTGGTTTCTATACGATGACCACTAATGCCGATGGCTCAGTGAACCAAGCTGGGATTGAAACCTTTGCGGCCAGCGCAGTGAGCTTTATCCGTCAATATGGTTTCGATGGTGTGGATATTGACTATGAATACCCGTCTTCGATGGCCAACTCTGGCCACCCAGATGATTTTGCGATTTCGAATGCGCGTCGCGCAGGTCTAAACGCATCTTATCAAGTGCTAATGAAACGGTTACGTGAAGAGCTAGATAAAGCCGGTCAGCAAGACGGCAAACATTACATGTTGACGATTGCTTCACCTTCATCAGGTTACTTACTACGCGGCATGGAAACATTCCAAGCAGTACAATATTTAGATTATATCAATATTATGTCTTACGATTTGCATGGTGCGTGGAACTCACATGTGGGGCCAAACGCCGCATTGTTTGATACCGGTGAAGACTCAGAGCTCAAAGCATGGAACGTATATGGTACGGCGGAATTTGAGGGCATTGGTTACCTCAATACCGACTGGGCGGTGCGTTACTTCCGTGGTGCAGTTTCTGCTGGTCGTATCAACATCGGTATTCCGTATTATACCCGCGGCTTTAAAGATGTAGTTGGTGGCACCAATGGTATGTGGGGTCAGGCGAAACAAGCTGATCAAAATAACTGCCCACCTGGTACAGGTGAAGGTGAGAAGAACTTCTGTGGCGCAGGCGCAGTAGGTATCGACAACCTGTGGCATGACAAAAATGACGTTGGTCTTGAAGTTCCAGCTGGTTCAAATCCATTATGGCATGCGAAAAACCTTCAAAGTGGCATAGTACCAAGTTACCTAGCAGCGTATGGCTTAACGCCAGATACTGATCCACAAGACCGTTTAACTGGTACGTATACCCGTCACTACGATGCGGTTGCAGTTGCACCTTGGCTTTGGAATGACCAGAAGAAAGTATTTATCTCCACAGAAGATGAAGAGTCTATGGCGCGTAAAGTCGATTATGTGATAAGCAACGGTCTGGGCGGCATTATGTTCTGGGAACTCGCGGGTGACTATGACTACGACGCAGCTAAAGGCGAATACTTTATGGGTTCTAGCCTTACTTCGCTGGCGCACAGTAAGTTCAACCAAAGTGGTAGTGCGTACAACGTGCACATCGGCAATGTGAACTTCCAGGTACCAACAGAGCAAGTGGATGTCAGTTTTGCGGCCAAAGCGTTCCCAGTGGGTGATGATAACTACCCAATTTCACCGACATTTGCCTTTACCAATAACTCAGGTATTGATTTGAGCGGTGCGAAAATTTCATTTGATGTACCAGTCTCTACCTCTGCGATTTTCAAATCGAATTGGAATGCGCAGGAAAAACTCGGCATGGCGGTGGACGTAAACGGGTCGAATGCTGCTGGCAACAATATTGGCGGTTTTGAAAATGAGTTCCATCGGTTCTCAATCACTTTAGTAAACGAGTGGGGCGGCAGTCCAAAATCATTTGCACCGGGTGAGACGGTGAATGCGCAAGTGATGTACTACATGCCAATTACAGGTCCAAGCAACTTTGTGGCAGAAAAAGACGGCAAACGTTATGCGTTCAAGTTTGAATATCCACAATTGCCTGCGGCACAACCTGGTACAGATCCGGGCACAGGTGATCCTGTGACTACTTGTGAAGGTAAACCAATCTCTGAGATCAGTGTTTACCCTAACTTCCCTCGTGGTACTCACGCGGCGGCGGGCGACCTCATCATCGAAGGCAAAGCAGTTTACAAAGCCAAATGGTGGAGCAATCAGGCACCTGCAAGCAGCAGTGACTACAGCAAAGTTTGTAGTATCTGATAAGCCAAAATTGGGGGGCAACGCCCCCCATCTGGAGCACACTATGACACAACATGTAAAGTTTTCACCGCTGGTACTACTTGGTGCGTTGTTATTGCCACAGTTTAAGGTTTCGGCGCATGGTTTTATGGAATTCCCTAAAGCTCGGCAGTCTATCTGTGAAGCGCAAGGGGGTTACTGGTGGCCAGATGATGGTTCGAATATTCCCAATGCGGCTTGTCGGGCGGCATTTTTAGTGTCGGGTTATGTGCAGTTTACCCAAGAGCACGAATTTTCGGTCAACGTCGCCAATTACTTAAATCAAGCTGCGGTAGAAGCAGCAGTACCCAATGGCAGCCTGTGCGCAGCAGGCTCACATGAAAAACGCGGGATCAATACCCCACATGCGGACTGGCAAAAAACCACAGTTACGCCAAACAGTAACGGTGAGTTAGCGATACGTTTTCGAGCGACCACTCCGCACAACCCGAGTTTTTGGAAAATTTACCTTTCTAAACCGGGCTTCGATTCCGCCACTCAAGCGCTAGGTTGGCAAGACTTAGAGTTAATTAACGAGTTTGGTACGTTGGAAGTCGTCAAAGACCCTGATGGCAAGCGCTATTACGACATGGTTGTGAATATCCCAGCGAATCGCAGCGGTGATGCCATTCTTTATACCCGTTGGCAACGTAATGATGTTGCTGGGGAAGGCTTCTACAACTGTAGTGACATTACTTTTGCGGCAGATACAGGTCCAGTAAATTGGGTCAGTGCAGGCTATTTTGTTAGCCAAGGCCAATCAGCCAATGTCGGTGATAAAGTGTGGGCACGGGTGTTTAATGGTTCGGGGCAAGAGCTGCTCAGTCAGTTACTGACAGTGACTTCAGCTAATGCGAACAATTGGGGCGCTGAGCTTGCACAAGTTATCAATAGTCAATATGGGCATGTAGCCCAAATTGGCGTGAAACAAGGCAACGGCGAGATTCAATTTGACTCACAAAACTTGCTGAGTAACCAAGTGTTTGTCACGGACAACAACCACACCTATAACCTCACCATTCAAGTTGCTGGACCAAATACGGCACCAGCCGTTCATCAGCCAGATCCTCTCGTCCTTAATGAAGGACAAAGCCAAAGTTTGCATGTGCATGCCTTTGATGATGAGCAAACTGAGCTTAGTTATGACTGGCAGTTTCCAGCCCCTTTGAGCTTCACCGGTACGGGCGCAACTATCACTATTAGTGCGCCACAAGTGACCCAAGATACAGTTTACAGCGGCACCATCACAGTATCTGACGGGGAGTTGAGCACCACTAAAACCCTTTCTGTGACAGTAAAGGATGTAGTTGCACAAAATCCCGCTTGGTCGGCAAGTAGCACCTATGTAGGTGGCAATCGCGTTAGCCATAATGGCGCTGATTATCAAGCCAAATGGTGGACGCAAGGTGAAGAGCCGGGCAAAGCCGATGTATGGCAAAAGCTTTAGAATTTAAGCAGTAAAAACAACAACACCCGCCCAAGGTTTGGGTACAACATGTAAAATAGGTTGAGAAAGTTATGAAAATCAAAACAGTAACCGTAGCAGTCGGTCTAGCGATGCTCAGTGGGGCTGCGTTTGCAGCACCATCAGCGCCTAGTATCAGTTGGGAACCACAACAGTATTCTTTTGTTGAAGTTAATCTTGATGGTAATGGCTCTTATAAGCAACTGGTTACCGCCAAAGAGACAGTGAACATCAGCATTAAATGGAATGCTTGGAGTGGAGCTGGTGGTGATAGTTATAAAGTGTATTTTGATGATATGTTGGTCAATCAAGGTGCGCTCGCGGCAGGAACAAAAAGTGGCACTATCAGTTTCCCTTATCTGAAGTCAGGTCGCCACACTATGTATGTTGAGCTGTGTGAAGGCGCGGTTTGTGCGCGCAGTGCCGGCAAACCCATTGTCATCGCCGACACGGATGGTGGTCATTTAGACCCACTGCCAATGAATGTTGATCCGAACAATCGCAACAATGGCACCATTCCAGGCATGGTGACGGGCGCTTACTTTGTTGAGTGGGGGATTTATGGTCGTAACTTTGATGTGACGAAAATTCCAGCTCAAAACCTGTCGCACTTACTATACGGTTTCATTCCAATTTGTGGTGCCAACGAATCGTTGAAAGAAATTGAAAACGGCAACAGTTGGCGCGCACTGCAAACGGCCTGTAGTGGCACTGCAGATTATGAAGTAGTGATCCATGACCCGTGGGCCGCGATTCAAAAAGCGATGCCGGGTGTAGATAGCAACGACCCAATCCGTGGTGTGTACTCACAGCTTATGGCGTTGAAGCAACGTTACCCTGATCTCAAGATCCTACCTTCGGTTGGTGGTTGGACACTGTCAGATCCATTCCATGGTTTTACCAATAAAGCGAATCGTGACACCTTCGTTGCGTCAATGAAAAAATTCCTAAAAACTTGGAAATTCTATGACGGCGTAGATATTGACTGGGAATTCCCAGGTGGCGATGGCCCTAATCCAAACTTAGGTGATCCAGTCAATGATGGCCCAGCTTATGTGGCGTTAATGCAAGAGCTACGCGCCATGTTAGATGAGTTAGAAGCGGAAACTGGTCGTCAATATCAACTTACCTCAGCAATTGGCGCGGGTTACGACAAAATTGAAGATGTGAACTATCAAGCGGCTTCGCAGTATATGGATTACATTTTCGCGATGACGTATGACTTCTACGGTGGTTGGAACAATGTTACAGGTCATCAAACGGCATTGTACTGTGGCTCACATCAAAGCGTAGGTGAGTGTAATGGCACAGGCGTTGATGACCAAGGTAATCCGCGCAAGGGGCCAGCTTATACGGCTGATCATGCTGTACAACTGTTGCTCCAACAAGGTGTTAATTCTCGCAAAATCGTAATGGGTGCTGCTATGTATGGCCGCGGCTGGGATGGTGTGTTTGAAGCCAATGCAACGATTCCGGGCAATCCAATGACAGCCCCAGGCAATGGTAAATACACCGGCTCTACGTCGGAAGGTGTTTGGGAAGCTGGGATCATGGACTATAAAGCCATCGCTAAGAATTTGGTTGGCCCAAATGGAACTGGCTTAAATGGCTTTGAAGTTGGCTATGACGAGCAAGCGCAGGGTGCCT
Organism: Pseudoalteromonas fenneropenaei; assembly: GCF_042643375.1. Classification (NCBI taxonomy): domain Bacteria; kingdom Pseudomonadati; phylum Pseudomonadota; class Gammaproteobacteria; order Alteromonadales; family Pseudoalteromonadaceae; genus Pseudoalteromonas; species Pseudoalteromonas fenneropenaei. The sequence continues at coordinate 127,359 of NZ_JBHRSD010000006.1, forward strand.
ATGTCTGGAACCGCACTTCAGGCAAGTTATTGACATTTGATAACGCTCGCTCAGTAAAAGCCAAAGGCCAATATGTGAATACCCATACGTTAGGTGGTTTGTTTGCGTGGGAAATCGATGCGGACAACGGCGATATTCTTAATGCGATGTACGATGGTTTGACTGGTGGTGTGATCCCTAATCGTCCACCTGTGGTAGATGTTGCAGCTGCGGTGACAGTTAACTCTGAAGCGCAAGTTCAAGTTGCGGCGAGTGCATCGGATCAAGATGGTGATACTTTGACTTACCTTTGGTCAGGTGATAGTGCTTTGCAGCTCGCGAATACTTCAGCAGCAACCGTCACTGTAACTGCACCAGCGGTCACACAAAATAGTCAATACACACTACAAGTTGCGGTGTCTGATGGCAAAGTGACTACGACGAAAAACGTGGTAGTGACAGTAAAAGCGCCAGCTGGGCCAAACACAGCTCCAGTTGTTGATGCAATTGCTAACGTCACGATGGCAGAAGGCGCAAGTCAAGCTGTGGCTGTAACTGCAACGGATGCGGAAGGTGATGCACTTAGCTATAGCTGGAATGTACCAGCGGGCTTAACTTTAGTTGGCAGTGGCGCAAATGTAACGCTACAAGCAGCTGAAGTTGCAGCAGACACCAACTACACAGTGTCTGTCACCGTGTCTGACGGTACATTAAGCACAACTCAGTCTTTTACTGTGACGGTAACGAATACCGCTGGACCAGTTGATACGTGGAGTGCAAGCCAAGTGTATGTTGGTGGTGATACTGTCGTTTATGGTGGCAAAAACTACCGCGCAAAATGGTGGACTTTAGGAGAAGAACCTGGCAAAGCCCAAGTTTGGCAGTTGCTATAAGTAGTTTTGGTCTGTAATCGCAAGAGGACTCAAGGACGAGCCAGGCCATTAATACTAGTGACAAAGGCGCAATAGCGCCTTTGTTTTTTATGTGCGTTTAGACCATACTAACTAACAAGCAAAGCTAAGTTGAGTGAGCAGTGCGCCAATTCATAGTTATCATTTGTTTATTGTTCAGTGGGGCGGTCGCTGCGAAATGTGAAAGAACATTAAAGGTTGGTATCGGTACAGAATGGCCACCTTATGTCATGTACGCGGATGAGCGCGCTTTTGGACTAGACGTTGAAATTACCGAGCATGTGTTAAAACAAGCTGGGTTGTGTTTTACGTTTGTCAATTTGCCTTCTTCTGCACGAGGCATCAATGAATTGGAAAAAGGTGAAGTCGACATTCTCCCATCTGCGAGTTTCAATACCGAACGTGCAAAAATAGCCTTCTTTAGTGAACCTTATCGCCGCGAGCGGATGCGGTTGTTTTCGCTGTCGCCAGACGAACGTGCGCGCAATTTGCAAGAGTTGTTTGCCGCTGATTATATTTTTACTGCCAATCCAGGCGCTTATTATGGTGAAGAACTGGCCGACATTCTGAAAATTGATTGGTACAAAAAGCGTTTTTTTGAAGTCGCCAGTGTCGATAGACGCATGCAAATGGTTGCACTTGGGCGGGTTAACTATTTAATCGAAGACGAAATGTCAGGGCTCTACTTTGTTCACAAGCTAGGTTACGACAAAATCAAATTGCACAGTTATGTAGTGAATGATAACGCCATTCATTTTATGCTTAGCCGTAAAACTTTTAACGAAGTGCAAGTACGGCAAATCAATGATGCATTGAGCATGGTATTACCGACAGTCATCGCATTACAGTTAAAATACATTCCGAATTATCATCAACTTGCAGATAAAGACCAATGACAGTCAAGCTTCTGGCAGATTTTCCAAGGACGGTGAAATGAAAGTCATGAAAGTCATGAAAGTCATTTGGCTATTCTTACTGATGATGTTAAGCCTAAATGTTTGGGGTGAGCGCAGGTGCGAAGTGACTGCTAAGGTCGGGCTCGCAGCTGAATGGCCGCCTTTAGTGATTTATCAAGGGCAACACACCACAGGACTAGATGTTGAGATTGCTCGTTTGGTGTTTAACGACGCGGCCATATGCTTGGAATTTAAACGCTTACCTTCATCCGCACGGAGCTTGACTGAGATGGAGAAAGGCGAAATTGATTTAGCCTTGATGACCAGCTTCACAGAAGAGCGCGCCAAATATGGCGAATTTTCGATACCTTATCGGCTAGAGAAAATGCGTTTATTTACCTCTCATGCTGCACTGAGTGATACTTCGTTAAGTCAAGCGCTTGAGCGCGGATACAATATCGGCGTGAGCATTGGTTCTTATTATGGTGAGGAGTTTGAAGCCATACGGGGTGGCGAATATCAAACTGCGGTGGTTGAAGTAGCCAGTGCTAAACGGCGCGCACAGTTATTGATGCTAGGACGTTTAGATTTGATCATAGAAGATGAAATTACAGGGCGTTATCTGTTTGCACAAAGCAAAAAGCCGATATTTATGTCTGACTATCCAGTGCATGATAATGGCGTACACTTTATTTGGCGCAAGGGCTTTTTCACCGTAGAGCAAATCGCCGCCATTAACACCGCGATTGTCGCCCGAAAAACCGCAATAGCGTCCTTATTGGCGCAATATCAAAGTGGCAAGCTCTAGCTTGGGTATATTAGCCAAGCCGAGTGACGGTCACTTTGATTTTCCCTGTATTGGCGCCATAGTAGCGGCTAATGTCATTGGCAAACGGGGTAAACTCGCCGCTTTGTGCAATTTTTACGTCGGCGCCTTCATTAATCGCAAAGACCCATTCATCTTTCCCGTTAATCGACCCGATAAGTGCAAACCAGCTGGCTTGGGGACAGCGGCGAAATGGCTCAAGTAAGGTGATGGGGGTGCTTTTCTCACCGACGGTGACACCAGCTCTTTGCCATCCAGTGGCCGCAACTTTCACACCGTTATCAAACCAATACCCGTCAAGCTCTGGCGTAAAACGATAAGTGGCGCCTTTTTCTAACAAAATACCAGTGCAATTGTAGGGCTCTGCTGCATACACCAAACATTCGGTGGATTCGCCTTCTTGCAATACAGTTAGGTTTTGCTTTGGTAACTCAATATGCGCCGATAACCCTTTAAAGGTTAAGGTTTCACCACTTGGGTATTCAAGGCGATATTGCAAACCTTTAAGCGATTCAGGACGATACGAGGCAACATGGAAAATCCGCAGGGCAACACTGTGATGGATAAGTGGCAATTCGCTGCTGAGCTGATTATCGACCATCACAGTGCAAGTTCGGTCAACGTTTTTAAAATTAGCTGAATACCATAAATAGTCTTGCTGGTGGCTAACGGCCAACGGGTTTGGATGAATCGCTAAATCGTCTTCGTCGATTAACAGTCCGCCATCGAGGGGCAACAACGCCGCATAATCAACCTGTTTTGTTGTCAACAAACGAATGGCTATGGGTAAGTCGAGTAACCATTCAATTGCATAGCGCAAACACACGTCAGATAAGCCATCACGGTAAAAGCCGCCACCAATGTCAGAGTGGGCGCCTGCAAACCAGATCTCCTTTACTTTAGGTGAAGCGTTGAAGAGTGTTGGTTCAAAGGCACGGCGTTTATCATCGAGTGATACACAGTGCAGCGCAGCGGCAACATTACTCGCTACATCACAATCACTGAAGATCACATGCTCAGCGCCACATGTTGCTTTGGCAATTTTACTTAAACCAAGCGATGCGACGGTATCGAATACGCATAAGTAAACGTTTGCGCTAATGAATTGCTCAAGACATTTAGCAAAACGCCGCGCCAATGCTGCGCCTCGACTAAACCCCGTTAACAAGACTTGATCACCGGCTTGGTAATGACGCTGAAAGTCATGCAGTGCCTGATTCAAAATACTGCCTACTTCGGCGTTCCGCGGAGCCAAGATTTGGTTTAGTACACGTTTAACTGCGCTGCCTTGCATACCAATTCCGGCGTAGTAAAAACTTTGTTGTTCTGAAAAGTGGCTGGGAGCGTGAGGATGAAGTTTGCCGCCGAGTAGCAAATGGAGTTTGAGAATATTGGAAATGGCGGCGTCTTCTTTGAAATGTTCGGAGGTGAATTGTTCGCTATCGCGGGGCTCGTTGCCCGTACCATCAAAGTTAAAGATTAACAGCTTCGGTGCCATACCTTTATTTCCTGTCAGGGTTTTTCTCACTTTAACGTGAAATTGTGATATTTTTGCGTCACTTTGTTGAACAACTTGAGACCACCTAATGGAACATGGCAGCTCGCTGGATAAAAGCTTAAATCAACATTTTGGATTTTCCAGTTTTCGTGAGGGACAGCAAGAGACAATTTCTCATCTTGTGGCTGGGCACAGTGCGCTGGCAATATTTCCGACCGGATCTGGGAAATCCTTGTGTTATCAACTGACAGCTCTGCTGCTGCCGCATTTAACTTTGGTGGTCTCACCTTTATTGGCTTTGATGCAAGATCAAGTGGCGTTTTTACAGCAAAAAGGCATTGCAGCTGCAAGCCTTGATAGCACCCAAGACAAAGCCGAGCAACAGCGTATTACTCAAGCGGTGCAACAAGGGCAGCTGAAGATATTAATGATCTCAGTCGAGCGGCTGAAAAATGAGCGTTTTCGCTTATGGTTACGGGGCATTCGTATTTCGTTGTTGGTGGTAGATGAAGCGCACTGTATTTCTGAATGGGGTCATAACTTTCGCCCAGATTATCTGAAATTACCTCACTATCAGCAGGAATTTGCCATTCCCCAAGTATTGCTATTAACTGCCACGGCCACGAAGAAAGTAAAACTGGATATGGCGGCGCGTTTTAATATTGCTGCAGAGCATATTGTACAAACTGGGTTTTATCGTAAAAACCTTGATTTGAGCGTTGTGGCTATTCCTGATCAAGATAAAATTGCCTACCTTATCAAAGCATTGTCTCGATCGCCGGGCGCTGCCATAGTTTATGTCACGTTACAGCAGCAAGCTGAAGCTGTTGCCAAGCAGTTACAAGCAGCAGGACTTGGCGCCCGAGCTTATCATGCGGGTATGAACGATGAGGCAAGACGTAGTGTGCAGGCGGACTTTATGGCCGACCGGGTGCAGATTGTAGTTGCCACCATTGCTTTTGGTATGGGCGTGGACAAGGCTAATATTCGTGTTGTTGTCCATCATGATTTACCTAAATCACTCGAAAATTACGCGCAGGAGATTGGCCGTGCAGGCCGTGATGGTGCACTCTCGCATTGTATCGTGCTGGGTAACCTCGATGGCCTCAATACCCTAGAAAACTTTATTTATGGTGATACGCCCGAGCCGGACAACATCGCCGCCTTGTTGACTGACATAGCAACGCAAAGTGAGGCTGGGCTTTGGCAAATGGTAGATAGCCGCTTGGCAAGCCAAACCGATATTCGCATTTTAGCGCTCAAAACTTTGTTGGTGCAGCTCGAACTGCGCGGGGTGTTAACAGCTCAATACGCTTACTATGCGGAGCTGCGGTTTAAGCTGCTGGTCAGTGAAAAGCAATTATTTGCTCAGTTTGATAGCGCGCGCCAAAGTGTGCTGCAACAAATTTTTGCGTATTGTGAACACAAACGCAGTTGGTCAACGGTAGATGTTACGGGCCTATTGCAAAGCGGTAGCATTACCCGCGATACCTTACTGGCGGCGCTCGAATACTTACAAGAGAAAAGTTTACTGGAGTTGGAAAGCAAAACTTTAACTCAAGTGTATCAAGTTAATCAGCAGAAGTTGGCCGATCCTGATTTAAAAGCGCAGTTGGCAGATTATTTCTTAACTAAAGAACACAGTGAACTTAATCGGATTGCCTTGATGCTCCGCTTTTTCCAATCAAACCGCTGTTTAAGCAGAAATTTGTGCGATTATTTTGCCGACCAACAAGGTCCAACTCAGTGCGGTCATTGCTCTGTATGTCGTGGTAAAGTGGTGGTGTTTAAACAATATGTTGAACCTACTCAAGTGAGCGATGAGGCTATCCGCGAAGCGGTGTTTGGTCTTAACAAACTCCTAGCGCAAGCTGGGGATAAAGCCTCTCCTATGCTTAGAGTGCGCTTTTTAGCTGGCACCGTGACACCAAAAATGACGCGCTATAAAATTAAGCAACTCCCAGGTTTTGCTGCTTGCCAAAGCTGGCGTGGGGAAGTGATTTCAGCCACCTTAAAGCGCTTGGGGTTATTGGGCGTGACATCCCAAGGCGAATAAAGTGTGCTTGAGGCAGGTAGGCTAGTTAAGTTCGTTAATTTGTCGCATTAGTCTAATTAAATTCAGCCTAAGTGCATGGCCAATATGGCATTTAGATTCAATCCCTAAATTAAAAAATGTGGGTCTGGCCTAAGCTTGCGACGGAGCTTGCTATCGGTCATCATGCCCACATACGTGTGGCTCACCCATCAAGGAGTTTTTAGTTATGCACCCACATCTTAAACGCTTAAGCCAGTGCGCTGATGCGCCACACCGTCTAATTATAGGCTTGATGAGCGGCACTTCGTTAGATGGCTTAGATGTCGCGCTGTGTCGACTTACTGGGTGTGGCAATCAAACTCAGTGCGAACTCTTGGCATTTGAAACCCTGGCCTATAGTCAGGACGAAAAAGCGACCATACTCAGTGTGTTTTCTAAAGCTGAGGTGTCACTCCAACAGCTGACTTTAGTCAACGCTTGGCTTGGGCGTTTACATGGCGAAATGGTCAATAGCTGTCTTGCCAAGTGGCAAGTGGACGCCCAAACGGTTGATTGTATTGCCAGTCATGGTCAAACCATATTTCACTGTCCGAAGCACCAGCACGGCTTGGCACAATTTGGTCACGCCACTTTGCAAATTGGTGATGCAGACCATTTAGCCGTAACGACGGGGATCACCACCTTAAGCGATTTTCGCCAAAAGCATATTGCGGTTGGTGGGGAAGGTGCACCGCTAGCAATTTATGGCGACCATTTGTTATTCAGCGACGCCACTGAACACCGTGTATTACTTAACCTTGGCGGTATTGCGAATTTAACTTTGTTACCGGCCAATGGGGCACTTGAGTCTGTGCTTTGCTCAGATCTCGGGCCTGCCAACACTATGATTGATGCTTACGTACGCACCCATCTTGCTTTACCTTATGATAAAGACGGCGCTTTGGCTCGTGCTGGCAGCGTCCACCAAGAGTTACTTGCGGCGCTTTGCAACCATGACTTTTGCCATCGTGCATTGCCTAAATCCACAGGCCCTGAAGTGTTTAATCTCGCATTGTTGGCGCAAGCCCAAGCGCAAACCAATACCACGTTGCTCTCGCATCAGGATGTGGTTAGCACTTTAACGGAATTTTCTGCTTGGCTGGTGGCAGAGGCTATCTCTGAGCTTGCGTTACAAAGGCCAAATCTAAGTGTTTACGCCAGTGGTGGTGGTGCATCTAATCCTGAGTTAGTGGCGCGTATTATTGCGCGTCTTGATAAGCGTATTCACTTTACCACCACATCTCAGTTGGGAGTTAACCCCGATGCCAAAGAAGCGATTTTGTTTGCACTGCTGGCAAACGAGAGTTTGTGCGTACCAAGACAAGGCGAAGCGTCGGTATTAAACGTGGCGATGGGTAAAATCAGTTTTCCAAGCTAAATCTAATCGCATAGAAAACGTTAACCTTCTAAAAAACAGAGAGAAAAGCGACAACGCAGTGCGCAGCGTGCCGCTTAACTCTACTGATCCAAGGGGAACTAAGGGACGAGGCGGATGGCACAGAGCCACTCGACTCAACGGCTAATACCGTGACTGAGAAGCTATTGCTGTTTTTAATCGCGCCATGGCGACCATGTAAATTCAATTGCAACACATATTCACCCGATAAACCGCTTCCCGCCAGCTGCATTGCCACGGCTTTGGCATTGAGCAATGCCTCATTAATAGTTACGGTTGCACTGAAATTGCTGCGCCGTGATTTTACCGCGGTAGCATTGACAACCAGTTGATCTCCCAAAGCTGCATCAAAAGGTAATTCACATTCACAATGCAATGTGCCGCCCTCTGCAATAAAACGCGGTGGATAAATTGGGGTATGATCAAATTTGACATGGTGACGTGCGCTGGGGGCAGTAAAACCAGCTTTGTCAGCCATGACGCCGTCAAACAACATCTGCAACTAACCGAGTAAATATACTAATTTATGTTAGCTATGATGACGCAACAAGATGACACTATTATGACAAAATACCTATTTTAACAATAGTTGATGTTAATAAAGTAAGCGGTTTGTATTGACTTCCTCGCTAATAGCTTGTTCAAACAAGCTATTAGCGAGGAAGTCATGCTGTCAGAGCAGGCTTGAAGGCGAGTTAATCAATATGGAAACGGCCGACCAATTGGTCCAGCGCATTGGCCAGTTCCACCAGCTGTTCAGCACCGTGCGACAGTGCATCGGTTGCCGCGCCCACTTGTTGCACCGAAGCACTTACACCTTGGATCTGCCTATGGGTGTCGCCCGCAGCTTGCCCTTGCTGGTCAGCTTCACGAGAAATATCTCCGATGATGCGTTTGACCGAAGAAACTGAACGGGCAATGTCATCAAACGCTTGATGGGCTTGTTCTGATTCTGCAATTGCCTGCTTCGACTCGCCGACACTTTGTGTCATTTGCTGCGAAACATGCCGAGTACGTTCAATAAGCTTAGTCAATACCTGTTCAATTTCTTGGGTAGCATCGTGTGAGCGCTGTGCTAAGGTACGTACCTCATCCGCGACCACGGCAAAACCTCGACCTTGTTCGCCCGCTCTAGCAGCTTCAATGGCGGCATTGAGCGCGAGGAGATTGGTTTGCTCTGCAATAGCGCGGATCACGCCAAGAATATTGGTGATGTTGTTACTTTCGCTTTCAAGTTGATCCATGGCTTTAGCCGACACACTCAGCGATTCATTGAGCTTTGCTACTTGAGTTACTGTACCGCTTATCAGATGGTTACCTTTTTGCGTATGGTTGTCGGTAGCGTTGATTTCAGCCAGCGCATCTTGGCAACTACTACTGACATTTTGCGCCATTTGCTCAACGGACTGCGTTGTATCGGCAGCTTCTTGAGCGGAGCGGGCCTGATGATGGCTTTGTTTACGGATGTCATTTATCTGATTTTGTGATTTATGCGACTCAGCGTTGAGGGTCTTGGCATTGGTTTGGATATCTCGAACTAGCGTATTGATAGAATCTAAAAACTGATTAAACCAGGCTGCCAGCTCGCTTATCTCGTCTTTGCCTATGACTTTGAGGCGTTTTGACAGGTTGCCTTCTCCTTGGGCAATATCACGTAGCCCCTCAGACACCATTTCGATTGGATAAACAATTTTATTCGCCATAATCACAGCGATAAAAGCAAATAAGATCAGCATGATAACGGCAATGCCACCGATACTTGCCGACATACTGTAAGCGGATTCAAGAATTTCATCGGTTTCAATTACCGCAATAAACTGCCAATTTAAGGCTTTGGAGCGGTATACCTCGGCATCGAGGTCTTTTTTACCTTCTGTAACTACAAAACTCACTTTACCTTGATTGGCTTTGATGGCTTGATAAAGCGGGGTGTCTATGTCGTTAATATGTTTGAAGTTATTGGCCTTATTTCGCGGGTCGGCAAGTACCGTACCATCTCCAGCCAACAGAATAAGGTAACCAGTGCGGCCAAATTTGATATTGGCGACGATATCCGTGAGTGTTGCAAGTGTAACATCAAGCGATTGCACGCCAACAAACGCGCCATTGCGTTTAATCGCCGTTGCGACCGACACCATAGCTTGGCCTGTTACCCCTTGATACGGGTCGGTTACCACAACCTCACTGCTGGAGTTTTTCACCGCTTGATACCAAGGGCGTTTACGTGGGTCATAGTTACCCAAAGGCTCTGCCGGAAACTGCAAAAACCCGCCTTGCTCAGTACCTAAGTACACAAATAACAGTTCTTTATGGGTTTCGCCAAAAGACTGATAGAGCTTAAAGATTTCCGCTTCTTCTGGGGTATCTTGAAGTGGCGCCATAGGCTTTTCAGGGCCAAAATACTGCGTGGTGGAGGATGGTACTTGTTTAACAACGGGGCTTGCGGCTAAAAAGCGGGCGTTACTCTTCATTTGGTCAAAGAACATAATGAAGGTGTTTTCAACTTGTGCAATCTCACTTTGCGAGGTTTCATAAAAGCGTTCCAGCGATTCACGCTTAGTCTGTGAAATACTCACAATTGAAATAGCCAAGATTGGTACTATTACTGTCAGCACGAAGCTGATAATGAGCTTTTTGCGCATTCTCATCGTTGCACTCCACCGCTTATATTTTGTTGTTGTCGGCAAAAGTATAACCCAAAATTTACAAATGACGCTTTGATTTACAACATTTATTCGAAAAGGAAAGGAGTGCAAGCAGGTAGAGCAGCTGGGCGGCATAAACAGCCACCCAGTTTTAGGATTAGCAAGGAATATTATGTTTTTTCAAAAGTTTATAAAAATCAGAACGGTTGCGTTTGGCCAGCTTCGCCGCTTCCGCAACGTTACCTTGACATAAGCTCATGACTTTCTTGATATAGTCTAGTTCAAACTGCCGTTTAGCGTCATTGAGTCCCGGAAACTCCTCCGCCTGTTGTCCAGGTAAAGCGGCCCTTACGGTATTTTCGCTAATTAGTTTACCTGCGGTGAGTGCTACACAGTGTTCAATGACATTGCTCAGCTGGCGAATATTACCGGGCCAGCGGTAATTAAGAAGTGCCGTCATGGCAGCTGGGGCAAACTGCTTGTCCGCCAGTTTATGTAAAAAGTGATTAGCTAGATAAGGAATGTCCTGCGGGCGCTCGCGCAGCGCTGGTAAAGTAACTGATACCACGTTGAGGCGATAGTACAAATCTTCACGGAATTGACCTTGTTGCACCGCTTGCCACAAGTCTTTATGGCTTGCAGATAAAAACCTCACGTTGATTTTGCTCTCGTGTTGGCTACCCACCGGCCTTACCTTACGCTCTTGCAAGACCCGCAGTAGCTTGACTTGCAGCTCTAGCGGCATGTCGGCAATTTCGTCTAAAAATAAGGTGCCGCGGTCAGCACTTTGCACTAAGCCTAGCTTATCTTGCGTGGCGCCCGTAAATGCCCCCTTAACATGGCCAAATAACTCTGACTCAAGGAGTTGTGCGGGCACTGCACCGCAGTTAATAGCGACAAAAGGGCCGCCAGCCATTTGGCTGGCACGGTGAATGGCGTTGGCGGTGACTTCCTTACCTGTGCCACTTTCCCCTTGAATGAGCACATTAGCGTGACTTTGTGCCAGCGTTGCCAATTTATGCGCCAGTTGGTGCATGGCTTCACTTTGATAATATAAGCCGTAAAACTCGCCACTTTGCTGACTTAAAGTCGCTTGCTGACGGCCTTTAAGGCAGGTCGCCAAGGTGTCTTGAAGTGCTTGGGTGTCGATAGGTTTAGTTAAGAAACCTGCCATACCTTGTTGGGTGGCTTGAACTGCATCAGGGATTGAGCCGTGTGCTGTCATCATCACCACAGGGAGGCCGGCAAAACGTTTGCGGATCTCAGTAAACAGCGCCATGCCGTCCATGTTTGCCATGCGCAAGTCAGTTAACACTAAGTCGAAGTGCTGTTGTTCTAATTGCTGTAAAGCCAAAGTGGCACGATGAGCGGTACTGACCTCATAGCCAAAGCTTCCAATACGAATGGCTAACAGTTCACTGAAATCAACATCGTCATCTACCACCAAAATACGCGCTAAGCTCATTGTGTGCCTCCTGCTGGTGGTAGTTGAGGTTGTGTGCTGTCCTTTAAGCGTGCTTGCTCAATTTGCGCCAGTTGCTGCTTAAGTGCTTGCAACGCTTGTTTGTTGGCCGCGGCATTGGCGGATAACGTGTTGATCTGCTCTTTTAACAGATTGATCTGCGCACTTTGTTTAACCGCGGCGTCGAGCTGCTGCGCCATTAACTGAAAGTAATACTGATAACTTTGTGGCCAGTTTGGCAACTTGGTGATTTGTTCCAGCAGCAGCTGGCGCTTTATTAACTTGCGGCTGTTGCAGTATTCTTCGAAAAAGTTCTGTAGTTCAGCTTGGCGCTCAAAACGTGCATTAAAATCAATCGCGCTGTGATTGCAACTGGCGTGATGCCAAGCGATCACTGTATCTAGTGGCGCGAATTGGAGCGCATTGCTCTGCGCAGGCCCTACAAACTCTGGTGTGGCTGGTGAGTCAAAGCTGCTACAGCCGCTCACCAGTACCAGCCAAAGGAGACCTGGAAACTTTAAGATGTGTTTACTTCGGGTGGTCATTGCGGAACTCCTGATGACGTTTGTGGTGTTGCACTTGGCGTCAAATGATAAGTGAAATCTATCGCGATATCGCCTCCTTGGCCTGGCACTATTTGGCATTGGCCGCCGAGAGCAATGGCGCATTCAGCTACAATTGCTAATCCAAGACCTGTGGCAAAGCTACTATTATGTGTTTCGTTTTCATCGCGGTAAAAAGGTTCAAAAGCGCGTTCTGCGGCCGTTTCGCTAAAACCTCGGCCATCATCCAACACACGGATCTGGCATTGGGCAATGTTGTCTTGGCGACTGAGTACGCAAATTTGTACTTGAATTTGGCTGTTGGCAAATTTTAAGGCATTGCTTAACAGTTGTGTAAGCGCCAGTTTGCACGGTAAATAGGGCAAGGTTTGAATTTCAGGCGAAATCGTCCAATGTATTTCCACTTCGTGGCTGCGTTGTTGTTCCGTAAAATATTGCACTAATTCGGCTTGTAGCTCACTGACCGCCTTTGCTTCACCTTGTCCACCCAAGCGCGCTATGCTGCTGTAAGTCAGCAAATCTTCAATCAGGCTTTTTAAATGCGTTGATGAACGGGTGATAATACCAAGTACCCGCAGCTGCTGAGCAGTGAGCGGACCCAGCACTTCACCACTGAGTAAGCTGCTGCCCTCTACAATCGACGCTAGCGGCGTTTTTAACTCATGGCTGACATGGCGTAAAAAGGTTTCCTTTTCTTGCTCTTGGCGAATAAGCGCGATGCGCAACCAGTCTAAGCGTTTACCTAGCTGCTGCAATTCATGGCTACCACTGAGTGAAATGGGTTCTTGCCAGTGCCCTAGGCCAAGTTGCGTGGTGGCATTTTCAATTGCGAAGAGCTTATCGCTGAGCCGTCTGACCAAAAATAGGCTCATCACAATCAGCACCGGAATAAGTAGCGCAAAACCAGTAAAGAAAGTAATGCGGGTTTGCTCAAACGCATCGTGCTGTTTATTGAGGTTTACGCTCAGGAAGGTGCGAATACTCGTGCTAAGTTGTTCAAATTGGCTGTTTATTTTTAAAAAGTCAGGTGCCGTCTGGCTGTCTTCAGGGAGGTTAGCCATAAACTGTTGCCATTTAGCAACAAGCGCTGGTTTGTCGGTGTGGGATTTTAGCAACAACGCAGATTTTTTTATTTCCTGCCATTTCGCCTGAATCGTTTCCGATAAGGCGTTGTCTTGTAGCAGTTGGTTGTTCATTTGGGCTTTTTCAAGATTACTTAAGGTGTCTCTTAATGCTCGTAGACTCACTTCAACACTATGATTTTCAATGTAAATTCTATTTACGTCAGAAGATGCTTGATTTAAAGAATAAGCAAACCACAAAGTCAATAGGATAAGTGGGATAGTTGCAGCAAAAATGGCAAATTGCGCTTGTTGTACCAAAGATCGAGAAATTAGCGATTTTTTTTCTTCGCCGAGGCGTTTCAGCCAATTTAGCCGCTTTAAATTAAAGCCAGTTAGCATCGCAATCTTATCCTTTCATTTTTGCTGTTGCATTTTTGCGACAGCTTAACTTGTTGATTTTAAACAACTCACATCTTCAGTGGTATTTTGCTGTTGCTATTTGGCAACAACTAGACTTAATCAAAACTGAATTAAATCCCACTTATTTTTATAACTTATTGTTTTTTATATTGAAATAAAAAGTGGCATCGTTCTTGAGATAGTTAACTCGAAGCGAATTGAGCGGGTATCACAATTCTAGTTACCTGACTCCCACATTAGAAGGAAAGTCATATGAAAACAGTAACGAAAACTCTAGTCGCTGCAGCTGGATTAACACTGGCGTTAACAAGCCAAATGAGTATGGCGCAAAGCGAATTCGAAAAGTACGACGTTGATGGTAATGGTGCCATTAGTTTGAGCGAATCGAAAGCGAATCCAGTGCTAATGGCACAATTTAAAGACTTAGACGTTGACAACAGCGGCGAGTTAAGTGAAGCCGAGTTTGCCAATTTCAAAGGCTAAAGACGTTAAGTGCTAACGGAAAAGGCGGGACATGGAAGTCTTTTTATTCAGCCGTCAAGTCAGGATGCTTTTTACAGGTGGAGAATCCACCCTGACATGATGGTTCAAAATTGAACGATTATCGCAATATTGAGGAATTTAAGATGAAAATCACCACAACTTTAGCAACAACCCTAGGTTTATTAGTAAGTGCAGTGGCATTCGCTGCAAGCGTTAACTTCGCTGATTTAGACACAGATAAAAACGGCACACTTTCAGTGGCAGAAGCAAGCGTAGTTGCTGCACTCGCTGAACAGTTCGAAAAACTTGACCTAGATAAAGATGGTCAATTGACTGAAGCCGAATTTGCTAACTTTGCCGAGTAAGGAGCACCCTATGAACAAGCTAACTCAACTACTAGCAGTATCAGCAGTACTAGCAAGCAGCGCAGCTATGGCAGCAGACTTTGCTGACTATGACCTCGATAAAGATGGCTACATCAGCCAAAGCGAAGCGAAAGTGTCTGAAACTTTGACTCAGATCTTCGAACGCTTAGACCGTGATGGTGATGGCAAGCTGTCTGTTGAAGAATTTAAAGATATCGAATCTTAATCTTTCTTTCCACAATACGCGAATCCTTTCAAGCCGCTAAGTTTCACTTAGCGGCTTTTTAGTTATTTTATTTTTTACTCGAAATGATTTCGTTAACATATTGTAATTATTGGCTTTGTAATGTGCTGTAATTCGCAATTAGAACTAAGTATAGTAATAATCGCAAAAAAGGAGCCATTTCAATGCAAAGACGTTCATTTTTATCGTTCGCTACTACCTTAGCTGGTGTAGCCTGTTTATATAGTCAATCTGGGTTTGCATTATCACTTGCAAACAACAAACTTAACCAATCTACGCAGCGTTGGTCTTTAAAACAATTCGCTGCATTAGGAATAAAAGTCCCTCAAAAAGCAATTACTACCGTGGACAATATGGAAATAAGTGTAAATTGTCCGCCGTTAATCGTCCGTCAATATGATACACGTCTTTATGTTTACTATGACCTCCAGGCTGCTATATATGTTTACGACTTAAATGGAGTATTACTCAAAACCATACCTTTGCTTGAACAGGTAAAAGGACTTAAAGATTTTGCTGTTGATTTGAATCGGCAAGTACTTTTGCTTGTAGAGCGAGGAAGTGAAGCAATTCGTATGGTTGACTTTGACCTACAAGAGTTGCAAAGGATCTACCTTGAACCAGCCCCGACACACTCCACCACACAGCTGCCCAGATCGCTAACAATAGATGCGTTGGATCGCCTGCATATTGTTTTTGAACAACAATCTGAAATTTTTGTTTACAGTATGTCAGGTGCATTTTTATTCACTTACTTGCCGCAAAATCAAAACCAGCTGCTACGCTTAAGTAGCATTGACGGGAATGAGCAAATAGTCATCAGTGGTGGAGTGTTTAACGATCGACAGATAATCAAAACTGTTGATGGGGAAGCGTTTTAATAAATAATAATGTAAGGCAAGGACAGAAGAAGTGATAGATAAAGAAGTATCTTTTGTAAAGCTGCCCATTCAACTTGATGCAAATGACTGGCAGCATGATTTAGCTAAACTGAAAAACAGCACTGCTTGGATAGCGCATGTCAATAAGCAATGTTATCAAGGAAATTGGTCTGCGTTAGCGCTCACTTCCTTGCAAGAGCATGTCCATGCTCATCCAATTATGCAGACGTTTTCAATTGAAAATGGTAAAGGGACTTGGTGTGACTTACCCGTGTTACAAGAATTGCCCGCATTATTAAAAATTTTACGTAGCCTACCATTTAAATATCAATCAGTTAGAGCGATGCATTTGGCTCCCGGTGCAAGTATTTTCCCCCATCGTGATAGGGGGTTAACTTATTCCAATGGCTGCGCACGTTTGCATATCCCATTGCAATATTCAGACCGAGTCCATTTTATGGTTAATGACAAATTGATGCCTATGCAAATAGGGGAGATTTGGTACTTCAACGCGGATCAAATTCATAGTGTAGAAAATCAGAGTGATGAAGACCGCATTAACTTAGTGATTGATTGTACCGTAAATGATTGGTTAAAAGCGGTGTTGTCTGGGGTGCAAACATCTAGTTCTAACACGAGTATTGAGAAATGTATTGAACAAAGCGAGTTACTGTAATTCGCCTTGGCAATAGTAGTAAGTATTTGAAACTTGATTAACAAAGGACGATGCAATGGAGAAATACACTTTTGAAACACTCAGTACATTGCTGGGGCAAACGTTACAAACAAAAGTTGATGGTATTGATATAGAGGTTGAAATTTCGGACGTAGCGCGTACGGCAACGCATGGTGAAAAATGGGATGCTTTTGCGCTTTATTTAAAGCACCAAAACGACGATGTGGTTTTTAATCAAGGTACCTATGAATTTAGCCATCCAGATTTGGGGACTACACAGTTGTTTGTTTCGCCAAACTCTCATGAAGAATTAGAAATAATTTTTTCACGCCGAATTCAACCTAAGTCAGAGCAATAAGGAATCACTATGGAACCATACGTTGGTAATATTCAGATGTTTGCGTGTACATTTGCACCTCACAATTATGCTTTTTGTGATGGTAGTCAAATTACCATTTCGCAGAATCCCGCACTTTACTCACTACTCAGTAATACATTCGGAGGTAATAATACCTCCTATTTTAACATACCTGATCTGCGAGGAAGAATGCCGATACACCCCGACCCTGTTCATGGTCTGGTACAAGGCACAAAAGCGGGAATGGAGACTGTATCGTTAACGCTTGCTCAGCTACCTACCCATAACCATACAGTTCAAGTAACGATTCAAGACGCTGACACAGTTCGGCCTAATACTCCCAATGGTTCTCAACCTGCCATTTTTGCGCCTGTGCTTGAAAATGCTTTACCAGCCTACGGACCACTTGGTAATAATACGGCGACACTAAGCTCATTTACGCTTTCAGAAGAACCTGATAGCAATGATACAGGGGCACCGCATAACAATCTTCAACCAAGTACAGTAATTAATTTTTGTATTGCTTTACAAGGTTTATACCCGCAACGCAATTAAGGAAAGTAATATGTCAACTCGTTTTATGTCAGAAATTACATTATTTGCTGGAAATTACGCACCTCAGCAGTGGGTATATTGTTATGGAACAATTTTAGCAATATCAGGAAATGAGGCACTTTACTCATTGATCGGCACAAACTATGGTGGTGATGGCCGCAGCAGCTTTGGCCTGCCAGACTTACGTGGGCGTGTGGCGGTTGGAAATGGTACTGGCCCTGGGCTCACACCAAGGGGGCTTGGACAAATGTTTGGTGCAGAAACCGTGACATTGGATTCGACCCAGATACCTGGGCACAGCCATAATTTTATTGTTTCGACGAGTGCTGCAAGTGCAATGTCACCGCAAGGAAATGTCTTAGCGTCAGCCGACCAATATGTAACGGTTCAATCATCAGATAATCTGTTCCCAATGAAAAATAGCGCTATTGGCTCAACTGGGGAAGGGGCTGCGCACAATAATATGGCCCCCTTTTTAGCACTTAACTTCATTATTTGTACTGCGGGCGTGTACCCTCCAAGAAACTAATTAAGGAATTAACCATGAGTGAAGCATTTTACGGTGAGATTATGATGTTACCATACACATATTCCCCTTACGGTTGGGCCTACTGCAATGGTCAGCTGATGTATATTGCCCAAAATCAAGCCTTGTATGCTGTGATTGGGCCTATGTATGGAGGTGATGCTAGGACGACATTTGCAGTGCCTAAATTACAGGGGTGTTCTCCTATTTCTGCTGGTACAGGCCTAGGATTGACGCCAAGACCACTCAGTTACGGTGGTGGTTATGGTACCTGTGCATTGAATTATACGCAAATGCCAGCGCACACCCACCAGCTATATGGTCAAATAGGGTCAGCGTCGGTGTCTGATCCAATCAATGCGGTGCCGAGTATCTTAAGAGACAACGCCGCGAGTCCACCTACTACGATACCTAGATACAATAAGACCGACGATCCGGACACCTATATGGATGAAGGAGCATTATCTTACGCTGGAACAAGCGCCCCGCACGAAAATAGGCAACCCTATTTGGCGCTAAACTTCTGCATATGTATAGAGGGTGTGTTCCCGATGAGAAATTAATTTTTATCTCGAGTAGGTAGAAGTCGAAAGACATCTTAGTAGCTAGACTTCTGCCTGTTAAGCTTTTGATTTGAAAAAATCATACCTCAAAAGTTAACACGCTCTATTGCTATTAGAGGGACCAACTTTGTTTTTTAGTTGTATGCGCCTAAACGTGGCGAAATTTTAATTGGTTACAATGAAAAATATACTGTTAATTTTGATTTTACTGTCGCCGATTTTCTTACATGGAGAAGAAAGCTGGCCCAGTAAGCTTGTTGTTGATTATCGAAGTAACCCAGTAACATTACATTTAGTTGAGGTTAGTGACGGCTTTCCACATTATACACACCCCAAATTAAACGGCTTTTTGTTGCGGATAGCGGGGCGTTTGCTTGTTAAGCATGAGAAAACACTAAACTTATCTAACTTAGATGATTTTAAAGATACGCCACAAATGCCTATCTTGAAGCTGAATGACCACACCATGTGGACTGTAGTGCAGTTATCAAACCCCCAAGCGGTAATAAATGCAATGGTAAAATTAAGGCACGTCCCTGGTGTTCTATTGGCGGAGCCGGACTTTCTTCAGCTCAAAATTACAGCCGCGCGTGGTGAAAAAGCGCGTAGCGAAAGTAACGAGACCAGATATACCGCGCCCCAAAACTATGTACGTACAGTGCTTAACATCAAGGAATGGCCGCTTTTGGCTGGGGAGAATGTCAATATAGCCGTCATCGACAGCGCATTTAATATATATGACGACTCGTTAAACATACCTAAGATTATACTCAATTATAATGTTCATCGCCGAGAGCGTATTGACAAAGCCAGAATAGAGCCAAGAACTATATTTAATGACCCTTATCATGGCAATGCGAGTTTGTCGTTGCTGTGGGGAGTGGGCGAGCAGGCAAAAGGGCTGGCACCGCAAGCGTCAGCGATTTTAATTGAGCGTGCTGTAAACTGGAGCTCTGATTTAGCATTAGCATTACAACTTGCTCAATCAGCAGGGGCAGATATTATTGCATGCCCATGGACGTTGCGTTTTACGCCGCAAATTGTCTCAGATGCTTTAGATGCATTAACTACGATGGGCCGTGAGGGTAAAGGTGCGATTGTGGTTGCCGCTGCCGGCAATCAATATTTTAATATTGATGATTCGCTGAGTTTTGCTGCTGAGCCGAACGTGTTAGTAATCAATGCATTGAGTAACGGACAGCTTTGGCCAGCGCAAAAAAAGCAGTTTAATGCCATATTACCTGTGCCTTACCTTATAAATTTTCAAGGGCGCACCCTGTCGTATTCAGGGACTTCGTCCGCCAGTGTGGCTGTATCGGGTGTAATAGCGAGTTTACTAAGCATTGATCCTGCGCTTTCTCGCCAAGAGATCGAGGATTTGTTACGCAAGTTCTCATCCCCTGAGCTTGAGGTACAAGAGTTAGTTAAATATGTCGTTGCAGAATCTAAAAGTAATAGAAACCACAATTAATAGATTAGTTAATTGCATGAGTGCTAGAAGGAAATGGATATGAATTACAATCAGTTAAAATTACCTGCGGGTCTGCATGTTAGACCTGCAGTGGCAAAAGATAAGGTGTTTTTAGCGCAGCTCCATAACGAAAAACGGGACGATTTACGTTTAATTCAAGGCGAAAAAGATTTTGTCGAATCAATTATAGCTATGCAGCTCAATGCGATGGATCAGGGGTATGGGGAGCAATTCCCCAACGCCTTGTATTTTATAATTGAATACTATAATGAGGCGGTTGGTCGCGCAGTATTGGATTTTGAACACAATAGGGTGCATTTAATTGATATTGCGTTTTTACATAAAGCGCGGGGACATGGTTTAGGTGAGGCGGTGCTGCGGTCGTTTATGTATTCAGCGAGTCAGTTAAAGGTGCCAATGCATTTATCGGTACAGCAATTAAATGTTGCCGCAAAGCGGTTGTATTTAAAACTTGGTTTTAAAACAGTTGAAATTACAGCACCTTATGAGAGAATGATGTGGTACCCCCAAGCAATCGTAAATAGCCAAGCTTTTACCTAAAAAGACAACAATACTAAGATGGAGAGGTAGGTGTTGAATAGTACGGACCTAGATGATTCTGAAATAGCTGCAGCTCCGGACACCTTGAGCACATTTGCAGTTAAGTATTGCGAGCGATTTGCGCCATTATTAAAAGCCATGAATGCGAGCTTATTGTTAAGCTCCTATAGTGCAAATAGTTTGGTTGTTTTGAGTAGTAGTGATGGTGTTGAAATCCAAGTAACTTCAGTGTTTGTCCCGCGCCTACTGGGTATCGCTCTCAACGCAAAACAAGATGAATTAACGCTGGCCGCGTATGGTCAACTGTTGCAGTATCGTCGAGTTGAAAATCCAAGTGCCCATAAAGCCTTAAATGAAGTTGCTAAAAATAGCGACACCATATTTTTGCCAAGTAGCTCTGTAGTGACAGGGTTTTTAAACACTCATGATATGGCATACACCGCCGACAATTTGTTGTTTGTAAACAGTAGTTTTAGCTGTATTGCGGCGGTGAAGGTAGGTAAAAGCTTTGCACCAATTTGGCAACCTCCCTTTATTTCTGAGCTTAAACCGGAAGACCGCTGTCATCTCAACGGTATGGCTCTTGAAAATGGCCAACCTGCCTTTATTAGCAGTTTTACCACCAGTGACAAACCCAACTCATGGCGTAGTAAGAACAGCTTTACAGGGATTATTATGCGTGTAATGGATAATCAAATTGTCGCTGATGGTTTAAGCTTGCCTCATACGCCTCGCTTACACCAAGGTAAGCTGTACTTTTGTGAATCTGGTGCTGGTAAGTTGTGGTGTATTGATAATCCATATGCAGATAATCGAGAAGAAATGCGTTTAACGTGTGTTGGTGAATATCCGGGATTTACCCGAGGGTTAAAATGTCTTGGTGACCTCGCATTGCTTGGTTTATCTAGGTTAAGGCCAGCAAAAGATGGCAGCGAACGAAACACAGATATGCCGCTTTTGAACAAGCTAGATGACATCGCCAGCGGCGTATTGGCGATTGATTTACGTAGCGGAGAGGTGGTAGCGCAACTGCAATTTAGTGACGATGTGGCACAAATTTATGATCTTGAGCTGCTTGCTGATAGCGTTGGCCCGCATATCTTTGCTTGGGATGCAGAAGAGGTGAGCCAAGTGTTTACTTTTTGAATTAATATATTATTGGCGTTGATGTAATGGTGTGTAATAGTTACAGCAAGATAATTATGTTACAACCAAAGTGGATATTTTTCTCATAACACCTATTTTTAAATAGGGTACTTATAATTATTAAGTGCTCTTGGGTAAGGGGTAGTTGTACAACTATGCTAATGCCCGCAAGGATTATGGTTACTAATTAAAAGCAACAGGATTCTCTATGTCGCAGTCATTTCGTGTCTCCCCGCTTGCCAGTGCAATTACAAGTTTAATTGAACAGTCTCAGCAATCTTCGGATAAAAGTTTAGCACCAAGGTCAATGGCAACGCCGTCATTGCTTACCTTTGCAATGGCTGGGGCTATGATGTGGCATGCACAGCCGGTACAAAGTGCAGAGTTGCAGATTGTCGAATCTGCAGATGCCGAAATGCGACATCTGATGGAGGACAAAGCGGCGGCAACGGCTAAATTTGATTTAGATGCTTTTTTAAGCGCAGCAAAGCGCTTCAATCAGAAATCAAAGTTAATAAAAACCACAATGGGACAATTGACAAATACATTTAGTTACGAAAGTCCAAGCCCTGTATTTATTGGAGGCGCGAAAGCGCTGGCAAAAACCAATGCTGCGGCTGATCCACGTTGTATCAGTAATGTTTGTTGGTATACTGGCAATTCCATTTATCCGGCATGTAACAGCGATGCAGACTGCCAAGGTGACTCTCCTCCAACAGCAAGTAACGTATCCTTTAGCGGTAACTTACAAGTAGGGCAGACATTAACTGGATCTTATACCTATGCCGATGCAAACGGTGATACCCAAAGCGGTACTACGTTTAAATGGTACGCTTCTAATAATTCTAGTGGTTCAGGTAAAACTGCGATTAGTGGTGCTACATCACAAACTTTTACGCTTACCGCTAGCCAAGTCGGTAAGTTTATTAGTTTTGAAGTGACACCAAAGAATAGTAAGGCAACAGGGACAGCAGTATCAAGCGCAATTAACCCAACTGCGGTAACAGCGCCTGATAGCGCACCAACTGCAAGTGCCGTGTCTTTTAGTGGTACGCTAGCTGTTGGGCAAACCTTAACTGGTTCTTATACTTATAGCGATAGCGATGGTGATACGGAAAGTGGCACTACCTTTAAATGGTATGCCTCTGATAGCAGTGGTGGCGCAAACAAAGCCGCGATAAGCGGTGCAACGTCACAAACCTTCACGTTAACATCAAGCCAAGAAGGTAAATTCATCAGCTTTGAGGTAACACCGCAAAATGCTAACGCTACAGGGAGTGCTGTAGAAAGTAGCATTAATTCAACTGCCGTAAACAGTAAGCCAGTGGTGGATTTACAAGGCAGTGGTGGTAACGACACGACGGCTTCGTTTTCTGAGGGTAGCGGTGGGGTAAATATCGCGCCTTCTGCGAGTGTCACGGATGTCGATGGCGATACGATTACTTCAATTACAATAAGCTTATCTAACTCTCAGGGCGATACAGATGAGGGTATCTACATCTCTGGTTCGGCAATTGATACACTTAAAGGAACATCGGGCGCATCGGACGTAAATGGCTCGCTCGAAACCACGATTAGTAGCCTGAGTGCAACAACATCAGCAGTAGCGACTTTTTTACAATCTGTAAAATACAATAATAAAGCGAGCACCCCAAATACCACCGCAAGAACAATCACAGTTATCGTCAGTGATGGTACTAACAGCAGTACGTCACGTACCTCAACTATTAGTGTTTCAGATGTGAACGCAGCAAGTTCTACCGCTGCTAGTTTTAATACAACAACGGGCACGAACCTTTCACCTGCTATTATTTTTGGCAGTGGTGATGAAACACTGACGATAGCGAGTACCAGTCATATTACCGGCTCTACGGCAGATGGTGGCGCAGGAACGGATACTTTGTCTGTACCGACTGGTTCAGATTTAACTGGGTTCACCTCATTAACGAATTTTGAAACGTTAACCCCAGATAGTGGCGCGTCTGTTACCCTTTCTGAGACGCAGCATGAAGCTTTTACCACCATTAATGGTGCAGGTACGAATCAGTTCACCATTAGTAGTGCCGATGGCGATGGTTTGCTTTCAGGTGATGCCGACATTGAAACTTATGTGCTCAATGCCGCACTGACTTTCACTTTAGGTAGTGCATCACAAAACGTGACAGGGGGCAGTAGTGCTATAACGGTTAAAACCGGCGCAGTAACCGCATCTGGCACATTGGCTGGCAGTAGTAGCAGCGATACCTTAGAGCTGGCAAGTGGCGCAAATATCGCTGGTGCTACAGTAAGTGCATTTGAAACACTTTCGTTAGAGAGCGGCGCCTCAGTAACCATGACAGAAACGCAGCATGATAGTTTCTCCACTATTAGCGGTGCGGGCACAGAACAAATTACTATTTCTACCGCAACAGATGGTTTTACTGCCGCAAGCAGTATTGAAACTTACGTGTTAGGTGCAGCAAATACCGTCACTTTATCTAGCGCTAGTCAAAATATTACGGGTAGTTCTGGTAACGACACCATCAATGCGGGCAGCTTAACTATTACGGGTACCTTAAACCCTGCTGGTGGAACCGACACGCTCAGTCTTTCGAGCGGTGCTGATATCTCTAGTGCCACAATCGTTAATTTCGAAAACTTAACTTTGGCAAGTGGCGCCTCAGTAACCATGAAAGCCACTCACCCGTCAAAGTTTGCAGGTACAATCACCGCTGCGGGTAACGAAACTATTACCATTACCGGTGACGGCAGTTTTACCACGTTATCTAATATTGAAACTTTCTCAGTTAATGACGATTCAAGTAACAGCCGGACAATTACGCTTGGTGCAGCAGGTACTTCTGTTTCTGCCACGTCTTCGACGGACGCCATTACTTTTGATGTTGGATCATTAACATACACCGGCACGTTAACGGGGGAAAGCAGTGCTTCAGACACGCTCGCCATGTCTTCTAGCGCCAATATCACCTCTGCAACACTGAACAATATTGCCAATTTGACTTTAGCCAGTGGCGCCAATGTGTCCATGACAGCTTCGCAGCACAGTGCGTTTAGTGGAACCGTGACGGCGGCAGGCAGCGAAACAATAAACATTTCTGGTGACGGTAGTTTTACCACTTTCAGTGCAGTTGAGAATTATGATGTTGGCGATGACTCGACCAATAGCCGCACCATTACAGTAAGTAGCACGGTGAGCGTAACAGCAGGGTCATCAACGGACGCAGTAACATTCGCGCTGGGCGGTGCAAGTTACTCAGGCACTTTAATTGGCGAGGCTTCTGTTGCTGACACTGTGACTGTGTCGGACGGTGCTGATGTGAGCGGCGGTGGCTTTTTAAATATTGGCACACTGAGTTTACTTTCAGGTGCGAGTGTTGCAATCGACTCGGCAAATCTCAATGATTTCAGCTCATTCACAGGCTCTGGTGGCAGTGAAACGCTAAAACTAATGGATGGGGGGACTTTTGATTTCTCATCAGAGACAGTTTCTGCGATTGAAACTGTGGCCATAGGCACAAACAGTGCCTTTACCATTATGCTGACAGATAACTTTAATAGTGATGGCCAAGCTGTAGCAATCACGAATACTACGGGAAGTGCTATCACCAATGCGTTATCGATTAATGCTAGTGCATTTAGCGGTGATACGTTAAATATTAGCGCAACTGACCTAAATGGTAGTGATACCTTTGTTGGCGGTAGCGGTGCAGATACGTTACGCCCTGGTGACGGAACAGACTCGTTAACGGGTAATGGTGGCAACGACAACTTCATTGGTAGCGCAAGTAACCTTAACGGCGATACCATCACGGATTTGGCTATCGGCGATACCATCACAGTAACAGGCGTGACTGGATTATCTACGAGTAATGTGAGATTTAATGGTAACAGCACATTAGAAGTTGATACCAATGCAACGGACTTTAGCTCAGCTGAGATCTCGATATCGCTGACTAACTCACCGGGCAGCACGTTAGATTTTACGGTGGCAGACAGTGGCAGCGATACACTAATTACCCTTATTGCGTACAATGAAAAACCGACTTTCAGTAACTTAAATGGTACCTCTACCTTCACTGAAGGTGGCTCAGCCGTGGTTATTGATTCAGATGTTACAGTTGCCGACACTGAACTCGATGCACTTAACTCGAGTAATGGCAATTACAACAATGCGTCGTTAACTATAGTGCGTAGTGGCGGGGCAAATTCAGACGATGTCTTTGGTAATTCAGGGCTGTTATCAGCGCTGACGGAAAGCGGCACCTTTAGTTACAACAGTGTAGAAGTTGGCACAGTGACAACAAACTCGGCTGGTACCTTAAAGCTCACCTTTAACAGCAACGCAACGTCAGCGTTAGTTGATAGTGTGCTACAAACAATTACCTATTCGAATACGTCCGAAAATCCAAGCACCAGTGTCACGCTTAACTATACCTTTAATGATGGTACATCGAACAGCACAGGTACTAATCAAGCCTCGGTCACGATAACACCTGTAAACGATGCGCCTACTGATATTAGTTTAGATAATAGCTCAGTAGATCAATCTGATACTGCGGCCAATTATAATATTGGGGCGCTCTCAACCACGGACGTTGATGATAGTAGCTTCACTTATACGCTCACTACAGGCTCAAGTGCGAACGGTACATGTACCGCAAGTACAGGCAATGGTAGTTTCCAAATTAATGGCAGTAATTTAGAGGCCAATGCAGCACTCTCAGCCGGTAGTTATATCGTCTGTATTCAAACAGATGATGGTGATACAACGTTCCAAAAATCGTTTACGATTACTGTCAATGATAACGTTGCGCCAGATGCACCTTCAACGCCGGATTTAGTGGCAAGTTCAGATACGGGTAGCTCAGATACGGACAATATTACCAGTAACACCACGTTGACTTTCAGTGGTACGGCTGAATCTGGCAGTACGGTAAAACTCTATAGTAACCAACATGGTAGTACAGTGATTGGTTCCGGTACTGCGACAGGTGGAAGCTGGCAGATCACGACCACAACTACTTTGACAGCGAATGTAAATCATACTATTACTGCAACTGCAACCGATGCGGATAACAACGTGTCGAGCGCTTCGGCAGGCTTGAGTGTGACAATTGATAACACGGCGCCAAGTACGCTGAGTATTACCACACCGATTGAAACAGATGGTCAAATAAACGCCTCGGAAGACAATGATGTCTTGCTTGAGGGCACAGGTGCTGAAGCAAGTGCCAGTGTAACAGTATCTATTACTGATGGTAGTAATAGTGTCAGTCGTTCAGTTACTGCGGATGGTTCAGGTAGCTGGACAATTAGTGGTTCTGAGTTAGATGTAAGTTCATTGTCGAACGGTAGTTTAACTGTTAACGCAACACAAACAGATACTGCTGGAAATACATCTACGGCCGCTTCAACGACTGTGACTTTGGACAATGTTGCCCCATCCGTATCTATAAGTAGCAATAAAACAGCACTGCTTGATGGTGAAACAGCGACCATCACCTTTACGCTGTCTGAAAGCAGCACGACTTTCACTGAATCGGATGTCACGGTTGCGGGTGGCACGCTCTCGGGCTTTAGCGGCAGTGGTACCAGCTACACCGCAACCTTTACACCAACGGCGTCCAGCACCACAGCGGCAACCATAGATGTGGCCGCAGGGAAGTTTACTGATGCGGCAGGTAACAACAATACCGCAGCCACGCAAGTGTCGATGACAGTGGATACCGTGGTGCCGACCATTAGCATTGTGAGTGATAAAACCGCCTTAAAAGCGGGCGAAACAGCGGCCATT
>NZ_JBHRSD010000006.1:154749-177782 GCF_042643375.1 Pseudoalteromonas fenneropenaei
AGCGGGCGGTACGCTTTCAGGCTTTAGCGGCAGTGGTACCAGCTACACCGCAACCTTTACACCAACGGCGTCCAGCACCACAGCGGCAACCATTGACGTTGCGGCCAGCACCTTTACGGATGCGGCGGGTAACAACAATACGGCGGCAACTCAGGTATCTATGACCGTCGATACCGCGTTGCCGTCAATCACCATCGGTAGTAATAAAACGACATTAAAAGCGAGTGAAACGGCTACCATTACCTTCACGCTTTCAGAAAGCAGTACGACCTTTACCTCAACAGACGTCACGGTAGCAGGGGGGACGCTCTCAGGCTTTAGCGGCAGTGGCACCAGCTATACCGCTACCTTTACGCCAACTTCTGATAGCAACGGCACAGGCACTTTGGATGTGTCCGCAGCGACCTTTACCGATAGCGCGGGTAACGATAATACCGCGGCTACTCAAGTGAGTATTAGTTACGATACTAAATTGCCCACAGTTTCTTTGAGCTCGTCTGCGGCGGCTGAGGTGAATGACAAGTTTACAGTGACTATCACATTGAGCGAATCAAGTAGTGATTTTGTTGAGCAAGACCTAACCCTTACCAATGCGAGTAGCAGTAACTTTACTGGCAGTGGCACGAGCTACTCAGTAGATATTACACCAACAGCAGAAGGCTCAGTGGCCATTGATGTTGCAGCGGGTGTGTTTAGCGATGCAGCGGGCAACACCAATACAGCGGCAACACAGCTCACACGTTCATACGATACGACTGCGCCTTCAGGCCACAGCGTTGATATTGACCAAACGCTTATCAATACCAGCAATGAAAGTGCGTTCAGCTTTACTTTTGCAAATGCTGAAGTGAACTCAACCTTTACTTATACTGTATCAGATGGCGTCACCTCGGTTTCTAGTAGCGGCAGCACCTCGCTTACTTCTGCCACGCAGCAAGTGACGGGAATTGATGTTACAAACCTCAACGAAGGCACGCTGACATTGGAAGTGGTCGTTACCGACCCTGCAGGAAACGTGGCGAGTAAAGTAACGGATACAGTGCAAAAGCTATACGACATTGCTCCGACAGTCGTTAACGACAGTCTTACTACGGATGAAGACACAGCTAAACAAATTGATGTGTTAGCCAATGACTCAGACGCCAATAACGACATGGTTGCGTCATCCGCAGCGATTAAGACCCAGCCGCAGAAAGGTACTGTAAGTATCAGTAACGGTGTGGTGACTTATACGCCTAATCTAAATGTTAACGGCAGCGATAGCTTTACTTACACGGTTAAGGATGCGAAGCAACAAGAATCAGCTGTGGCAACGGTGTCGGTAACGATAACCGCTGTGAACGATTTACCAGTAGCTAAAACGTTAACTATCAACACGGACGAAGATACCGCAAGTTCTGCATTAAGTGTACGAAGTGAAGCAACTGACGTTGAAGACACCACTCCGACGGGAGCTTTGGCGCTTGTTACGCAGCCGCAGAAAGGCCAAGTAACGATAGACCAAACCGCAGGGACTTTCGTATATACCCCAAACAGTAATGCTAACGGTAGCGATAGCTTTACTTACACAGTGACTGATAGCCAAGGTGGTGTGTCCGCTGCGGCAACGGTGAATGTGAATATTGGCTCGGTAAATGATGTGCCAGTAGCCAATGCAGACAGCAAAACCTTTGATGAAGATACTGTTACAACACTCGATATACTGAGCAATGATACAGACATCGAGGACAGTGCCTTTAATAACAGCAGTATTACATTACAAGATGTAGGGCAAGGTGCTGGTGTATACAGCTTTGCAACTGTAACGATAGAGCAAGATGGCACGTTGAAAATTACGCCTACGGCGGACGTAAATGGTCAACATAGTTTCACCTATACGGTCACAGATAGTGGTTCTGCGGTTTCTAGTGCGGCAACAGTGACACTCAATATCACCGCAATTAACGATGCGCCAGTCGCCGTCGATAACCAAGCCCAGCTGTTAGAAGATGGTTCATTTGAAGTCAACGTGTTAGGTAACGATACCGATGTAGATACAGGTGACAGTTTCGACTTAACGTCAGTGACGGTGGTTAAAGCGCCAACTAAGGGCACGACTCAAGTGACGCAAACCGGCGCGATTGTTTACACGCCAACGGCCAACAGCAATGGTACTGATACCTTTACTTACACTGTAAAAGACCAAGCAGGTGCTGTGTCGAATGAGGCGACTGTCACCATGACTGTCACCCCTGTGAATGACGCACCGCTTGCGTCAAGTCAAACCTTGACGTTAAACGAAGACAACAGTTTAACCATCACCTTGGCCGCAACGGATATCGAAAACGATACACTAAGCTATAGTATCGTTACCGATGTGAACAATGGCACTTTAACTCAGCAGTCGACCAACACTTGGGTATATACGCCAACACTCAACTTTAATGGTAGTGATAGTTTCGTGTTTAAAGCCAATGATGGCACGGCCGACTCGAACGAAGCGACGGTTAGTCTTACTATCAACGCGGTAAACGATGCACCAGTAGCTGATGCTAAAATAGCCAGTGTCAATGAAGATAACAGTGTCACCGTAACACTCACTGCAACGGATGTTGAAAACAGCGCGTTAACCTATGCAATTGCAACAGCGGCACAAAATGGTAGTGCCAGTATCTCAGGTAGTACACTTACTTATGTACCGAATGCGAACTTTAATGGCACCGATACTATAGCAATTACAGCGAATGATGGAGAGTTAACGTCTGCGGTGGTCAATGTGGTCGTCACAGTTAATTCAGTCAATGACATTCCTATTATCTCAGGTAGTGCAACAACAAGTGTAAATGAGGATACAAGCTATCAATTTACGCCTTCGGCATCTGATGTTGAGAGCTCAAATTTAAGCTTTAGTATTGCTAACCAACCGAGTTGGGCAAGCTTCAATACTGCTACAGGTACGCTTTCAGGTGTACCGGGCAATAGCGATGTTGGTGTTTACAACGGTATTGTCATCACTGTAAGTGATGGTGTAGATACGGCTTCCTTACCCGCGTTTAGTATTACTGTGGTTAATGTTAATGATGCACCAACCATAAATGGCGTACCCGCAACGGGCGTGAAGCAAGACGAAAACTACCTGTTTACACCAACTGCGGCAGATATCGACAGTCCAGTACTGACTTTCGCTATCAGCAATAAGCCAGTTTGGGCAACATTTGACAGTGCAACTGGTAGCCTCGCGGGCACACCGACGCGTGAGCATGTAGGAACTACCTCAGGTATTGTGATCTCGGTTAGCGATGGTCAATTATCTGCCAGTTTACCCGCATTTAGCATCAATGTGGCTGAGGTAAATACAGCTCCGACCGCTGCCAATATGCAAGTTTCGTTAAAAGAAGACAGTACCACTAGCTTTGTCGCAGCGGTGTCTGATATTGATAAAGATGTGTTGACGCTCGCAGTACTGAGTGGTCCTACTAATGGCCAGTTACAAGTACAAGGGACAACCTTCAGCTATACCCCAAGTTCTAATTTTAATGGCAACGATAGCTTTACTTATCAAGTTAGTGACGGTGAATTGAGCTCAGCAGTCGCCACGGTAAACATAGTGGTGACGGCTGTAAACGATGCGCCGATTGCAGTTGCCGATGTATTTAATTTAACGGCCACAGCAGACAATGTGTATGAGTTGGATGTACTTGCCAACGATAGCGATGCGGATGGGGACGCTTTAAGTATTATTAGCGCGAAAACTTCGCTTGGTACTGTTACTGTTAGTAATGGACGCTTGCTCTTAAGTCCTACAGGGGTGATAACGGGTCCAATTTCAGTAAGTTATCTGGTTTCTGATCCGCAAGGCGCGACCAGCCGAGGTGAAGTAACGGTCAATATTACCAGTGCAGATAATGGTGGCCCTGTAATCACAGCTCCTGCTGATATTACGGTGAGAGCAAAAGGTTTATTTACCAAAGTAGATTTGGGGGCCGCGTCAGCCACTGATGGCAACGGCCAGCCGCTGCCTGTGTCGTTAGTCGATAAGAAAACAGTTTTCCCTCCAGGTACACATCTGGTTTATTGGCAAGTGACAGACAACCAAGGTAGAACAGCATTCGCGACGCAAAATGTGCATGTTGAACCGCTAGTTTCTATCAGTAAAAATAGTACTGTGATTGAAAACAGCAGTAAGACCTTAAATGTTTACCTTAACGGAACATCGCCTACTTACCCTGTGATTGTGCCATATAGCGTTTCTGGTTCAGCTACATTAGCAGATCACAACTTGGCAGATGGCGAAATTCGTATTGAGTCAGGTACGCAAGGGCAGGTCAGTTTCGATATCTTTGCTGATGATATTACAGAAGGGACAGAAAACATTGTTGTTTCTCTCAGCCCAGCACTTAACTTAGGCGCTAAATCCAGCACTCGAATTGACATTGTTGAGATTAACGTCGCACCGACACTCTCACTGCAAGCCACTCAAAATGATGAAGTCCGTGATTTAGTGACGCAAAGCGGCGGTGTGGTTAAAGTTATTGCAGAGGTCGATGATGTTAATCTTGGTGATATTGTCACGGTGGATTGGAATACCAAAGATCTCATCAATCAAAGTAACGATCCAAAGGTGTTTGAGTTTGATCCGACAAATGTCGCTGCTGGGATTTATACCATTAATGCCACAGCAAAAGATAATGGTTCACCAGCCAAATCGACCAAACAAACCGTGTATGTTGAGGTTATTGCGAGTTTACCAACGCTAACAGGCCAAGATAGCGATGGCGACTTAATTCCAGACGATCAAGAGGGCTTCATTGACTCAGACGGTGATGGCATTCCAGATTATCTTGATGCGATTGACGATTGTAACGTAGTGCAACAACGGGCGTTGGAATCTAGCCGTTTCTTGGCAGAAGGCTCGCCGGGCGTTTGTTTACGTAAAGGCGCAAACGTGCCCCAAAACCAAAGTGGCGGTGTGGAGCTATTTAATACTGAGCTGCTACCAGATCCAAATGCGCTCAATATCGGTGGTATATTCGACTTTATCGCCAATGGTTTACCAAATGTAGGCGATGTGTACGAAATTGTTTTACCGCAACGTGAGCCAATCCCATTGTCGCCTGTGTATCGCAAATTCCGTGCTGGTGAATGGGTCGATTTTGTGGTCGATGATTCGAACCAGTTGTTCTCTGCGTTAGGCGAGAAGGGCTATTGTCCACCACCGGGTGATGAACAATGGCAACAAGGCTTAACCTCAGGACATTGGTGTGTGCAGCTACGTATCCAAGACGGTGGCCCGAATGATGACGATGGCATTGCCAACGGCAGCATTGTAGATCCGGGTGGTATTGCTGTGATGAACAACGGTAACCAATTACCATTGGTTGTTGGTGATACGGCAACTACTCGTCAAGGGCTAGTAGTGACCATTGATGCGCTTGCTAATGACAGTGATGCCGATGGCGATGTACTTGAAATAACCAGTGCTGCAGTTGACTTCGGGGCTGTAGTGATTGAAGACAACAAGCTGGTCTATACACCGCTTGATAATTTACTGGGTAGTGCAAGTATTCTCTACGGAGTGAGTGATAATAAAGGTGGTACTGCCAGTGGTGAGGTTGTTGTCGATATCAAACTTAACCAAGCGCCAGTATTGGTCGCGGATAGCGCGCAAGTGATTATCGGCCAAACCGCAACGATAGATGTACTTGACAACGATAGTGATCCAGAAGGTGATGCGCTTATCCTCAAGGAAGCATTTGCAGCGCATGGTGATGTGAGTATCACTGTGGACAGCCAGCTGAAATACGTTCCTGATGCTAACTTCACTGGCGTTGACACTATCACTTATTACGTCCAAGACGCTTTGGGCGCTGCTGCGAGTAGTACCGTAGCGATTACTGTAACTAAGGAGCAAACACCAGTGACAGATAATAATGTAACGGCAAAATCGTCTGGTACATGGCATGTGGCAATGCTGCTATTAACAGGGATTGGCGGCTTATTGCGTCGTTTACGCCGCAACAGCTTTATGATGTTGCCGTTAGTTATGTGTGCATATGGGCTGGTACATAATAATACTGTTTACGCAGCGGAAGGTTGGGCGTTGGAAGCGGGCCTTGTGCAAAGCCAGGCAACTCAACCGAACTTGCCTGATAATTGGCTTGGCAGTAACTTAAGTTGGGATAAAAAAGACAGTGGCTTTTACCTTGGTGCGAACTATCAGTTCACACCAAGCTGGGCTGTAGGTGTCAGTTATCAAGACTTAGGTGATGCGACCGCCAGTTTTTCCATTCCTGCAAGTGCGCCGGCCGAGCAGTTGGCAATTGCACCTGTGCTTGGCGAGGGTATTTCTTTGTCTATGAGCTACGGTATTGAAGTGGCGAGCGGCTTTAAGGGTGAGGTGTTTGCTGGTTTGAGCAACTGGCGTGCCGATATGGTCGTAAATATAGCGAGTGGTACGTCTCACACTAATAGTATCAGCGGAACAGATCCACTACTTGGTATTGGTGCGAGCTACCAGCTAACTGAAGCGTGGGACGTTAAAGTGAAATATCAACATGAGCGTCGCGACCACAATCAGGTCAACTCAGTTAAGCTTGGTATGCAATACCGTTTTTAAATGAAGAACTTGGCGTCAGAGTTAGCTCTGGCGCCAAATGTTGAGATCAATTCAAATAAACCTTTAAGTCTTCAATAGTACGTTGCTGAACTGCTCGAATACTACTACCTGCTTTGTATTTACTATCAATAATCCCAGTGTTTGTGCGACTGAGATAAATAGTTAATGTACAGGGTTTAGAGGGATTTATGTCAGCATCTTTAAAAGCATTGAGACTGTTTAAAACCAGTTCATAGCTGCCGTCGTCAGACGTGTTTACTGTAGCACTTTGCGTAAATGTGTTGCCGTCACTTTTTCTAGTGCAGCGTGCAGAATAGTTGATATCAATCAGCTTATCTCCACCTAAACCTTGCCACGCAATATACATAGAGTCATCAAGTCGGAAGTTTTGCCCTTGCTGTGGTGCATAAATGCGAAATGCAGCAGGTAATTGTACAGTAGAAACGAGGGTTTGATTTTTACTCTCTCGCGTTAATTGTATGCTAAAGCTGGTATTAGTCGTTGTAAACGGCAAATAGGCTTGGTAATCAATATCAAAAAAGTCATGGTCTTCTTTAAGTTCACGAGTTTGACCATTCGCTGTGACTGTTAATTTATCACCAGCAGTGAGTTTGAGGTTGTTGCCCAGTGCGCCATCCACGTTTAACTCGGCGACAACCCGAGCTTGGTCGCCATCTGAGGTGACTTTCATGTCAGCCCAGATAACTTCGGTGCTGACTTGTCCAGATTCAGTTGTTTCACTAGAGCAAGCTACCGCCAAACAAAGGGCGGGCATAAGAAGATAACATTTGTTCATTTTCTATCCTTCGAACTCAATGAGGTGGATACCCATATTAAGTTTTAAGGTACAAGCAAACCATAGTAAATCTCAAGTATAATTATGTTAATAAATGTAGGCGTCCTCACTGTTGTTCAGGTTTTTCAATTATTTCAATCAAAGTCTTAAAGTTTCGCTTTGAAGTTTCGCTCGCAAGTTCGGTGCGCAATTGCTGTTTGAGCGCTTCAGGTACTTTTTGTTGACGTGCCAAGGTTAATAGTGACGTATAGCGTAGCGTTTCATCGTTACTTTTAGCATAGCTATACACTTGCTGCTGTTGTGCAGGCGTTAACTGAAAATTGCCTAACGCTGAGAGAGTCGCTTTCGTGGTTATCTTGCCCCTTGGCACATTTAGGGTATCGAATAACACCGTTTTTGCTTCTTCAGCACTAAGTCTGCCGAGAGATTTGATGGCTGCAGTGCTAACCCGTGCTGAGTGGTTGTTAACGTAGTTTTTCAATGTGCTCAGGTGTTCTGCTTTACCCGAATTACCTAATGCACCTAATAAGGCGGCTTGTTTTTCTTCATCGCCAGTTTGTTGTAACGCGGTAGTCAAAGTATCGTGTAGAGCTTGTACTTGGCTAAGCTCATTTTGCGTTTTTAATATTATCCCCAAGGTAAGATAAAAATTCTGCCTCATTTCACTTTCTTGGCTGTCAAAGCCCTGTGTGATCAGTGCCGCAAGTTTGTTCACAACGTCTACTGGGAATGGTTTGTCGCCATGTGCCAGTGCGCGTAAGGCACGAAACTGAGTTTCTGGAAATGCGGCATTACTCGCTAATACATCCACCAGTAAGCGTTTAGCATTGTCCGAGCCTAAGATCCCTAGCGCGTTTAACAAACGCATTTGCGTTTTATCGGCCAAGGTATGGGCATTGATTACCGTCGCAAGTTGCGTCAAAATTGGCTCATACTTTGCCAGCTGCTGCGCTAGTAAGTACGCATCAATTTGAGTTAAATCTGTATTCATTAGCGCATCTAACTCTGCTTGTAATCGCGCTAATTCTTCGTCTGTGTAGTGGATAACTTGTTTGGGCCACAGTTCTAGTTCCTGTGGTAATTCAAGGAGCTTTGATGGGAGTGCTGCGGAAGGTTTCAGCTGATATTGCTGGATTGTGGTAAAATCAAGAGCTTCGTTGCTACTTTTAAATGTGAGTTGTTCAGAGCCAATGCGAGCAGTAACACCACATTTATTAACTTGCAGCAGGTGTTTTGATGCAGCAATAGTAACTTTTTGCAATGCGCTCGACGCAAGGCTTGGCAGCTGAACATACTCTAACTTTTGCATGCTAATACCATCTTGCTCTACTTGATAACTCGCTTGATATTGACCCAAAGTGTCGTTTTCTAGCACTGTTATCGGTTCTGTTTTAGGTGTTCGCCATTGCAACAGATAAGCCAAACCTTTTAGTTTTTGCTCCGCCGCTTCATCAAGGGGCTGGGCAAACCAAAATTGGCTTATGGTCCCCTCAGTTGATTGCAAAAATGCAAAGGGAATTTCATAGTCCGGCTGACGAGCCTCATGCCCTGCTTCTTTCGCGATGACATCGCTGGCAACCGCACCCCACCAACCTGGTTGATCATTCAAGGTAACAGGACGCAGTGCAATGCGCCCTTTTAGTTCAATCATACTTTGTTTGCCGGAGGTTAAACCCGACATGGCAAATGTAGTTTGGGTATCAATAGTAAAATCGAGTACCCGCGCACAGCTTGATGATGAGGCATGTGCATTTTGCACTAACAGCATCAAGATGAAAGTGCTGATTGATTGCCACCTCATAAATTAACTGTGCCTTCTTTATCGAGTAAGGTCCAAGACTTCTGATATACGCTTGGGGTTTGATAAAGCCATAAATCATAACGGGTAGTTTTGGTGCCGCAAGGGTAAGGGATCCCCCATTTGGAACACCATTTTATACCTGAGGTTTCGGCATATAGACCAAATTTACCTGAGATCACATCAATATCGTCGGTTAATGCCAGCGCATAATAAATATGGGGTGTAGGGTTGTCATTAGACACCAATGCAAAGCCTGCGCTGGAGTCCATATTGAAGACATTGTCGATAAGGTTAAAGTCGGCTTGCACACCAGCAGAGGCAATGGCTAAATCGACCCCGCCACGACCAAACGCGCCAAAGTCTACTGAGAATAAGTCACCACCGGCATACAATTCCGCGTTATATCCTACAGTCAGTTCAAAACCTAAACTGCCGTCAACTCCAGCTTGGACTGACATTGGAATAGGGCCCACGCTAAAAGTGGCTTTTGCCAGCACCTTTTCTTCTTCCCAGCTTTTGGTCCAAGATTTCTCATATTTAGTGGTGTAACTTTCGTCTTCAAAAACCACATTGTTAAAGATGGTCATTTCGGAACTGTAGCCAGTATTTGTACCACTGACATAGGCGCTGCCATCGTATGAGATACCAAATAAGGTATTTTTTGCGTTAAAGAAATAAGCATCAACACTGCCTTCTGCTGTGATACGTGCACCTGGGTCACTGTCTGGCACGATAAGCAGTTGGCCCGACAAATCGACTCCTACACTGAATTTAGACTGGTCACCATAAGACTTGGCAAAGGATTGTGATAACTTGATATTGGCGATTTTGCCTGCACTTGTGCGTTCAGCCGTGTCGTTGAAAAAGTACAACGGAATACTTGCCAATAACTCATCATTGGCTGGGTTGTGATCTGAACTTAAGTCGCTTTGAGCAATACGAAAACGCACGGCAAGTGGTGCGCCCAGTTGATTTAGAGTTTGGTATTCTTGATACAATAAAGCGGTCAACTCGTCAGAAAAGGCGATGTCAAAAGCGATATGTTGTTCATGGTTTTCAGCATTAAATTGGTAGCTAAACGCATCGACAAAACGACTGTGATCTTTTGACCAAAAGTGAAGTGGGTGCCAATTGCTATTTACTTGCGCTTCGGCAGTAACTGTCACGACATCGCTGTTGTTACCGTGGTAATCGGCAGTTAAGTAACCAACCAAATCGGAATGCAAATGGCTGGTGCCAAGGTCAATGTGGGGCGCATCAAGCAGTAAGGCATTTTGTCCAAAGGTCATCGCAAGTAACTGATAATCATGAGCACTGATAGGCGCTATATGAATATTGGCGTAAGGGTAATCCCCTTTGGCGAAGTGCTGATGGTCTAGATTGGGGGGGTTGTCGTCCTCGTTGTCTTCAGTATGATTGTTTAGCGGGTCTAGCTGGGCAACAATGCGATATTCACCGCCGGCTAAATTGTCAGGTAATTCAACGTCTAGAGATAAGGTATGTTGTCCTTGAGTGAGCTGGCTCAACGTTGTGACCCCTAACTGATAAGCCGCATCAATGGTTTGCTCAGTCGCGTTACTGGTATCTTGTAATTCGTCTTGATGAATAAGGTAAAAATGCACATCAACTTCAATGTTATCAAAGCCAATGATGTTGAGATCGTAAAACACCGTAAAATTTGCCTGTTGCTCTAAATTGAGCAGCGGACCTGTATCCACTTTGGTAATCGTGAGATTTTTTTCCGGTTCACTGTCCTTAAGCTGGCAAGCAGATAAAAACAGCAAAGAAGAGAGCAAAACGAGCGCAGTAACAAACTTCATGACAACATCCTTGAAAAAGGGATTTAGCGTAATCATGACAGCTTAGCTGGGAATTGTGCATTAACTGTGGAGAAATAACGGATCTCCCGTCATCAACGAGCAAATTATGGTCGAATTCGTCACCATTATGGGGTGTTTATATCAGCCGCAACATAAACCCAACAGTGATTACCAGATTGTAATGGTGCTTCAACACGTTGATAATCGCCCACTTCATAACCATCAGCCTGCTCGAGCTCTTTTTGGGTGATTTCAAATACCGTTCCACTCACACTGTCACTCTCATTCCCTCGATACAAAATAGGGTGATAGCGTTGGCCACTGCTTTTCAACACCGCTTCATCGGTGATTTCAACTTGCTGGATTTGATATCCGAGTAAAAAGTCAGGAGTGCCAGTGAGTAAACGACCAAAAGTGTCGAGCTGAACTTGCGGTAGCTGTAAAGTACCGTAGGAAAATAACAAAGGCATATCGAATTCCTTGAGTTGCTAAGTGATTTCAGCATTAGCCAACATTCAGTTGACTAGGCGACTGATGTCGAGTGTACAGTAGGGTGCAAGAGTTGTCACTTCGGCCTAATTTGAGTTTTTGAGTGTTTATCAAAGGTCACTTGGACGCCCTTGATCACGCTGTTGGTAGTCGCACACCCCATCAGGGAAAATCTCTAGTAGTTGGGTTTGGTATGCTGACATATCAACAGTGCCATACAGCCCTTTGTCTAACGCCGATGCAACGGGGATCAAGGCACATTTGAATAAGTCGCCCGCCCATGGCGCACCAGCAACAATGCGACTGGTGCTGTACATCGGGAAATAACTTAAACAAGTACCTGGTGGGCGGTTGTTCCAGGTCCCATCAAACACTTGGCCCCCCTTTGCAAGGGTTTCCCCTTGTTTGCCAAAGCAGGTATCTTCTAGCTCAGCGGGTTTGGCAGCGACGACGCCTTCTAGTGTGCGTGAGGACATAGCCAATTGCCATTTATCCATCAAGGCTAAGGCTTCTGTGGTCGGATCATAGTTTTTATCAGCCACCCAAATAACATGATTGGCGGTTTGCCCAGTTGCTTGTTGAATACGTAAGCGGCTATAAAACGAGGCGGACATATGATGCATGTCGAGCTGGTTCTCAAGATAATGGCGTGCATCTATAATCGGCAACCAAACTTTACCGATAAAGACTTGGCCTGAGCGATACGCTTGCTGCATCGCGGTAATGTCGCCTTGGTGACGTGCTGCGGTATTGGCAAGCGGGGAAACTTCGCTGACATTTTGGTTCCCCCATAACGAGAGCCAAATTGGCAGTTTATGCCCAAACGGCATAATGATGTCTTCTGCTTGCATCTTCGCTTGCGGTAACCAAGCGCCAATATGACGGTTCAGATGCAGAAACTCTGCTACTGATATTTCGCCCTCTTTTAAGGCTTGCAAACCATATTGGACACCGACATTGTCCCATGTGGAGCGACCAAAGCCTTGCTCATCGAGGCCCAAAATGGCACTTAAATCCTGCCAATAGCTCCATTTTGTACTTGCTACCACATCTGAGCTGAAAAAAGCGCGTAAAAACCCCTGTCGCGGGTTATTAATGAAACTCGAGAGACCGAAATAACCATTGATACACTCGCTACTGCCATCAGGGAAATCAGGTACAAATCCCGCCATTAATTGATTGAGTGGTTGTAAATAGCCTGCTTTTTGTGGAAAGTCATTAATCGCGTTCATTCCTTCTATTTGCCGCCGCCGTTCCCAATCACGCCAGTCCTTTTTATGTTTGGCGCGAAAAGTGAAGTAGTTGTTGAGTAAATCACAGTCCAGCGCGTAAGTAGTTTGTGTGATCATATCTGGGTAGCTATAAAGTGGAATAAGGCCATCTAAAATTCCCGCGCCGTTTTGCGCTAGCAGATACTGGGCAAGGCCACCACCAGAGCCGCCAATCCCAACCGTATACAAAGGTTCACCATACAGGCTCACGAACTGACGTTTCACCCGAGCTGCAGTGTCTTCGGCAAGTAGCATGTTGTAGGTGTAGCTGGTTTTATTGCCGCTTGAGGAGATCACCGCATAACCTCCTTTAAGCTGCTCCAGTTGATTTTCGATCAGGCCGTGGGCCGATAACCGTCCTTGCCGATAACCTATCCCTGAGCCGCCATGGAATTGATAAATCAATCTTTTATTCCACAAACTATGTGCCGTTCGGTTATCAACTTCTGAAGGTGTGATGGGCATGATGATGGCGTAAATAAAGCGATTGATGGTGCCTTGTTCAACCCGATAAAGCGGAGTTGCTAAGTTTTTGGTTTGTTCTACGGTGACCTTTTCAAGTTGTCCATTAACTAATGAGAAGTAATGGAGTGCGGTTTTACTGCCACAATCTTTGCTGTAACCAACAATGTTGTCACCTTGGTATACACGTACACCTTCGCGATTTTGATTGTCGATTTCAGGCTGGCCTAAGCCAGAATCCAGCGTCATGCAGAAAAAGGGGTATTGCTTAGGTCCAGAGTATAAACTCTCTGCAGGACCTACTTCACCAACGGCAATGGGGTAAATAACTGAGTCTCGCGGGCGCTTAACTTTGCTAATGTGGGGGTAAAAATCGAGTAAAT
The DNA here is from genome assembly GCF_042643375.1 of Pseudoalteromonas fenneropenaei. Classification (NCBI taxonomy): domain Bacteria; kingdom Pseudomonadati; phylum Pseudomonadota; class Gammaproteobacteria; order Alteromonadales; family Pseudoalteromonadaceae; genus Pseudoalteromonas; species Pseudoalteromonas fenneropenaei. The sequence continues at coordinate 168,367 of NZ_JBHRSD010000006.1, forward strand.
TGCCTTTGTCACTATTACTGGCGGTGTGAATCACTTGCCGTGTCACATACGGATCTACAGGCTGAAAATAGTGCCAAGTCACTAAGCCTGTGGTGATGCAGAGCAGCACCAGAGATACTAGCAGCATACCTTTTTTCATAACCCACCTCAGGTGATAACAAGGCCTCTTTCTAAGTTTAGCTAGCACTCAGTTGAAGGTTGTTATTTGTTTGTGAGGGGGTGTTAAAAAGTGCGCTACAGTAAGAATGTTATGCACTTTTAATCAAAGGCTAAGTTTAGGGGAGCGCCTGTAAATCAGAGGATGTTTCAACAACCGAAAAACCATCAGGACTCTTTTTTAACCAATAAATGACATCAAATTGCGACTCAGGTATGGTTTTATTGATACCAGTCAGCGCCTTAAGTAACGCTGGTGTAGTATTACTATGGCCGACTACCACCACAGTGCCCGACATCGCACTGAGCGCCTTGGCAAAATTATTTAAGTTCTTTGGATTGTAGATTTGCACGGGGAGATTCACCACTTTGGCAAGTGGGGCAATCGTTTGTGTGGTGCGCAGATAATCCGTTGAAAACAGTAATGTTGGTTGTAGTGGTGCAATTAACTCTGCCAAGCGCTCAGCTCGCGCTTTACCTTGCAGAGTTAACTCAGGGTCTTGTCCTGCTTGTTTTTCCGCATGGCGAAATAGAAATATCTCTAGGGAAAAAGCGCTGCTGCAAAACACCAATAAGCAGCAAATGAACAAAGTGCGAAACATAGCGTAACCTTAGTTGTTATTGTTTTCACTGCTAGTCTAAGGAAAAACCGCCAGACATTCCAGCGTGGCACGGATCTCAGCGCAAGGCTGATGCACATCATTTAAAAACGAGTGCATTTCCGGCTCACAAAATAGAATATCTAAGGCAAAGCGCTGGTTTCCGTATAGACCTCGATGCAGCATATTGGCAGAAAATGCCAACACATCACCGCGTTTAAGCGGCAATGCAACGCTCCCTGGAATGGAGTCGCTTTTACTGCGGCCGTTACGCTCTAGCCGTACATCTAAGGCTTGTTCACTGTCCCACTGTTTATGGCTTTTGGGGACTAATTCCAAGCCGGGTTCATCAGCAAGTGGAATACGCACATGGATCACGTCTGGGCCGTGCAAAGCAGCTTGTTGCTCTTCAATACTGAGATGATATTGGCCGTCACGGTGCCAGTAATTTTTTTGATGAGGATTGTAGGGGTCAAAAAACAGCTGAGAGTTCATATAAACTGGGCGGCGTAACAAGGCACTTGCTAGTTTGGTCATGCTGTCGCAACCGATCAAGGTAAACAGGGTTTGCCGCTCTGCTTTATTTAAGTAAGTGTCGGCTGTCAAGCCAGAGGAATTCACTGCATGGCTTTTGTAAAAGGCATGATTGTCTTCTAACCAACGATCATGAAAGGCACGCACTACAGGCTCAATCTTATCGAGCATGGTTTGAGAAAAGAATTTGGGTAAACAAACATAACCAAATTCTTGGTAAGCCGCTGCGGCTGCATGCAAATCTGATTGGGTAACTTCCATAATCCGTTCCACCAAACCCAAAACTTTCCCAAGTATAGATACTCACAGCCAAGATTGCACACTAACGCGTTATTTTGTTTGAACTTATCTTAATTGCTTAATGCTTTAGGATTGGAATTGCGTCTGGCTCAACGGATGGTGTGCAAGATCCCTGTTACAGTAAAAGTGTCCGCTACGGACACTTTTACTGTCCGCGGACACCAAATCTCACTGTAAAATTAAACAAAGTCATTTAAAAACATAAGGTTAAAAATTGGCACGAGAATCGAATAGAAATTAGTAGAGATCATTCATTGTCTAAGTAAACCGAATGGGGACGCTATGTTGATCAGTGCATTTTTAATTTCACCTCTCACTATGTTGCTCATCGCGCTGTGCATCAAGCTGAGTGAAGGTAAACGGGCGGTATAAGGAAAACAATCATGATAAGAGATACCAGCGGACAAGATATTGTTGTTAAGTCAAAATCAAAAATATGGCGCAATGGGGTCATTGTCGCTGCTGCGTTATTGGTGATGGCGTTATCTGCCAATGCCATTATGAATAGTAGTGGCGCTGCTAAATCTATTGCCCGTGACAGCGTGCAAATTGCTGCCGTTATTAAAGGCGATTTAGTGCGAGATTTGATAGCAACGGGCCGTATCGTTGCAGCCAATGCCCCGCAAGTTTATAGCCCAGAGCAAGGTTTTGTGGACTTGCAAGTAAAGGCCGGCGATACCGTTAGCGAAGGACAAATTGTTGCGATAGTAGATAGCCCAGAGCTTAACAATGAGCTAAAGCAACAACGCTCTGAATTAGACCGAGTAAAAGGCGAATTGGCACGAAAAGAGTTAGAAGCGCGGCGCCAAACGCTCAATCTCAATAAACAACTCGATATGGCCCAAGTAGAGCTTAACGCGGCTGAACGTGAAAACCGTCGTGCGCAACTTTCCATTAAGCAACATTTGATAAGCCAAATTGACTTAGAAAAAGCGGTTGATGATCTGGCTCGTGCCAAGCTGACTTTTAAACATGCAGAGCAAGAAGTGTTGCTGGCAAGAGACACTCTGGCTTTTGATTTACAAGCAGCAAAAAGCACCGTAGCTAGACAACAGCTGGTGGTCGACGAACTCGTGCGCCAAGTGGGCAATTTAACCATCACAGCCAGTGTGGCTGGGATCGTGGGGAATTTGAATGTGCAACCTAAAGCGTTAGTAAGTAAGAACCAAGCGCTAATGACCTTAGTTGACTTAAGTGCTTATGAAGCTGAATTACAAGTGCCGGAGAGCTACGCCAATGAACTTGGCCTTGGCATGGTGGTTGAGCTAAAAATTGGTGCCAATTTAGTGACTGGAACTTTGTCAGCCATTTCGCCTGAGGTCACCAATCGTGAAGTGACCACTCGGGTGCGCTTTGACCAAGCTGATTTAACTGGCATTCGCCAAAATCAGCAACTCTCAGCGCGGGTGTTACTTGAAAACAAGCCAGAAGTATTGAAAGTCAAACGTGGCGCCTTTACCCAATCGGGTGGCTTTGTTGCGTACAAACTGAGTGGCAACGTTGCGGAGCGAATCGAAATTCGGACAGGAGCGGTTAGCGTCAGTGAAGTCGAAATTCTTAGTGGCTTAAACGTCGGCGACCAAATCATAATTTCAAATTACGAAGCATTTAATCAAGCACCATCTGTGCAGTTAAACTAATCAACAGGAAGATAATCATGTTAGAAATGAAAAACATCAGCAAAGTATACCAAACAGAGATGGTGCAAACCCACGCATTACGTGACTTCAATTTGCAGGTAAATGAAGGTGAGTTTATTGCGGTGACTGGGCCGTCGGGTTCAGGCAAAACCACTTTTTTGAATATCGCAGGGATGTTAGAGCCATTCTCAGGCGGTCAATATCTGCTGGATGGTGTTGATGTGGGTAAGCTTTCTGATAATCAACGCGCTGATTTACGTAATCAGAAAATTGGTTTTATTTTCCAAGGTTTTAATCTCATTCCCGATTTGAATTTATATGAGAATGTCGAAGTGCCGCTGCGCTATCGCGGGATCAAAGCCGCTGAGCGTAAGCGTCGTATTGAACAGTGTTTAGAACAAGTCGGCCTTGCCAGTCGTGCCAAACATTTACCACAACAACTCTCTGGGGGTCAGCAGCAAAGGGTCGCGATAGCTCGTGCATTGGCAGGCGAACCGCGCTTTTTGCTTGCTGACGAACCAACAGGTAATTTAGACAGCCTCATGGCTCGCCAAGTTATGGAGTTGCTCGAACAAATCAACCGTGACGGCGCCACCATAATTATGGTCACGCACGACCCTGAGCTTGCCCGCCGTGCGCCGCGTAATATCCAAGTCGTTGACGGTCAGTTAGCGGATTTCACTTTGTATCAAGGTGCGCGAAAGTCCGCGAGCGCAATCCTAGAGGGGGTGTAAGATGTTTGCCCACTACCTTGATTTAAGTTGGCGTAGCTTTAAACGTACGCCTTTGGTGAGTAGCTTAATGGTTATCGCCATTGCCATTGGTATAGGGATTACCATGACCAGCTTGTCGGTCTACCACATGATGTCAATGGACCCTATTCCGCATAAAAGTGCCAAGCTCTTTCACCCTCAGTTACGCACTATGGATGAAGGCAGCCAACTTTGGACCAGCGATAACTTCCCGCTGCAGTTCACTTATCAAGATGCCATGAACTTGATGAATGCGCCTCTCCCAGAGCGCAAAACTGCCAGCATGCGCTCTGGTTTTTCTGTGCACTTAAATACCGCGGAATTAAAGCCATTTACAGAAAATACCCGTTTGGTTGGCAAAGACTTCTTTGCGATGTTTGAGCGTGAGTTTGTTTATGGCGGGGTGTGGACAGATGCACAAGAAGAAGGCGCAGCACCGGTTGCTATTATTAGCGAATCACTCAATGACAAACTATTTGGTGGTGAGAACTCAGTAGGTAAATCGTTATTCTTAGATTCGGATAGTTTTCAAATTGTCGGTGTGGTTAAAGAATGGCGTACCCATGTTAAGTATTACGATTTGAATAACGGCGCATTTAACGACCCTGAAAGACTTTTCATCCCATTTTCTCTAGTTGCAGCGCGCGAAATTAATAACTGGGGTAATACCAATGGTTGGAAGTTTGAAAAGTCAGATACCTTTAAAGACAAATTACAATCAGAAAAGTTTTGGATCCAATTCTGGGCGGAACTACCCGATGAGCAAGCTAAACAGGAATATGGCGCTTACTTAATGGCGTATATGGAAGAGCAGCAAAAGCTGGGTCGCTTTAATCGCAAAGAACTCGCTTACAAGTTGAACGATGTGAATGCGTGGATGGAATATAACAAGGTGGTTTCTGAAGATAACAAAATTTTAGTCGCGCTGAGCTTTATGTTCTTGGCAGTGTGTTTGGCGAATATCCTTGGGCTGTTATTGGCAAAGTTCCTGCGCCGCGCCCCAGAAGTTGGCGTGCGTCGTGCGCTTGGCGCCAGCAAACGTCAGGTGTTCTATCAACATATTGTTGAAGTGTCGATGTTGGGTTTATTTGGTGGGGTACTCGGTATTTTGGTTGCGCAAATTGGCTTGTTTGGGGTTCGGCAAACCCAAGATTACTACAACAATTTAGCCACTATGGATTGGAGCATGCTCCTTGCTGCGCCCTCGATTGCTATTGTTGCCTGCGTTGTTGCTGGACTATATCCCGCCTGGCTAGTGTGCCGCACTACGCCAGCCACTTATTTGAAAAGCCAATAAGGAGCCGACCATGTTTGAAATAGGGCCCATTTTTAATGCATTACGCCGTTCCAAAGTTGGCGCGATTTTGTTACTTATCCAAATTGCGATCACGACCGCCATTGTGAGCAATGCGGCATTTATTATTCAAGATAGATTGCAGTATTTACAGCAAGAAACCGGCTATCCAGAGCAAGACTTATTTAGTTTTTCAGTCATGACCTTTGGCCAAGATGTTGACCTATCGCAGCAATTTGAGCTTGATGAAACTATGCTACGACAATTACCTGGTGTAGTGGACGCAAGCATTACTTCAGTCGTGCCTTTATCTGGTTCTGGCAGCGCCAGCGGATTTAATCTTAAACCAGCGCCTGAACAGAGTAAAAATGTCCGTGCTGCATATATTTTTGCTGACGAGCATATGTTGTCTACCTTAGGTGTGGAGCTGATTGCGGGGCGTAATTTTACCCAAGATGAAGTGGTTATCGCCAAAGATCTCTCTAAGTTGCCAAATGTTGGTCTTGTTACTCAGGCATTTCTTGATGAAATGTTCCCAGAAGGCGATGGCCTTGGCCAAACCATTTATTTGGGGGATAAAGGCCTCACCATTATTGGTGTTATCAAACAAGCGTCTGGCCCATGGCTAAAGGACTCTCGGCCGAATAATCTGGTTATTATCCCGTTTGTACAGGCTAGTGCAGTGCAAGAAGTGATTGTGCGGACTGAACCCGGTCAGCGCCAAGCAGTCATGGCTCAAATCGAAGATTTGATGCTGAATGCCTATGATAAAAGAGTGCTCAACTGGGTCAAAGGCTTGGACGAACAAAAAGCAGATTACAACGCGGGCGATACGCTGATGATGCGCATGTTGATAGTGTTAATTGTGGTGCTAATCTTAGTTACTGCCCTAGGTATCTTCGGTTTAACCCTGTTCAATATCAGTAAACGGACTAAGCAAATCGGCACGCGCAGAGCCTTAGGGGCGCGCAAATCGGCCATTATTCGCTATTTCCTAGTTGAAAACGTGATGATTTGTCTGGTTGGTTTACTGTTAGGTGGCGCTGGGGCGGTGTATCTTGGCCAACAATTGATGGCACATTATTCGATACCTCAACTGCAGCTTGTTTATGTATTTGCCACGGCGATTGCGGTGCTGTTAATGACGATTATCGCGGTATTTGGACCGGCCAAACGTGCGGCGGATATTTCACCGAGCATTGCAACGCGTAGTATCTAATCTAAACAACGTGCTACACTGGCGACAGGGTAGCACTTTTGTTCCCGCTTGTTCGCTGAAGATAGTTGGCGCAGTTTGCCGTCAAGAGGCGATCATAAACTGGGGGCGTAAAAATAATAACATAGCGTGCATTCATGGATAAGATATTGATAGTAGACGACAATACTGCGGTGCTTGAGGCATTGTCGTTACTTTTAGAGATTCACGGCTATGCCGTAGCCACCGCCAAAACGCCTTTCGAAGCGCAGCAAATAGTCAATTACCAACGGATTGCGTTGGTGATCCAAGATATGAACTTCAGTACTGACACCACCTCGGGCGAAGAAGGCAAAGCGCTGTTTTACGCGCTGCGTAAATTAAACCCGAACCTGCCGATTATTTTGATCACCGCTTGGACTGAACTGGAAAGTGCCATTGAACTGGTCAAAGCAGGCGCTGCCGACTACCTTGCTAAGCCTTGGGACGACCATAAGCTGCTCACCAGCATTGCCAACTTAGTGGCACTTGGCAAAGCGCAAACGGCCAGCGAAACCTTGTCGCGTCAAGAGTTGGAGCGTCAAGATAGCCGCGTTCAGGCTAAAAAAACGGGCTTGATTTACGCCAGCCAAGCCATGCAGCGCTTGGTTGATATGGCACTGCAAGTAGCAAAGTCCGATATCTCGGTGCTGATTACAGGCCCCAACGGCAGTGGTAAAGAGAAAATTGCAGAGCTCATTCAAGCGAATTCTCATCTTGCTAACCAGCCATTTATTAAAGTGAATGCCGGCGCCTTACCTGCCGAACTGATTGAAGCTGAATTGTTTGGCGCAGAAGCTGGAGCTTTTACTGGCGCCACCAAAGCGCGCGTAGGGCGTTTTGAAGCTGCGAATGGTGGCACCTTGTTTTTAGATGAAATGGGCAATTTGCCTTTATCCGGGCAAACTAAATTACTTAGGGTGCTACAAACTGGCGAGTTCGAACGTTTGGGGTCGGTGAACACCCACAAAACCAAAGTGCGAGTGATCTCTGCTACCAACGCCAATTTGTTAGAGGATATTCAGCAAGGCCGGTTTCGCGAAGACTTGTATTATCGCCTCAATGTCATTGAACTACATTTGCCCGCATTATCGCAACGTATCGACGATATTTTGCCGCTAGTCGGACATTTTCTCCCAAATAGAGTGCTCAGCCGTGAGGCGGAATTAAAGCTCTGCCACTATTCATGGCCTGGTAATGTACGGGAATTAGAAAACGCCTGTAAACGGGTTGCAGTATTAAAACCTGAAGGTATTTTAGAAGCTGACGATTTTGCGCTGCAGTCGCTGCAACGGGAAAGTCCAGCAGCGGTGGTCACAAGTCTTGAGCCAAATAAGGCTGAACTAGAAACGGCAATGCGTGACTACCAAGGGGTAATAGCCAAAGTGGCGCGCCATTTTGGTATGACTCGGCAAGCTTTATATCGTCGCTTACAGAAATTTGGCATAGACTACTAATGCGCCACTCATTAATGACTAAACTCCATGTCATCACCCTGCTTGCCATAGCGCTGGTATTAATACCTATACTGTGGATTTTAGACTGGACTGTATTAGAAAAATTGCTGCTAGTTATAGCTGCGTTTAGTCTCAGTGTAATACTGGTACATAGTTTAAGTCAGGATTTACGTGATGGCCTTGCCGCACTTGAGCTGGGCCTATTGAATTTTAAAGATGGTGAGTTTGCCTCTCAGCTGGCTTATGACAAAGACGACGAATTTGGTCATTTATGCCAGTTGTATAACTCAACCGCCGGCCAGCTGCGTGCAGAAAAGCAATGGCTCTACCAGCGTGAATTGATGCTCGACAAAGTTCTGCAAAGTGCGCCTCAAGTCTTGATGCTAGTGAATAGCAATGAACAAGTGGTGTTTTCAAATTTGGCTGCGCGTGAACTATTTCGTTGTCCATCGCGCTTGGAAGGCATGCAATTCGATACTTTGTTTGATGCCGCACCTGCGGGCTTACAAGCTGTGTTAAGTCATAAGCGTGATGGGCTATTTAGCTTGCAACCAGAGCACAGTGAAACCCAAACTTGGCACTTAACCACGGGGGCATTTTTACTTAATAACCAGCATCATACATTATTTATTTTAAAGCAAATGACACGTGAGTTAAGCCGTCAGGAAGTGATGGTATGGAAAAAAGTCATCCGCGTGATAAGCCATGAGCTTAACAATTCGCTGGGGCCAATCTCATCTATGTTACACAGTGGTAAAATCCTCACTGAAGGTCTCAACGACAATCGCTTAACTCGAGTGTTTGCCACCATAGATGAACGTATTAAACACTTGACTGAATTTGTTCATGGTTACGGTAAATTTGCCAAGTTACCACAGCCAAAACTCAGTCAAATAGCTTGGTTGCAATTTGCCAAAGCTTTAAGTGCCCACTGGCAATTTCAATACGATTTACAATGTGAGGCCACTTTAACCGCCGACCGTGTGCAACTTGAACAATTACTTATCAACCTATTGAAAAATGCCCATGAATCAGGCTCCGCATTGGATCAAATTGTCATTAAGCTTAGTAAGCAGGGGCAACATGTGCAGCTAGATGTACTTGATAGAGGCAAAGGCATGAGCGAACAAGTCATGGCCAATGCGCTCGTACCATTCTATTCCACCAAAGCCACTGGCAGCGGCCTAGGACTTGCGCTATGCCGCGAGATTGTCGAAGCCCATCATGGCCAGATTTCACTTTATAATCGTGACGGTGGCGGGCTTGGTGTAAGAGTGCAGTTACCTGTGTTTGTACAGGAAAGTTAAATATATATTCTAGCTAAGTATTAATACTAAAGCCTTTACCACATTTACATGTTTTATTGTAGATAATAGGGCTGACTTCTTAGTGATCAGGGCAAGAGCATGAAAAATCACTTGCTATTCAATACCTTTTCTAAATAGCACTC
>NZ_JBHRSD010000007.1:0-41333 GCF_042643375.1 Pseudoalteromonas fenneropenaei
AGAAAAAACGACCTAACTATCGAAAAAATAAACCCCGCTTAAAAAAGCAGGGTTTATCATCAATCTGAAACCAGCTTTGCTGGCTTTTTTCGTTTTTGGCCCATTGTAAAAGAGATCTTTATCCCTTTTGCCCTGCTTAGAACACTAATTTTACTCGCTTTAGCAGGTCTTTAAATTGCTGTGACAGATGGATTTAGCTTGCGCTAGATCAAAACTTTGGATTAGTGAAAGCGTACTATGAGTTTATCGGAACAAGTTAGCCCACGCTTTAAAAGTCCACAAAAGGAGAGTGCTGATGATTATTGAACGTCATAGCCTAGTAAAAGAACTACCTGAATTTAAAGAAAAAATCCACGAGCTCAAGATGTCTGATAAACATTTCGCGCGCTTATTTGAAGACTATCATGACATCGACAACGCGGTTATCCGTATTGAAGAAGGGATAGAGAACACGTCAGACGACTATCTTGAGTCGCTCAAAAAGCAACGTTTACAGTTAAAAGATCAGCTCTACAGTATCTTGAAAAACGCTTAAGGCTCCAACCAGCCTGCACTTGGCGAACCTGAGGTGTGCTTTGTGTGGGCTTTTACCCGCTAATTAAAAAACTCACCTATACTTCAAGAAACAACATCCAGAGGCGGCGTAGGTGACAGTTGTAGCAATCTTATTCGTTGTAGTTGGGTTAGCCATTTTGCTCACCTCAGTGCGGCCTTGTAAGACCATTTGTAGTTTAAGTGGCGAGCTCGGTTGGCGGTTACTCTTCCTATTGATTGCATTTTTCTGCACTAGTTATGCGCTATATGCCGTTTATTTAATTCATTTGATGCACACCACTATGGTGGAGCTTGGCCTTGCACTTATCCTGTTTTTAGGCAGCATCTTTGTGTTATTAGTGATAAACCTGAGTCTGCGTTCTATAAAACGCGAGATTCAACAAACTGATATAGAAAAGTATCAAGCAAATCATGATAGTTTAACCCAGTTAAAAAACCGTAGTGCCTGTTTACGAGAGATAGAAACTCGGGTCAAAGCCGCGCAGCCGTTTGCACTGCTGCTGATCGATTTAAACAATTTTAAAGAGATCAATGATGCACTCGGTCATGCCATGGGCGATAAATTATTGCGTGAACTGGCGCAACGTTTAGAGCAAGCACTATTGCCAGAAAACCTGCTGTATCGTATTGGTGGTGATGAGTTTGTGCTGATCACCACACAAAGTGATGTAAGCGGGATTTATTCGCAAAACAACGCTTTGGTGAGTGCTTTACATCATGCGATTAATATTGATGGCTACGAGCTTTACGTTCAATACAGTGCGGGTGCCAGCCAATTTATTGGCGCGCGTCACAACACAGCTGATTTGCTAAAAGAGGCGGACATTGCGATGTATCAAGCCAAACAAACTCGGCAAAGTTTGGTGATTTTCAGTGAAGAGCTCGGCGGCGATTCAAAGCGTGAATTACAAACTATTCAAGCACTGCAAAATGGTTTGGCTAAGGGCGAATTGCAATTGTATTACCAGCCTGTTTATGAGTGTGTGAAGGGCGATATTGTTGCGCTGGAAGCGTTATTACGCTGGCCCCAGCGTGACGGTACTATGTTGGCTGCGGAACAATTTATTAATTTGGCAATGCGCGCGGGGATTTTGCGCCAAATTACGCCTTGGGTCTTGGCACGGGTACATCAAGATTTGCCGAAACTGCTTGAAATTCAGCCTGAGATTAAAGTTCATGTTAATTTGAGCAGTTATGACTTACAGTCCAATAAAATTGTCCATCACCTTGCCGAACATCAGTCTCAAGAAGGCACTTTTGCCAGACATGTGGTGTTAGAAATTGCCGACAACCTACTGAGCGCGAGCCAACAATGCGAAGAATTGCTCGCTACTCTATGCGAGCTTGGATATAGCGTGAGTATTGATAACTTTGCTGCCGGTAGCGGCGGTTTGCGACATTTGCTGGGCCGTAATCTTAATGCCATTAAAATAGACCCAAGCACTTTTGCGCGAATAAGCGAGGCGCAGAAAGAACAGTTGTTGTCGTTGTGCACTATATTAGCTTCCCAAGTAGGCGTTGAACTGGTGGCAAAAGGTATTGAAAAGCAAGAACAGATCACTCAGTTGCAAAAGCTCGGCATACACCAAATGCAGGGTTTTCATATTTGCGAACCTATGCCATTAACTAGCTGCTTAAAGTGGCTCTCGTCACAACATGTGGTGAAGTCTGCGCTTAAACAATCTAAATGAGTTTATGTAGTAAGTGTATGTAGTTAGAGAGCAGCAGTTTTAGAACCTTTGTTGCGGCGCAAGACATAATACAGGCACCAACCAAGTAACAGATATCGAGGCAATGTAGGGATTAAGCCCATTTTTGAAAGGGAAGGCATTTGCAGCATAAAATAAATGTGTAGAACGAATAAGGGAATGAGCTGCAATATATAAAATAAACTATTGGGCCGCTTATTAACTAGTGAGCTAATAAACACACAAAGTAAAAATGTAGCTGCCAAAGGTAGCGCAATCGTCACTAAGTCAATTAACGTAGAGGAGAGTAGGGCCGAGTATTGGGCTAACGGTTTTACTATGTCGGCAGGGATTGCCACTGCAGCCCCAAATCCGACAATAAATATAGATGCGTAAGCTAAACCTAAGCCAAAACTAATCGCTAATAAATAATGTTTATATTGACCCATGATTGTCTCCGTGTACTTCAAATCGGACGCCGCCGAAATACTTTGCACCAAGCGACTGCTTTAATATAGCAGCGATAAAAATGCAAATTGCGTAGTACTTCGCTCCATTAATGTGCTGAGTTTGGCATATTTGGTGCTTGCGCTTCCCAACTCATCACACCAATAAAATCAGTACAATTTGCGACTGAATTAGCTGCATCTGCAAGATACACTTGCTGAGTTGCAGAGACTGGGTAAGTTAAGTAATCCGAACATTTGGCGCTTTGCCCATTTCCTACCACCACTTTACTGCCAGCTTTGAGTTCGCAACTTAACATTTTATCAAGCGGTGACCACTGATAGCAGATCTCATATTGGCTGCGGTAGTCTGCAATGGAACCCGCAGGGCGGGTAAATGCCCACCACTGGCCAAGGCGGCTCTTGGGGTTGGTGCTATTCCAAGCGCGAAATAGCGTTACATTTTGCTGAGCAAGGTAAACTTGACCTTGGCAGAGTTTACCTTGCTCACTTTGGCCAAGTGCTGAATTCAAGAGTTCGGGGTCGTCAATTGCAACAAACTGGCTTGCAAGCTCCGGTGGCAACAGCACACTTCCAATGCATTCATTCGCCGTTACAGAAGCCGCATTGGTGGCAGTGGAGGTATCGGACGGCATCACTTGACTGGCACAACCGCTAAGAGCTAATGCGGCGATAATGAGGTTCAAAGGCATAAAGCGAGACATAACAAATTCCTTGTAATGAGCGTAAGTACGGTTGTTAATTTTAGGTTAAGTGATGATAGCAGCTCTACTATGAAATAGGAATCGTGCAGGGGCAGCTTGCAGCTTAGTACTGTTCATAAAAAACGGCCCACATGGGGCCGCTCAATCGTTAACTAAAACAAACCTTACCAGCCGCAGCTACGACCTTTATTTTGCTCGTCTAAATAAGCTTGTAATGGCGCGAAGTAATCTAGCACCGCAGTCGCATCCATATCGCGTTTACCAGTGAGCTTTTCATGCGCTTCTTGCCAAGGACGGCTTGAACCCATTTCCAACACTTCGTTCAAACGTTGACCCGCTTCTTTTGAACCGTATACAGAGCAGCGGTGGATAGATTCTTTGCTGCCTGCAACTTCACATAAAGCCTTGTGGAATTCAAACTGTAAAATATGTGCAAGGAAATAACGCGTATATGGCACATTGCCCGGCACATGGTATTTTGCGCCCGGATCAAAGTCTGTTTCGTTACGTGCGATAGGCGCGTCAATACCTTGATACTTCTTACGTAATTCCCACCAAGCTTGGTTGTACTGTTCAGGTTTAATTTCGCCAGAGAACACTTTCCAGCGCCACTGATCAACTAATAGGCCAAATGGGATAAAGGCGATTTTATCCATCGCCATGCGCATCAATAGACCAATGTCTTTTGATTCGTCAGGGACCTCATCAAGCAAACCAATTTCTTTTAAATAGCCCGGGGTAACAGAGAGCGCTATGGTGTCGCCAATGGCTTCGTGGAAACCATCGTTGGCGCTCTCTTGGTAGTACATAGATTGTTTATTGTAAGCGCGTTGGTAGAAGTTGTGTCCAAGTTCGTGGTGGATCACCGCAAACTCTTCACCGGTACGTTGAATACACATTTTAATGCGTAAGTCGTCTTTATTGTCTAAGTTCCAAGCAGAGGCATGGCATTGCACATCGCGATCACGTGGTTTGATAAATAGCGAACGCTCGTAGAAAGACTGTGGCAATGGCTCAAAACCCATAGAGGTAAAGAACTTCTCAGCGCCTTGTACCATTTTAAGCTCATCGTAATTGTGCTTAGCGAGTAATTCGGTAACATCATAACCGGGATCTGCATCTACTGGCGCTACTAAGTCGTAAATATTGCCCCAAGTTTGTGCCCACATGTTACCTAACAAATGCGCTGGAATAGGTTTATCTTGCGGTACTTTATCGGTGCCGTACTTTTCGCCGAGTTTAGCGCGTACGTGGCAGTGTAGTGAATCGTACAATGGCTTGATTTGACCCCAGATACGGTCAAGCTCTTTGGCGAAATCGTCGGCTGGCATATCATATTTGCTGCGCCACATCGCACCTGTGTCCGCATAGCCCAACTCTTTTGCGCCTTCATTGGTGAGTGTGACTTGTTCTTGGTATAACTCTCGCATTGGCTTAGAAACTTGACGCCAACCTTGCCACACGTCTAATAGTTCGTTGTAATCTCGGCTGTTTGCCATAGTCGCTGACATATCGCCAAGGCTTAAGCAGCTGCCGTCGTCTTTACAGTATTTACCTTTGCCATACATACCATCAAGCTCAGCGGCAAGTGCAGATAGGCGGGCCGTTTTTGTTGCGTCTTGCGGGGCTGGTAATGTAAGAGCAAGCTTTAATATATCGAGTTTACGACGATTGTCATAACTAAGCTCAAGGCCATCATATTTAGCGGCTTCATTGGCTAAACGCACCACGGCCTCAGTAAATTTTTGACTGGTTTGAGCGGCGAGATTGGCGGTATCGTAAGTAATGAAGTTGGCATATATCCACTGCGACTGATTACCTTCTAAATTCAGTGCCGTCAGTTCTTTTTCTGCTTTGGCGATAAATAATTCAGCATCTTTTTCGGTTACTTTGGTTGATGTAGCGCCATCGCTTTTACACCCTGCTAGCGCCAGCGCGCTGGCAACCATTAAAGCACTGAGAGTCAGTTTTGTTTTCATCTTGCTCTTAATCACTTGTTGTTATTCGAACCACAATCATAACAGTCAGGCCAACAAGGAACAATTGTTCGCGTTCACTGACGTCGAACCAAAGATTTCGCTTTTCCGGTCAATCTGTTAAGAATAATCCGTTGAATTTATGGTCAATTAGACCATACTGTAGAGATTACGGAACAAGGGAAAAGAGCATGAGCTGGTTGATTTTAATTGTTGCCGCGGTGGTTATTATATTCGCCGTTAAGGATATTCGTTACAGTTTAGTGTCTAAACCCATAATGCGCTTTTTTAAACGCGCCTTGCCACCCTTATCGCAAACCGAGCAAGAAGCGATGGAAGCGGGCGATGTATGGTGGGATGCCGCATTATTTTCCGGTCGACCGGATTGGGGTAAGTTACATCGCTATCCTAAGCCTGCACTAAGCGACGAGGAACGAGCCTTTATCGACAACGAACTTGAAACCTTACTTGCCATGATTGATGAAGAGCAAGTTGCGCGCGACAAAGATTTGTCTCCTGAGGTATGGCAGTATTTAAAATCTCAGGGGTTTTTTGCCTTTATTATTCCGAAACGCTTTGGTGGTCGGCAGTTCTCGGCGCAGGCGAATTCTCATATCGTGGCGCGTATCGCTTCGAAGAGTTTATCTGCGGCGGTCACTGTGATGGTGCCGAATAGTTTAGGGCCAGCTGAGCTGTTACTTCATTACGGTACACCTGAGCAACAAGAATACTGGTTGCCTAAGCTTGCAATCGGCGAGGCTTTGCCATGTTTTGCCTTAACAGGGCCAGAAGCTGGCTCAGACGCAGGTAGTATTCCAGATACTGGGATTATTTGTCAGGCAGAGATTGATGGCAAAATGCAATTGGCGCTGAAGCTCACGTGGAGTAAGCGCTACATTACCTTAGCGCCCGTTGCAACCGTATTAGGATTAGCCTTTAAAGCCTTTGATCCAGAGCGATTGTTAGGTGGTGAAGAAGCACTTGGCATCACCTGCGCTTTGATCCCAACCGATCATCCAGGGGTCAAAATCGGCGCCCGCCATAACCCACTCAATCTTGGTTTTCTAAATGGTACCACGGAAGGGGAAGAGGTACTTATTCCGCTTGATTGGGTGATTGGTGGCCAGCAAGGAATTGGCCGTGGTTGGCGAATGTTAGTGGCGTGTTTGAGTGCCGGCAGGGGCATTTCGCTGCCAGCTCTGAGTGCTGGCACCGCTCACTTATGTACTCGCATGACAACGGCATACGGCCAAGTGCGCAAGCAGTTCAGCCAACCGATTGCGGCGTTTGAAGGGGTGCAAGCAGCGCTCGCAGAGATGATAGCAGACACTTATACCATAGAAGCGGCAAGAGCCATGACGGCCATAGCCATTGATATGAAGCTAAGCCCAGCTGTGACCACAGCGATTGCCAAATACCATATGACTGAAATGGCTAGGCGCTGCATGAATCATGCTTTAGATATTCATGCTGGTAAGGGCATACAAATGGGGTCTGAAAACTACTTGGCGCGCAACTATATGGGAATACCCATTTCAATTACGGTTGAGGGTGCCAATATTTTAACCCGCAATTTGATGATTTTTGGCCAAGGTGCAACACGCTGCCATCCATATATTCTTAAAGAAATGCAAATTGTGATGCAAAGCGACGAAGAGCTGGCGCTGAAGGAGTTTGACCATACTTTAATGGAGCATTTGCAGTTCAGCGCGCTCAATGCTTTTGCGGCTCTCGGTCATGCCCTAACTGGTTCTCGTAGCGTCAAAGTACCAGTGTCTGGAGAAACTCGGCGCTATTATCAACATTTAACGCGACTCAGTAAAATGCTGGCAATGTGTAGCGATTTAGCCATGCTAACTCTAGGTGGCGAGCTCAAACGCAAAGAAATGCTGTCAGCGCGACTGGGTGATGTACTTAGCCAGCTTTATCTGGCTTCTACAGTATTGAAGAAATTCGTCGATGATGGTCACCAGCACAGTGATTTACCTATGGTGCGTTATGCACTTGAAAATAGTTTACATCTAGGTGCAAAAGCCATCAGCGAGTTTTGTGATAACTTCCCAAGTCGAGTATTAGGTTGTGCGCTGAAGTTTTGGTTAATGCCACTTGGAAATCAATTCCGTAAGCCGAGTGATGAGTTAGCTCAGCAGGTGTGCACTGCGATGGCAAGCCCGAATGTTGCCCGTGACCGCATTACCTACTTATGTTATCTCACCGCTGATGCAGGAACTGGAGTGATGGAGCAGGCATTTCGCCGAGCACATCAATTACGTAGCGTGATTAAGCAGCTCAATAAATATCGCCGCCAACACCCTGAACTAAAAGGATTGAGTTGGCCGAAATTACTCGGTAAAGCCAAAACGCAACAAGTGATAGGTGAGCATGAATATCTGCAGCTACAGGAGTTAGAAGTGTTAAGACAGCGCGCAATCGCTGTGAATGCTTATGAGACGCTATAATACCAATGCTCAATAATACTTGATCATTTTGAGGGACCAAAGCTGTCGCTAACGGCGTTAAAAATCTCTCATTTAGAACAACTAAATAGCAAAATTTTCGCCTCGCCTACATGGATGTAGGTGCCTTGGCGCTAGCAGGACGCGAGAGCGGTGTAATCGACAAGCTTTGCTTGCCTCAAAATAGATCACTTAATTAAGAGGATTGGTATAACTCATGCGCTGTTAAAAGCAACAAGCGGACAAAGTGTCCGCTTGTTTGTCTTGCTTAACGCGAGTAAGGATCAGCGACAATTTTATCAACGTACCAAGCGCCTTTTTTTCGTGTCATACGGACGCTACGCATATCGTCGATTTTTTTACCTTGCCATTGCCCCGTGAAAATAAGATTCACGGTGGCATTATCACCATACTGTTCACGTAAACTGGCGTTGGTCATGTCTACTTCAATCGTTACTTCATCATACTGCAAATTGAGCATGTTGCGGGTAAACTGCGAGCTGGTGCCATAGGAGCGCATGATCCTTGCCATGGTTGGTGTGGCGTATTCCATAGCCGCATTCAAGTCATGTTTGTTGTAGAGTGCGTCGAAATACAGTACTGCATTATAGTTTGGTGAGTTTTTGTCGCCAGTTGCGGCATCGTCGCCACCACACCCCAGCAAAGTAAACACGGTTATCAGCAATAATAGTAGGCTTCTCATAGCAAGTACTTCAAATTTCTCAAGTAAGATTAGTGTGTAACGTTAAATTACTTATGTAAAGTGCAAGCAATGAAAAAGGGGCAAATATGCCCCTTTCGACTGAGAAAATGTACTGAATGACTAGATCACTGTACGAGTTCCTGCTCACCAAATGCATCAGCAAACAATGGGCTAGATAAGTAACGCTCTGTTGCACTTGGTAAAATAACCACGATATTTTTACCCGCGTTCTCAGGACGCTCAGCGATACGCTTGGCAGCAACAACTGCAGCACCAGAAGAAATGCCGACTAGTATGCCTTCGTCCTTCATCAGCGCATGTGCCATTGCGATAGCATCTTCATTGCTGACTTTTTCAGTACCGTCTAACAAACTTAAATCTAGGTTACCCGGAATAAAGCCCGCACCAATGCCTTGGATTTTGTGTGGACCTGGTTTGACTTCTTCACCTGCTAAAGTTTGAGAAATTACTGGAGAATCAACTGGCTCAACTGCAATTGACTTCACTGCCAGACCTTTTTCGTTTTTCAGGTAACGAGTTACGCCTGTGATAGTACCACCCGTACCAACACCTGCGACGAAGTAGTCAATTTGGCCGTCCATCGCATCAAAAATCTCAGGGCCAGTGGTTTCAAAGTGGATTTTCGGGTTAGCTGGGTTTTCGAATTGTTGCAGAATAATATACTTGTCAGGATCTGCTGCTTGAATTTCTTTCGCTTTCTCAATCGCGCCTTTCATGCCTTTGGCGCCTTCAGTTAACACTAAATTTGCACCAAGCGCTTTTAGTAACTTGCGACGCTCAAGACTCATGGTGTTTGGCATAGTTAATGTCAGTTTGTAACCTCGTGAGGCCGCTACAAATGCCAGTGCAATACCTGTGTTGCCAGAGGTTGGCTCAATAATTTCTTTGTCAGCGGTCAATAAACCTGACTTTTCAGCTTCCCAAATCATTGAAGCGCCAATTCGGCACTTAACGCTAAAGCTAGGGTTACGAGATTCAACTTTGGCAAATACGTTGCCGCTCGTCACACGATTCAATTTGACGATCGGTGTATTACCAATGGTAAGGCTGTTGTCTTGGAAAATTTTCGTCATAACGATCCCTTAGATGCGCTAAAAAGCTATTTAATACGGACACTTTACTTAGCTTAGACGAAAAAAGAAGGAAGGAATGGCTATAAGATATATCAATAAAGCTTATAGCCACTTTGTATAAAGAACTGCCTGCTTATTACTTAAAGTAACCACGCATAGCTAAACTTTGCAAATGCCGTGCGTGAGTCTTTGGTAATACGTGACAAGTTGTCATCCTCAAAACCATTGTCGCCAAAACCAGCAAAAAACACCGTCTGCGGGTTAAGCTTATAGCTGTAGAGTAATTGTGTCGTAAGCGCTTTATATTTTGCATCTACCGATTTGATGTAATTCGCTTGATTCCGTTCTATATCTGTATAAATCACAGCTAAACGCACGTAACTGTGGATATCAAACTGATAGGTAAAGCGCACGTCGGTAAGGTTGGCGGTATAAACATCAGCCCCCGCAGCTTTTAGACTTTGATACATATGGCGGAGTTTAACTTCAAAATGTTTGCCCACATTGAAGTTAATGATAGGTTTGATAAAAAGATGGTCGCCGATGCGGTTATTGGCCAAGTCGACTTTATTGCCAACACTCATATCAATAGCTGCAAATACCCCAGCGATGGGTTTAAACTCTAAATATGCCCAGACATCATTTTCGGTAAAACGGTTGGTATTGCCATCCAGTGCCAAAATCGCTTCATTCTCACGTAGTCCTGTGCGTTTTCGGCTGTCTATACCGAATTCAAGCGCGCTTTGCAGTGGGCCTTCAATCATAAAGCTGGTTTCTACTTCTTTTTCCAGTAGTTCACCCGCTTGGTTATGACTGATATCCCAATCGGCATACCATTTGGCACGATTCCACCACGTTGTCTCATCACCGTACCAACGGTATTCACCGCCAAATACAAACTTGTTAAAGTCGATTTGTTCAATAAAGCCAAGATCTGTGCGAAGCCCGCGTTCAAACGCTTTATAGTTAGTGAAGGCGCTCCAATGTTTTTCATAATGTTCATAAGAGGCAAGATAGCCAAGGCCAGAATGGTTGTCGCTATCCAGCACGCGTAACACACTTTCATTGTAATCACAGCCTTCAAAGCGCTGACAGCCTGTTGTAGGCGGCATAGCGCAATCGCCATCATCACCGCCACAAAGTTCAGTTAAAAATGCGTCGCTATATTCGCTATCCGAATGAATCAACTGAGCGGTGAAGGTGTCATTTTCCGTCGGTTTATATTTACCGTCGATACTGAACACTTGGTTATGATATTGAGCACTTTGTCGCAAAGTCGCTGTGCTACCTAGCGATAGGGTATCGTCAAAGTCATAACGATATCTCAGCGCCATATTGTCACTGTCTTCCTCTAAGCTCACCACGTCAGAGCCTAGGTTACCCGGCATTAGCACATTTAAATGACTGTCATTGGCTATAAAGCCTGCAAAAGTATGACCTTGCTTACTGCCTGTGACTTTAACACCGTAGTCAGGCGCGGCAATATTGCGAGTGTGGATGAGATTTAACTGCGATGAAAAATAGTCTTCATTCTCTAAAAAGAAACTGCGGCGCTCATCAAAAAACAAGCTAAAGCTGTTGTTCACGTTAAGCTGGCCGTTGTCAGCCTCAACTTGAGAAAAGTCAGGATTTAATGTCGCATTTAAAGTGACATCTGGGGTTATAGCCCATTTTAGGTCTAAGCCAGGCTCAGTAAATTGGTCGTCTTGCCAATCAGCAACCTGACTGCCATCAATATCACGAGTTTGTGTTTTACCTACCACTAAGCTTGGAATAAGCGCGATATTATTGCCTTGTTTAGCGCGCTCAAACCCCGTGTAAGCGGGCATTTGGCAGATCCAGCAGGTATTGGCGTGCTCAAGCTGCATACTTGATAGTCGTAGCCGCTCGTTGCGCGGGTAAAAACGCACAAATTCCATCGCCATGGTCTTTAATGCTGCACTGTCATCGAAGTTCAGCACCCGAAATGGCAGTTCAACTTCAACTGTGTAACCTTTTTCATGAATACGGCCAACGCTATCCCAAATCCCGTTCCATGCGCCACTTTCGGACTTACTCAACTCGTTTTCAATCGAATCTTGCTGCACACCGAGGGGGTTGATAAAAAATTGGTAAGCAATGCGGCCACTATTATATGTATCAATTTTAAAGCCGACTAAGTCATCGTTCCAACCTTGGTCGCGGTCGCGGTAAAAGGCGCGGATCGCGTCGGGATTAGGGTCAGCTGCTTCAAAACCAATAAACAGCGACTCACCATTTTCATAAATATATGCATACGTGCTGACTGGGCTTGGTTGGTTTTCATAGGGCCAAGAAATGTTGTTGATTTCAATACGTTTTGCCTGTTTCCAAATGGCTTCGTCAAGTTTACCGTCAATCTCGACTTTGTCTGGAAAATAGGGAATGGCATTGGTGTTGTTGGCAAACACCGGAAGCGCAACTAAGCACAGCGCGGGGAGGAGCGATTTAAACATAATGATGAAACTTGTAACTGAATTCAGGCGCTAATGTAAATGGAAATCCGTGAATGCACAATTTTGCAGCGGCTAATCGCCAAATATTGCCGTTGAGCGTCGAACAACTGTGCAGCTTTGCTGAAAAATCAGGCAAAAAATAGCGACCTGACCGTAAACGCGAGAAATTGATCAAAAAACATGATACAAGTTCGCTTTCGTTCAACGTTAGAGATAAACCATGTCGTTAGTATTGAAGTTACTCGCGGGGATTTTTGGTGGCATACTCATTGGTCTGTACTTACCTGTCTCTGTGGTAGAGATCCTGATCACGATTAAAGTGATTGTTGGTCAATTAATCTCATTTACCATTCCGCTCATCATTCTGTTTTTTATCGCCTCAGGTATAGCAGGGCTGCCACAAGGTTCTGGACATTTGCTGGGTAAAACAGTGGGATTTGCTTATGGTTCAACGATTGTCGCTGGCACATTGGCGTTTCTGCTGGTTTCGGCTGTGATCCCATTTTTGGACTTAACCTCGGCCTATCATGGCGCTGAAGCTTCTGAACTAAAAGGCTATATTAACCTTGAGATCCCACCTTTAATGGGGGTGATGACGGCGCTGGCGACGGCCTTTATCTTTGGTATTGGAATTAGTTATCAGAATTTAGGTGCACTGAAAAATGTCGTTGACCAAGGCCGCGATGTCATTGATGGCTTGCTGGCAAAAGTGATCATTCCGTTGTTACCTTTGTATATTTCGGGTGTGTTTGCTGATATGACAGTGGCAGGCACTGTGGTGGATACTTTGAGCACTTTTGGTGTGGTTTTAGTGGCTGCGGTAGTAATGCACTGGTTATGGTTAACTGTGCTTTATGTCACTACGGGTTTATTGTTAAAACGTAGCCCATTAGAGCTGGTCAAAAACATGCTGCCAGCCTACGTAACTGCGCTGGGTACTATGTCCAGTGCTGCCACGATCCCAGTTTCACTGCGCGCCAGCAAAGCGAACCAAGTTAATGAAGAAGTGGCTAATTTTACCGTGCCACTGTGCGCTACCATTCATTTGTCAGGTTCAACCATCACTATCGTAACATGCGCTATGGCGGTAATGTTGTTGTCACCTGAGCTGGCTACGCCGTCTTTTGCAGCCATGCTGCCATTTATTTTGATGTTGGGTGTGGTGATGATTGCAGCTCCAGGTGCGCCGGGCGGCGCTGTGATGTCAGCGCTTGGTTTGTTAACCACTATGCTTGGCTTTAATGAAGGTGCAGTGGCGTTAATGATCGCACTTTATTTAGCACAAGATAGTTTTGGTACAGCTTGTAACGTGACCGGCGATGGTGTCATTGCTTTGTGGGTAGATAAGTTCTCAAAACAAGCATCTGCGACTTAAATCTCATTTTTATAGTCGCTTTATAATTTAAGTACTTAGCATACAAAGACGCTTTTCTTTGTATGCTTTTTAGGCGTTTTCTCCGTCAATTTTCACCTTGTCCTAAATTAGGCCCATAACCGCACTGATTCCAGTTAGCGTTTATGAATTTCTGTGATACTCTCCGCTTAGAATAATTACAATTTCGTTATATTTTTCTATGAGGGTGTGCCTTTGATTAACGTACTCTTGGTTGACGATCATGAGTTGGTCAGAACAGGGATAAAACGCATTCTGGATGATGTACGTGGCTTTAAAGTGATTGGAGAAGCCAAAACCGGTGAAGAAGCGGTGCAATTTTGTCGCCAAAATTCGCCAGATATCGTGCTGATGGACATGAATATGCCCGGCATTGGCGGCTTGGAGGCAACCAAGAAAATCTGTCGTTATTGCCCAGATGTCAAAGTAATTGTATTGACCGTACATTGCGAAGATCCATTTCCAAGCAAAGTCATGCAAATTGGCGCGCACGGTTATCTCACCAAAGGCACTGGACCAGATGAAATGATTAACGCTATCCGTGCGGTGAACGCAGGTCAGCGTTATATTGCGCCAGACATTGCGCAGCAAATTGCGCTAGCTCAGTTCAGTGGTCGTAATGATGAAAACCCGTTTCACAGTTTGTCGGAACGTGAGCTGCAGATCATGCTGATGATCACCAAAGGGGAAAAGGCTCAAGATATTGCGGATCGTCTAAACCTTAGCTCAAAAACCGTGAACAGTTATCGTTACCGGATGTTTGAAAAACTCAACGTCAGTGGTGATGTGGAGCTGACTCACTTGGCAATTCGTCATAAAATGATAGATATCGACAGCTCGCATTAAATCTCAGCATGGCGGTATTTGACTCTAAACTCTTTTTAAAAACGCTTTCCTCAGAACCTGGTGTCTATCGCATGTATGACAATGAAGAGCAAGTCATCTATGTGGGGAAAGCGAAAAACCTCAAAAAACGCGTGAGCAGCTATTTTCGCAGTAATATTCCCGATGGCAAAACGCGCGCTTTAGTCAGCAATATTCATCACATTGAAGTGATGTTGACTAATACCGAAACTGAAGCTCTGATCTTAGAAAGTAATCTCATTAAAAAGTATCAGCCGCGTTACAACATTTTGCTGCGCGATGATAAGTCTTACCCTTACATTTATTTGAGTGCGCATCAGCACCCTAGATTGGCTTTTCATCGTGGCAGCCGTAAAGCTAAGGGTGAGTATTTTGGCCCATTTCCAAGTAGTGCCGCAGTAGCCGATAGTTTGCGCTTAATGCAAAAGATTTTCCCTGTACGGCAATGTGAAGATGCTTATTACCGCGCTCGCAGTCGCCCTTGCTTGCAATATCAGCTTAAACGCTGCAGTGCGCCTTGTGTTGGCAAAGTGTCGGATATGGACTACCAAGAACAAGTTGGCATGGTACGGCAGTTCTTAACCGGCCGTTCGCATGAAGTTATTGCTACTTTAATTAGCAAAATGGAAGCGGCCAGTATGGCGCTGCAATTTGAGCAAGCAGCAAAATATCGTGATCAAATTGCGCTACTTAGACAAATGCAGGAGCAGCAAGCTGTCAGTGGTAATTTTGCGGAGCTGGATGTAATCGGATATGCCGAACACAATGGGCTATGTGCGATTCACATGCTGACTATTCGCGACCATAAAATCCTCGGTACCAAAACCTTCTTTCCTAAAGTGCCAAAAGATTCACTTGCCGATGAAGTTATCGCTAGCTTTATTGGCCAATATTATTTATCTACTCAAGGGCAGGGACGTATCGCCAAAGATATTGTGCTGCCATTTGCGCTTGAAGAGCAAACCGCACTGGCTGAAGCGCTGTCGGCTGTGGCAACCCGTAAAGTATTGCTGCGTCATGCTGAGCGCGGAGAACGCGCACAGTATCTACAGCTTGCCAATAAAAACGCCATGAACAGTATTTTAGTTAAGCAAAGTGCGCAAGATTCGGTGAGCAAACGATACGAGGCGCTCAAAGATGCGCTTAATCTTGAAACTATCACCCGCATGGAATGTTTTGATATCAGCCATACTATGGGTGAAAACACCGTGGCTTCTTGCGTGGTGTTTGATGGTAATGGTCCGAACAATAAAGAGTATCGCCGCTTTAACGTGACAGGCATTACCGGTGGTGATGACTATGCCGCGATGAGCTTTGCCCTCAATAAACGTTACGGCAAGCTTGAAGACGTGGACAAAGTACCAGATGTAATTTTTATCGATGGCGGCAAAGGGCAGCTCGCGCGGGCGGAAGAGTTTTTTGCCACTTGGACGGTAGATAAAATGCCGTTATTAGTTGGTGTTGCCAAAGGAACTAGCCGTAAACCCGGTTTAGAAACCTTATTGATTGACGGCGGTAGACGTACCATCAATTTGGCCAGTGACTCACCTGCATTACATTTAATCCAGCATATTCGCGACGAATCGCATCGTTTTGCTATCGCAGGCCATCGCAGTAAACGGCAAAAGCAGCGGACTCAATCGTTATTGGAAGAAATCGCAGGCGTTGGGCAAAAACGTCGTCAGGCGTTATTGAAGTTTTTGGGCGGGATACAAGGCGTTAAGGCGGCGAATCTGCAGCAGTTGCAGCAAGTTCCCGGAATTAGCCCAGATCTTGCGCAGAAGATATTTAACCATTTGCATGACAAAGCTTAAGCATTCATGCGAACATAGTAAAAAAGAAATTAGCATCAGTATTATGTGGAATATCCCAAATATATTAACGACTTTCCGACTCGCGCTTATCCCGGTTTTTATCGTTGCTTTCTACCTTCCTTACTCATGGGCATTTTTTGCGGCCGCATTCACTTTTTGGTTAGCATCAGTGACGGATATTCTCGATGGTTACTTAGCACGTAAACTTAAACAGTCCACACCGTTTGGTGCATTTTTGGACCCGGTAGCTGATAAGGTTATGGTTTGTGCCGCGTTAGTAGTGGTTGCCACTTACTATCAGAATATTCTTATCACGATGGCGGCGGTGGTGATTATTAGCCGTGAAATTGTAATTTCAGCATTACGTGAATGGATGGCAGAACAAGGCAAACGCGGCAATGTTGCAGTGTCGAATATGGGCAAATGGAAAACCGCTGCGCAAATGCTGGCAATTATTGGCCTAATTTGGCAATTTGATACTTGGATGATCTACCTCAGCTACTTACTCCTTGCCATTGCGACTGTGTTAACACTCAGCTCTATGTTGCAATATCTGCTCGCAGCAAAGACAGAATTGCTTAAATCCTAACTGCTTGGCTATGGGATTTGATCATTAAACCAACCAACTAGATAAAAATTAAGCAAACAGTTCAAATCATTCATTTTTTATGTTGACGCATGAAACAGAATCTGTAGAATGCGTCCGTGTTGAGAGGGCAGTAGCCCACGACAAGAGAACAACAGAGTGCGGGTATAGCTCAGCTGGTAGAGCGCAACCTTGCCAAGGTTGAGGTCACGAGTTCGAGCCTCGTTACCCGCTCCAAGTTTTCTAGATGGCGGAATGGCAGAGTGGCCATGCAGCGGATTGCAAATCCGTCCACCTCGGTTCGACTCCGGGTTCCGCCTCCATATCTCAACAAACCACATGCGAAAGCAACCCGAAGCCCGGGTGGTGGAATAGGTAGACACAAGGGATTTAAAATCCCTCGCTGGTAACAGCGTGCCGGTTCAAGTCCGGCCCCGGGCACCATTTAGTTGAATGCAATTGCTTTGACTCAATGTTGAAATGAAGGGTAAGCCATTAGGCTTGACTGGAGTGCGAGTATAGCTCAGCTGGTAGAGCGCGACCTTGCCAAGGTCGAGGTCACGAGTTCGAACCTCGTTACTCGCTCCAAATTCGCTTTCACACCCGATGCCCGGGTGGTGGAATAGGTAGACACAAGGGATTTAAAATCCCTCGCTGGTAACAGCGTGCCGGTTCAAGTCCGGCCCCGGGCACCATTTACAAGATAGACCAGATTTTTGTGCGACATTCTGTTGTGCAAATAAAGATGCGGGTATAGCTCAGCTGGTAGAGCGCAACCTTGCCAAGGTTGAGGTCACGAGTTCGAGCCTCGTTACCCGCTCCAATCCCAAGTAAGTCTGCGGCGGAATGGCAGAGTGGCCATGCAGCGGATTGCAAATCCGTCCACCTCGGTTCGACTCCGGGTTCCGCCTCCATACCTAATGTTTCCTAAATAAACCATCCTTTTGTTACAGTTTTCCATTTCTTCATTTCTTCATTTCTATTTGCTGTTTCAATCTAAATTTTATTCATCTACTCATCCTACAGCGTGGTAGCTATTGGTCTCGGGACTTATCATTTCTGCCGCAGCCGAATTGTGTTTATAAAGCAGAATGTTACACTCGCACAATGTCAGTTTGGATTTGTATTAGGAACTTAAAATGATAAAAAGAACGCTCACATTAGCTGTTGTACTAGCGCTTGCTGGTTGTAACACCTTGCCTGAAGTGGATAAAAACATGCTTACTACAACAGACCACAACACATTGACTTATCCAAAAACTCACCAGGGCGATGTGGTAGACAGCTATTTTGGTCAACAAGTAGCGGACCCGTATCGTTGGTTGGAGGATGATAAGAGCGCCGCAACGGCAGCTTGGGTTAGTGCACAAAATCAGACGACTTTTAACTACTTAGCGCAAATTCCTTATCGTGAACAGATAAAGCAAACAGTGACTAAGCTCATCAACTACGAAAAAATTGGCACCCCGTTTAAAAAGGGCAAATACACCTATTTTTATAAAAATGACGGCTTGCAGAATCAGTATGTTTTATATCGCAAGCTAGACAATGGCGAAGCTGAGGTCTTTCTTGACCCAAACACTTTTAGTGCAGATGGGACAACTTCGCTTGCACAAGTACGCTTTAGTAAAGATGGCTCTTTGGTAGCTTATCAAATCTCCGAAGGTGGCAGCGACTGGACTAAAATCATTGTCTTAAATACTGAAACTAAGCAACAGATCGGCGATACCTTAGTCGATGTGAAATTTAGTGATGTCTCTTGGTTAGGCAACACAGGTTTTTATTATTCAAGTTACGATAAACCAACGGGTAGTGAGCTTTCGGCAAAAACTGACCAACATAAACTCTATTTTCACACTCTAAATACACCACAAAGCAGTGACAAAGTTGTTTTTGGTGCAACAGCTGAACAAAAACATCGTTATGTGTATGGCACGGTGACAGAAGATGGTAAATATCTGCTGATCACCGCAAAAGTATCGACCTCTGGCAATAAGCTCTTTATTCAAGATCTCAGTCAAGCGAATAGCCCAATCAAAACGATTTTGGATCACACAGATTCTGACACGAGTTTGCTAGAGTCGGATGGCGATACATTATATTTTGAAACCAATCTCAATGCGCCAAATAAGCGCGTGGTTAAAGTCAATGCTAAGTCGCCAGCGGTTGCGCAGTGGCAAGACTTAATTCCTGAAACACAACATGTGCTAGAAGCCAGCACTGCCGGTGGCTATCTCTTTGCAAGTTATATGGTCGATGCGGTTTCTAAAGTTCAGCAGTACGATATGCAAGGAAAATGGCTGCGTGATATCCACCTACCAGGTGTTGGCAGCGCCTACGGTTTTTCTGGCGAGGACGATGCTACAGAGACTTACTTTGCCTTTAGTAACTATAAAACCCCAACCACTTCTTATCGTTTTGATTTAAAAACTGGACTAAGCGAAGTGTATCAAAAGCCAAAGATTGCTTTTGACCCAGACAACTTTGAATCTAAGCAAGTGTTTTACAGCTCAAAAGATGGCACGAAAGTGCCGATGATCATCACCTACAAAAAAGGCCTTAAACTAGACGGCAGTAACCCAACCTTGTTATACGGGTACGGTGGTTTCAACGTCAGTTTAACGCCTAGTTTCAGCTCTACGCGCGCGGCATGGTTAGAGCTTGGTGGCGTGTATGCGGTCGCCAATATTCGCGGTGGTGGCGAGTACGGCAAAAACTGGCATAAAGCTGGGACTCAACTTCAAAAGCAAAACGTCTTTGATGATTTTATTGCGGCAGCGGAATATCTCATTGCTGAAAACTACACTTCATCACCAAAACTGGCGGTCAATGGCGGCTCAAATGGTGGTTTGCTAGTTGGTGCGGTGATGACCCAGCGCCCTGAGTTATTTAAAGTCGCTTTACCTGCGGTGGGCGTACTAGACATGCTACGTTATCATACTTTTACGGCCGGCGCAGGTTGGGCGTATGACTATGGAACGGCTGAGCAAAGCAAAGAAATGTTCGAATATTTAAAGGGTTATTCACCTGTGCATAACGTTAAAGCTGGTGTGTCTTACCCAGCCACATTAGTAACCACAGGCGATCACGATGACCGCGTAGTCCCTGCACATTCTTATAAGTTCGCAGCAGAGCTACAAGCGAAGCAAGCGGGCACGAATCCAACGCTTATTCGTATTGAAACTAATGCTGGTCACGGTGCGGGTACGCCAACTAGTAAAATTATCGAGCAAACAGCAGATGTATTTGGTTTTACATTATTCAATATGGGTATCACGAAACTTTAATCTGACGCATAGACTTTATGCACATTTGCAATCTGATAAGTGCGGCAAGTGAATAACTTGCCGCGTTTTTTATGGTTTGGCTAAGCCGCTCAAAATGGTGTCGAGGTTTTGCTTAGAGCGGGCAACGCTCTGTAACTGCGTTAAACCCGTTGGGTATTCTTCTTGCTCTAGCACTAACCATTGTGCGCCCCCCTGATTTACCACAGCTTGAATATAATGATGCCAAGGGAGATGGTTTTCACCTAAGATAGGGCTTGCTATTACGCCTTCTACCGTACGAATTTTTAAATGGGTGGTTGGTGTACGGTGTGGGTAGCGATTGATATAAGTGAGGGGATCTTGACTTGCAAAGAGCACCCAGCCCATATCCAGTTGTAGTAACACAGCACTTGGGGTGTTGCTGGCAATGTAATCCCAGTAAGTGGCATTTTGAAATGGCGCAAATTCTTTATCATGATTGTGAAAACCAAGCTGCATACCATATTTTTGCAACTGTGGCGCAAGTTCGCTGAGTTGTTTGGTTAACGCCATGACGCCGGTTGGATGCCAAGCGCGCTCATCCCAAGGCACTATCACAAATTGAATGCCTAAGGTTTTGTAAAACAACAAGGTTGCGGCAAGTTTGTCCGGCGCAAGGGTGTCAAAGCCTACGTGCGCGCCACTGGCTTTTAAACCGAGTTTATCTAGTAAGGATTTTAACCCATGTGGATTATCTTTATATGGACCAAATTCACCCGCAAATTCAACGCCCTGAAACCCCATTTTAGCCAAAGCATTAAGGGTGCCCGCAAAATCAGCTTTTAAATCATCTTTGACTGACCATAACTGAATACTCACTTCTGGCGAAGTGGGTTGACTTTGCACTGAGAAACACCAAAACAGCAGCGCAACGATGAAACTCGGTAATAACCGTAATTGCTTAAACATGTTAACCTCTTAAATTAAAAGCAGGTTTCCCTGCTTTTATGGTAACTTTAATTGCCCGGATAGGCGTATTGGCTAAGGCCAAGCTCGGCCAATACGGCATCGAGATGTGCTTGTGCCTCCGCACTGGGGCCAGGGTAGTCGCCAACAATCGGCACATTGCCCAAATAGCCTATGTCTTTACAGCCTTCAGGCGAGCAGAAGAAAGCTGACAGCACCAGTTGTTTTAAGCGATCAAATGCTTTAGCTGGGCGATGAAATGCTTCAGGCGTTTCTTTGCGGACATAGGCAATATCTTGAATAATTGCCAATCGCTCACTGGCGGTCAATGCGACAAAGGTCTTTTTAAAGCGCAGTAAGGCCTCGTCGTCTATCCAAGCTAAAATGCTCAAGATGGTGACGCGATCGCGCTGTTGGTCAGAGTAGGGCGCACTCACCCATTCATCAATCACCTCTGGCACTTTCACTTCACTTGCTGAGGGGATCTGCCCTTCGCGTGGTACTATGATGTCACTTAAGAGTGCCACCATAGTTAACTGCGCGGTAGTCATGGTCAGCGGCCAAGGTGATTCGGGCGGAATAACCATATTAGGATCGGTGCCATAGCCTTTGGCGTTAATGGGTTTTAGATCTAATTCTGGCCAATGGGCACTGCTGTCGCTAAGCACTTCAACTGCGCTGCCACACCCGGTGGTGAGTGATACTGCTGAGCCTGCGGCCAATAATCCGAGCCATTTCAGCGACTCACGACGAGTCATGCCCGAGCGATACTGATACTTATGAGTAGCTTGATGCATAGTTAAAGTACTCCTTTGGCAATTTGCTCAGCCAGCCAAGTTGAGTTGCGCATCGCCAGCGTCATAATTGTTAAAGTGCAGTTTTTATGCGGATTTGAGGCAAATACGCCGGCATCCATCACGAACAAGTTTGGGCAATCCCAAGTTTGCCCCCACTGATTGGTCACTGACTCTTTGGCATCGCTGCCCATGCGCGTGGTGCCTACTTCGTGGATGATCTCACCACCTTTCGAAATGGCTTTTTCAGCGGGTGGTAAATCGCCCACTTTTGCCCCCATGGTTTCCAAGATTTGCTTCGCCGTCTTTAAGCCATGTTCAATTTGTTTGAGTTCATGTTCGGACCATTTAAAGTGGAACTTGGCGACCGGAATGCCCCATTTGTCTTTAACTGACTCGTCAATTTCCATATAGGTATCTTTATTGGGGAGCATCTCTCCACGTAGTGCAAAGCCAACGTAAGAGCCATAGGCATCGCGAATTTGTTGTTTCAGCTCAACGCCAAGCCCTTGCGTGCTGCCAGATACACCAGAACCGGGTTGGCCAAAGCCGCTACCAATTTCAAAGTGATAACCGCGAGGGAAGTCGAGCAGACCTTTGGCTTGAGCGGCATGTCCCCACCATGGAATAAACAAATGGTTGCCAGTATGGCCATCTTCGTTATAACGCGGGCGGCCTTTTAAGGCGGGTATTTGTGCGCCAAGCCAAGCACCGGTTGAATCCATGAGGTTGCGGCCGACTTGGCCACTGGAGTTTGCTAACCCCTTTGGGTGTTTGGCATGTTTAGAATTAAGCAAAATACGCGCTGACTCACAGGCACTGGCGGCGAGGATCACCACGTCAGCAGCTATGCTGTGCTCGGAGGCTGTTTGTTTATCAATATAAGTGACACCCGTAACTTGACCGTCACCATCTACCCGGACGGTTTTTACCATCGCATTGGTAATGATTTCTAAATTGCCCGTCGCTTTGGCCATTGGTAGCAGTGAAGTGGTGGTTTGAAATGCCGCGCCAATAGAGCAACCATGACCACAAGGGGTGGCATAAAAACAGGCCATCCGGTCGTCTTTAGGACGGGTAAGTACCGCACGGTGCATTGGCACGGCAGGAATACCGAGTTTTTTCGCTGCCGCGGCCACTAATAATTCAGGTACGCGCGGTACAGGCGGGGGCTGCAATACGCCGTCTTTCGAAGGTGGCATATCGTCAAGGCCAGTATTGGTACCGCAGATCCCAACCAGCTCTTCGGTTTTATCGTACCAAGGCGCGATATCTTCATATTCAAATGGCCAGTCTGCCCCTAAACCATCACGGCTCTTGCCTTTAAAATCATGCTCACTAAAGCGCAGCGAGTAACGGCCCCAGTGGTTCGTGCGGCCACCGAGCATGCGTGCCCGCCACCAATAAAACTCTTGGCCTTTTGCTGTGGTATAAGGTTCATCGGGTACTTGCCAGCCGCCGTCAATGGTGGCGTCATAAAAGCCAAAATTTTTGTCTTTGTTACCCGCGCCCATCAGCGGGGCTTCGCTGTTGCGCTTAAACATTGGGCTTTCTTTTTTCGGGTCATAATCGCGACCCGCTTCCAGTAATAACACTTTATGGCCAAGTTGCGTGAGGGTGTACGCCGCCATGGCACCGCCTGCGCCGGAGCCGACCACAAGGACTTTATGATTAAACTCTGACATTATCATAACTCCTTGATTTTGATGTTTTTAAACCAAACTTGGTCACCGTGATCTTGCAGCCCGATATGACCTGCTTGACCTTCGCCAAAACCTTGCCAAGTGGCAAACTTGCTGCCTTTGACTAAGGTATGCCAAGTGGTGCTACCAATCACAATACTGGTGGTGCTGACGCCATTTTGCCACACTTCCAAATGTGACTGATTGAGGCGAATACGCACTTGATTCCATTCACCCGCGAGCTTATGCGCACTACTTGGCGCGGCAAATAAATCGTAAATGGAGCCGGCCAAATGTGAGTCGATTTTGTTATCTGGATGGGCCAAATTGTCAAGGATTTGAATTTCTGGTGCATGGGAATAAATGGCGTTACCCGTTTCATCCACTAACACAAAAATGCCACTGTTGCCTGCTGCGGCAATTTTCCAATCAAGCTGCAATTCAAAATTTTGATATTGCTTTTTGGTGAGAATATCGCCGCCGCCCTTGGCGACCATGGTCATAGTGCCATCTTTAGCTTGCCATTTTGGGCTGAGAGTAGCGCTTTTAAAATTGCGCCATTGTGATAAATCGTTGCCATCAAACAATAACGTCCAACCGGCTTGCTGTTCTGCGACACTGAGCTGATTATCAGCCGTGTGTGCGTTGGTCACGCTGCTGAATGCGAGAACCAAAGTGGTGAAGGTGAGTGATTTCAGCATACTGTACCCCATGAGTTTTTTCTACTTGTTGCGATTGCACTGATCGCCAAACCAAAATAAGCAGATGCTTAAATAGTTTGAGTGGCTTTATCAGCGCGCTTGTTTTTATTAATAATTAAATACAGCGCAAGGAACGCGACGATGAGGATAGTCGGGAACACCAACAATTTTTCGAGCACCGCTTGACCCGCCGCAAGTTCAGACTCGCTACTACTTAAATTGGCGGCAAGGGCGTCACTTCGTGCACTGTCTATCCAACTGCCAATAACTGGATTCCACAGACTGACGGCGAACATACCCGCGCCGCCGAGTAACGACATGCCAAGCGCGCCAGTCTTCGGTGTGTATTCCGCGGCGCAACCTAGCATGGTTGGCCAAAAATACGTCACGCCAAGGGCAAATAGCACGGCGGCAACATACACCCATGGACCTTGTGCTTGACTGAGTAAGAAGACTCCAGCTGTGGCGCACACCGCGGAGCCAAGCAGCACCCCTGTGGGATTAAATCTATGTACAATTGGGCCCGCAAAGTAGCGGCCAATGGCCATGAGACCGGTGATTAGCGCCAAGATCACCATAGGCGAAGCGCCAGACGCGCCCAAAATGCGCTCTATCCATTGCTGTGTGCCCAGCTCTGTAGTGGCGGTTAATGTCATACACACCACTAAGAACAAATACAGTGGTGAGACAAGATGACGCAAATTATGAGTGGTAGAGTGGGACGCGCGGTCAAATTCAGGGAAGTTGGCTTTTAATAACATCGCGCCATAAATGAGCGTCGGGACGAGAATGAGCGCCACTTGCCATTGCCAGTTAAATCCCGAAGCCGTCATGGCATTGGAAGCCAAAGCGCCAATTACGATGCCGCCCGGAAACCAAACATGGAAGCGATTCAGCATCGTGGTGGTGTTTTTATGGTACATTTCGGCAATGAGCGGATTGCACCCAGCTTCGACCGAGCCATTGGCAAAGCCAATTAAAAATGTCGAGACTAACAAGCCCCAAAAACCATCTGCGCTAATGGTTAACGCAAGTCCTGCAAAATGACAGGCAAACGCCAAAACCAACAGCTTTTTGGCACCAATGGCGTTGTAAATTGCGCCACCTAGCATAGTGGCTATTGGGAAGCCTAAAAAGGCCATGGCATTGACCCAGCCCAGTTCACTGTCGCTCAGGCCAAATTGCTGCCCTAATTGACCTAAAATACCGGCTCTGATCGCAAAGGTCATGGAAGTCACGACCAAAGCGATACAACAAAGTCGGAATACAAGTTGGTTGTCGTTGTTATTATTCATCTTGTTGTCCTGTTATTTGAGTCCGAGGATGCGCTGATTGCGTTCACTGTCGGCACCCGTGCCGACAAAGTCATCAAAGGCTTTTTCGGTTGGGCGAATTAAATGTCGGTTGATAAAGTCAGCCCCTTCTTTTGCGCCGTCCTCTGGGTGTTTTATACAGCATTCCCACTCTAGCACCGCCCAGCCATCGTAACCATACTGAGTTAACTTACTGAAAATGCTATTGAAGTCGACTTGTCCATCGCCGAGCGAGCGGAACCTGCCGGGTCGGTCTAACCAACCTTGATAGCCACCATAAACGCCGCTTTTGCCATTTGGGTTAAACTCAGCGTCTTTAACGTGAAACGCTTTGATACGTTCATGATAGAGATCGATAAACGCCAAATAATCCAATTGTTGCAGTACAAAGTGGCTTGGGTCGTACAAGATATTCGCGCGTGGGTGATTATGGGTGGCGGCCAAAAAGCGCTCAAACGTGACACCATCGTGTAAATCTTCCCCAGGGTGTAATTCGTAACACACATCTACACCCACTTCATCAAAGCGGTCAAGAATCGGTAACCAGCGTCTGGCAAGTTCGGCAAAGCCTTGCTCTACCAAACCTTGCGGACGCTGGGGCCAGGGATAAACGGTATGCCACAGCAGGGCACCAGAAAAACTGGCGTGACTGGTTAAGCCCAATTTTGCACTGGCACTTGCGGCTAACATCAGTTGGTTGGTAGCCCACTTCGTAATGGCACTTGCATCACCACGTAATGGCTCAGGAATAAAACTAGCAAACATATCCTGATAGGCAGGATGGAGGGCCACCATTTGTCCTTGTAAGTGCGTGGACAATTCACTGATCTGTAAGCCCGCTTCTGCGGCAATCCCGGCCATTTCATCACAATAATCCTGACTGTGCGCCGCCAGTTCGAGATCAAACAGGCGTTTTTCCCATGTTGGGATCTGCACACCACGATAACCGAGTTGACTTGCCCACTGACAAATAGCACGAAAAGTATTAAAAGGTGGCGTATCTGAGACGAACTGTGCCAAAAAGATTGCAGGTCCTTTTATTTGTTTCATTCACTATGTCCTATCTGAAAAGGATGCCATTTGCTGTCCTGTCGACTGGCAGCAACGGTGTGTTCAATAAAAGCCATACCGCGAACCGCTTCGCGGATCCCCGGCACATCAAAGCTAAGATTGTCGGCCGGTAAACCCGCTTGGAAAGCACGGATCTGCGCGGCGAAATTCTTATATAAGTTGGCAAATGCTTCGATATAACCTTCAGGATGACCCGCAGGGGTACGCATTGCCGCTTGAGTTAATGCGCTTTGCGAACCGACTCCTGCGCGTAAATAAAGAGCAGGGGCGTTGTGGGGTCTTAGCCACAAACTATTGGGTTCCATCTGCGACCAATCTAAACTGGCGTGTTCGCCATAAATGCGTAGCCGCAGATTGTTTTCTTCTCCCACCGCAATTTGGCTTGCCAACAGCACGCCTTTAGCGCCGTTATTAAAGCGCAGCAACACCGTACCGTCGTCATCCAAAGTACGGCCAGCCACTAGGCTATTGAGGTCGGCACACAGTGCTGTGATGGAGAGGCCACTGACATATTCAGCGAGATTGGCCGCATGTACGCCAATATCGCCCATGCAACAACTGCTGCCCGATTGGCTGGCATCTAAGCGCCATGCGGCTTGTTTGCCGCTATTGTCTTTTGCATCGGCCAACCAACCCTGCGAGTATTCCACCACCACTTTACGAATTGCGCCTAGCTCGCCATTGGCGATGCGATGGCGCGCTTCTTTAATCATTGGATAGCCGTTGTAGGTATGGGTGAGGCCATATAAGCAGCTATGTTTTTCAAGTAATGCCGATAAATCTTCGGCTTCTTGCAAGGTCAGTGTGGCGGGTTTGTCGGAAAACACATGAAACCCTGCTTCAATAGCACATTTTGCTACTGGAAAATGTAAGTGGTTGGGG
Source organism: Pseudoalteromonas fenneropenaei (assembly GCF_042643375.1). Lineage (NCBI taxonomy): Bacteria > Pseudomonadati > Pseudomonadota > Gammaproteobacteria > Alteromonadales > Pseudoalteromonadaceae > Pseudoalteromonas > Pseudoalteromonas fenneropenaei. The sequence continues at coordinate 27,429 of NZ_JBHRSD010000007.1, forward strand.
GTAACAATCGCGACAAAATCGATTCGGTCGTGAACGGGGAGTTTGGCCTCGCTGGCAAACATCTCTATATAATTTGGATAACAACGCTCAGGCGCCAAACCGAGGTTTTCACCACTTAATTTGGCGCGTTTCGGATCGCTACTAAACGCCCCAGCGACCAGTTCAATTTCACCGTCAAGGTTAGCCGCTAGGCGATGGATCGCGCCAATAAACGCACCTTCGCCACCACCGACCATACCCATTCGAATTTTTTTCTTCGCCATTTATTTCTCCGTCCTGCGAAGTGATAACCCAACACGTTCTGCGCGCTAAGCGTGTCAAGTTAATGCCATGTTATCGATAATAGTCGTGGCAAACGGTGAAGTGATAATAAAAATTCGGTTGACAATGCAACAAAATCGGCGTTTAAAATATTTTATTCAGATCCCAAAGTGGGACGATGGAAGGGCTGCTATGGCATTGGAAATATTAGAAAAAATCGGTGTAAAACAAATTATTTCAGCATTCGATATGCTGCCAGATATTCTCTTTTGGATAAAAGATACCGAGAGTCGGATTTTATACTGTAACCAACACTTTATTGAGCACCAAGGTTACAAAACCTTAGAGCAGATCTTATTTAAAACTGATTTCGACTTTTCGCCATCGCATTTGGCGTTTCAGTACGTTAACGACGATAAACGGGTGATGGCAGGACATAGGGTGACAGACCGCTTAGAATTGAATCAAGCCACCAATGGGGAGCTGGGGTGGTTTTCCACCTCAAAAGCCAATCTGTATGACGAGCAGGGAACCTTGCTGGGCACTTATGGCATCACGCGACACTTAGAAAAAACTTCCAAAGCGCTTTCTCATGTGCGCGCCATTGAAGCGCCAGTACGTTATATTCGTGAGCACTATCATCGAAATATCAGTATTGAAGAATTGGCTGAGATGGCACATTTGTCGGTCAGTGCGTTAGAGCGGCGATTTAAAAAACACTTAGCTAAAACACCTAACCAGTTTATAAACGAAGTTCGTTTGGAAAACGCCCGAAAATTGCTGGTGGAAACGCGCATGCCCGTGTCTCTTATTGCCTATCAATGTGGGTTTGCTGAACCAAGTTATTTTAGTAAGCAGTTTCGCCGTTTGTTTGGCGAGATCCCGTCACAATTGCGGCGAGAATTGGGACTTACTGAAAGTCCCAAGACAAATTAGACACTAACTCACAACTGTCGCAGCGAAAATCAAACAACCCGAACCAAGGCTCAGGCAACAACCAATCCCCACCACAGCTTGGGCATTTACGTGCTTGTTCGGTGGCTAAGTCTTCGCCGCCGACGCGGTATAAGTAATAGTAGACAGGTTTGCCAGTGAGGAAGCGGATACGTTTGGTTAAGTCTAAGCCACGGCGTGAAAGGTCGCTGTCGAGGTTTGAGATCTCACTTAATGCAGCAAATTCGCAGCGTGTTGCACCATTAATCTGAATTTGGTCGCAAGCTTGCCAATCCTCCTGCCATTTGATCAGCGCTTTGTAATCCCCATTGGCGATTGCGGGAATGCGATACAAAGGCACAGGGAGGAAATCATCGCCGCAGTACAGCGGACTACAAGTATGCACATAAGTGGTATAAAGAATATAGCTATTAGGCGCTTTGCAAGCATCGGCGCCATTGGCATGAATATCCTGACCGATAATTTTCACTTTGGGTGCCAATAAGCCCGCTTCTTGCAGCAACTTGATGCTATGTTTCACGAATGGGCTATGATTAAGTGGATGCAAGGCATCTTGCTCGGGGCACATAACTCGGGTAATAAAATAACCCTCTTTCAGCACCGTTGGAAACTCATCGCCGATGATCTGACCGTTAAAGCGCAGTGCATTGACCACCCGATTAATCGCCGCCTCGGCGCTGTCTAAAGTAGTATCTTGATAGCAATCAAAGGTTAAATCCGCTACAAACATGCTAGTTTCCTTTGCTCAGCAAAGCTAATAATTGGTCGAGCTTAGCTTCGATACGGTCAAGCTGGGTTTGTGTTTGCGCTGCTGTCGCGGCTTGGATAGTAGGTTTGCCAAGTTTGGCAACGCCTTCAGGGTCATTCTTATAAGCAGAAACGCCAGCAATCAAGGTTGGCATTGCAACAGGGGCTTTAAGACGAGCTTTGGTCAAGGCGACGGTAGGGGTTTTCCCTTCAGCTAAAAGGGATTGAATGGCATCTAATACAACCGGATCCATGCGCTTTATTCCGAAAAAATAAAGCGCATCTTAGCAGGCTGCAACAGAATGTCACCCGTTATCTTAGCATCGCGTCGAGCTCGTCAATCACTTCACACCAAGCAGCGTCTTCACGTAGTGATTCTTCAATAAAATGGCGCTGTGCGTCATTCCAAAAACCAGCGTCTGCCAGCCGTGTACCTTGAGGTAGGGCATGACTATCAACAAAGCTGGCGATTTGTGAGTCACTATTGGGCAAGCCAAGTTGCGCAAACAAGCTATGCATATTGGGTTTAGTGGTATCCATCAAATTCCTCCTATTGTAATACCTTAGACTGCTTTTCGTGCTCACTCGCTGCCGTGATTGTGATGGCATTGAACATTTTCGGCACAGAGCTGAAAAGACGAAAAGCAGATTATTGTGGTAATCCATTGGTATAAAAATCATACAATAACTATAGTTGAAACAACGCAATTCGCGATAGTTAAGAATAACAATAAGGGAACCACTATGAATGCAGAGTTACAGCCTGAGTATTTAATTCGTTACGTTAGCCCAGAAGATACTAATGTGGCAGCAAGTTTGTTGTATCAGGCTTATCATGACGACCCCATTTTAAGAAATGTGTTAGGTGACAAAGACGAGCAAAAATTTGAGGCCAAGTTACGGGCTTTGATAAGGGAAGAGCTATCTAGTTTTGGTCAAGGTCAGCAGCCGATGATAGGGCTGTACGAAGATGACAGGCTAAGAGCCATCGCTTGTTTGATTGAAGCCGATAGTGAATTGCAAGCAGCGCGCTACTGGCATTGGCGTTTGAGATTAATGATGAGTGCGGGTTATTTGCAAACTCAAGCATTGATAGATAAAGAGCAGGCAATTCGTGATGCGTTGGCGCAAAAAGGCCATTATTTCTTTTTAGCTTTTATCGCTGTTGACCCGCATGTTCATGGTCAAGGCTTTGGTCGCACATTGATGCGCGGGCTAGAAGAGATGATAGCGGATGTCCCCGCTGCCAGCGGGATCGGGGTGTTTATTACCAACCCGGATCACCAAGCATTTTTCCACCATTTGGGTTATGAAGTATTCCAAACCTTAGCATTTAACAAGATCCGTGGCGAGCTGATGTTCAAAGCGACTGACAAATCGGAAACTGCTCTGTGAGACATCTCTTACACTGATGTGCGCATGTTCGGATAAAGCCTGTTCTTCAGGCTTTATTTTTATCACTAAATTAATATAAAACAATACGTTATTAATTGTTTCAATTAAAAGTCAAAATGCCTAATGGGCTGAGTTACTAGGATCTACGGTCAATTGTCCTATTATATCTCATGTCAGGAAGACAAAAGCAGGATGCAAACGGCAAAGTGATGTTGTTGGCATGGATGTAAAAGGAGTTTCTGGCCTCGGATAGGCCAGCAAAACAGGAAGTTTTAAAACGCAAGATGCAGTATCGCCACAATGGACAGGCGCGGAGATTTGGATAGCTTAAGGAATAGCGCTTCAGGACAGAAGCCACACGGAGCTAGGTGGGAATGGAAGCGTAAGGAAGCCTAAGTAACGCACTTAAATCGCACGCAGCGAGGGAATGGAAAGCTCAGGATGGGCTGGTCAGGAAGACTGAAGCACAGGAGTGTGCTGAGGAATGTAGGACCAAGCGAATGCCGGATGAGTTCGCATAGCACTAGGACGAGAGTTGGATAGGCAAGATGCCGGAAGGATTTTGGTCAGGACGACGCAAGGACTGATGATGGAGTTGCAGGAAGCTGAGCCATTGGATGGTACAAAGCGGATTTGTTGTGGGTATGTGGATGTATACCCGATCAGGGGATGGCGAGGAAGGCTAAGGCCTAGGAAAGGACACCTGACAGGATGAGAAGAGATTGAGGCGCAACCTAGGTTAGCGCCTTAACTTTTTCTGGTGGCCAAAAATGTCGTGACCAAAGTCTCTCAGCGTACTTAAGTGCGCAGTTCTACAAACAAATTCAGCTAAGCAAAGCAGCCGGAATGAGCTGCTAGAAGCGACTCGGAATAAGATTCACTGTTTTTGGAAGATTTAAACTTGCTGCCAGCCACGGGTTGTAATTAGCCCATGCGATAAGGTGGCACGTCAATTTTGACTAAGCGCTCATTTTCTAGCTGTAACGAACCTTGATATACCGTATTGCCATCTGAGCAAAACTCAAACATAAACTCACTTTTGATACCAGGTTTGCCACCACGGACAATACCCGGGCGCCACTTTTTACACGCAACGCTCAGTAACTGCACATTAAGTTGCTTCGCTTGGTGTTCGGCATGGCGTTTGGCCGCATCAGCTACAATGCGGCTCATCCAAAATAGTGCGATAATGCCAGAGGCAAGTAATAAGGTCCAAAGAGTGATCATGCGCTAAACAGTTTTCCTATGGCGCGCGACAAACTGTCGCTGCGGCTTGGGGCTCGAAGAATAGCTAAAACATGTGGGCGTAAAGTTGGAATTGCAACTAAGTCGGCGAAAATCCCCGCAAAAAAACCGTCAAGTGGGACTTGCGCTGTTTGTTCTAGGAAGGCAAATAATCGTTCGCTGTGCGTCAAAGTCTGCCAGCCACGACCACTGATGGTGAGCAGTACATCAGTGTCTGAGCTAAGTTCTGAGGCTAAAATAGCGTCAATAGCCGTTGCGATAAACGCCTCTGTTGGCGCCCCCGAAAGTGCTCGTAAGCAATTAATAGCTTGGCCTTGATGTTGTTGTTCAAGCGCATTTTGCAATTGTCGTAACAGCATTTCACTCAGTGTCACAGGAATGGCAACATGTTCTAGCATCGCACATAAAGGTTGCTGAACTTGCTCAGGAAGAGCGGTAAACTGTTGTTGGAGTAACGCAAGGTTGTTACCGTGGTTCAGTCGCATGGCGAAATCAGCTATGCCTTGTAGCGCTAGAGTCTGCCAATCATGAATAAGTGGCGCACTAAAATAATGCTCAACCGCTTCGTAATACTGCGAAGCTGGGCGTTTGAGTTCAACTTTCATCAAAGCGTTAAATGCCGCGAGTTTGTTGGCATTGGGAGTAAACACGTAAGGATTGTTGTCTAGTTTGCCTTGTGCTTGTTCGCCAGTGAGTTGCGTGCCAATGGCTTCAATCACCATGTTGGCAAAGTGGTCACGGCTGGCTAGTACCAGTTTACTTTGCTCATCCAAAGGTAATTTTAAGAACCACACGTAGGGGTCTTGAGTCGCGGATTTATCCCAAAACTGAATGGCTATATGGGCGTGACGTTGCAATGGATAAGGGTAGGGACGGGTGCTTTGCTCGATTTGGGCAAATTCTTGTTTGTCGATTTTCGTGATACGACGGCCAATATCGTAAACCCGCCACTGAGTGCCTGCTGCAGCGAGTAATTCACCTAAAGTCGCAATGTTATGAGTCATTCTTCACCCCTAATTTCAAACTGCTGGCATTATACTGAGTTAGCAGGCAATTGCGAATCTTCACCACTTATACCCACATTACGTGCCGCCTACTTGCAAGTACTGTGGGTATAGAATGAGATCTAAGTTACAATAGCGGCATACTTATTGTCGTACTATTTATTGCTGTACTGTTTCCGACTATGAATAACGAACTGTTCTATTTGCAAGTACAAACTCGCTTAGATGAGCTTGCTGAGGCTTTGCTGCAAGCAGGGCTTTATGCTGAGCAAGCACCTGACGCCGCCGCATTTGCCTCAACGGCACCATTTTGTTGCGATACCATGAGTTTTCCCAATTGGTTGCAATTTGTTTTGCTCCCCAAATTAGGCGAAATGGTAAAGACGCGTGCAGCGCTGCCACACAATTTAGTACTACTCCCTATGCTTGAGATGACAGTACCTGCCTCTTCCCAAACGGCGCGCTTGTATGCTGCCATCGCCGAGCTAGACAGCCTTTTTCAAGTTTAAAGCTATGATTGAACCAAATATTGAGCCAACCGAGACTTTAGAGATCCTGTATCAGGATGCGCATTTTGTAGCGATAAATAAACCTTCTGGTTTGTTGGTACATCGCTCATTTTTAGACAAACGCGAAACCCGTTTTGCCATGCAAATGCTGCGCGATCAGCTTGGTCAACATGTGTTTCCAGTGCATAGGTTAGACCGACCAACCTCGGGAGTGCTGTTGTTTGCCCTCAGCAGCGAAGATGCACGCGCCATGAACCAGCTTTTTATTGAAGGCACGATCGAGAAACGTTACCTTGCCTTGGCGCGCGGTTTTGCCCCAGAGCAAATCACGGTTGATAGGCCGTTAAAAGAAGAGCTGGATAAAATCGCTGATAAATTCGCCGACCAAGATAAACCCGCGCAAGAAGCTATTACCCATTTCCGATGTTTGCGTACCGCGACTTTGCCTATTCCGATTGGCAAGTATCCGACGGTGCGCTACAGTTTAGTGGAATGTTTGCCAGAAACTGGGCGAAAACATCAAATTCGCCGTCACTTGAAGCATCTTTCTCATCCGATTATTGGCGATGTGAACCACGGTGATAATCAGCATAACCACTTCTTTTATGAGCATTTTGCTCTACAACGTTTAATGTTATTTGCAACTAGACTGAGTTTTGTTCATCCTTATAGCAACGAAAAAATCGACATTCGAGCACCATTAGGTGACGAGATGATGAGAGTGTGCCAGCAACTGGGTTGGCCGAGCGATGAAAGGGAGTACCAATAACCGTGGCAAACATAGCAATCTTTGTTGGCAGTATGTACGGCAATGCCGAGAATTTAGCTGATACTGTGGCTAAGCAGCTAATCAACCAGGGCCATGGTGTCAATGTCCACATGGACGGCACCATTGAGCAGGTAAAGCAGGCTGAGACCTTGTTGTTTATTTCCTCCACCACTGGGCAGGGGGATCTACCGGATAACATTTACCCCCTGTTTTTGCAATTGCAAAGCCAGTTTCCGATGCTAACCGGTAAAAAAGCCGGTGTGATCGCGCTTGGTGACAGCAGTTATGGTGATACGTTTTGTGGCGCAGGTCGACAAATTGACGGCTTGCTTCAGGAGTTGGCTGCAACTCAAGTCATGCCAAGACTCGATGTGGATGCGTGTGAATACTTTGAACCTTGGGAAGCGGTAGAGGCTTGGTTGCAAGATTGGCAAGCACAGCTTTAAGCGTTTGGAGACATTGCGATTTAGAGCGAATGTACGCGAGTTGCAAACAGTAAAAAGGCGTGATCTTCACGCCCTTTTATGTTTTTTGCTGCAGAGTACTAAGAGTTTTTCACGTCAACCTTAAGTTTTAGCTGCTGACCAGGCTGCAAGTACTTTTGCCCTTCAAGATTGTTCCATTTTACAATATCGTCAACCTCAAGGTTAAACTTGCTGGCGATACGCGCTAATGAATCGCCACGGCGTACTTTGTAAGTAATGGTGCGATTAACCGCTTGTGCAGCATTGGCTGCAGCAATCACATCATTACTGCCGGGCTTAGTTTTATACACAGTGAGTTTTTGCCCAAGGCGCAGCACGGCATCGTCTTTAAGTTTGTTCCAGCTCGCCAAATCTTTGATGGTAACATCGTATTCACGGCTGATATCCCACAAAGTATCGCCACTTTTCACGATGTGAGTTTGCTTTTCTTGAGTACTTTGATTTGCTGCAACACGCACCGCATTAGGTAAATGCTCAGCTTGTAAACTGCCTTCTGTGAGCGGTACTAGCAATTGCTGGCCAACCCGTATGGTATTGTTGTCCATATGGTTTAATGTACGAATTGCATTTGGTGTGGTGGAGAACTTTTTGGCGATAACAGACAAGCTATCGCCTTTGGCAACTTGATAATATTGCCAGCGTAAGCGGTCTTTTATGGCTGTACTGGCAAGCTTAGTTTGGAACTCTGCGACTTTATCAATCGGTAGTAATAGCACATGAGGACCTTCAGGGGCGGTTGCCCAACGATTGAAGCCTGGGTTCAAGCGATACAATTCGGTCAACGTTATGCCCGCCATATCCGCCGCCAGTGCTAAGTCAATTTGACTGCCGATATCAACAGTATCAACAACTTGGGCATTAATAATCGGTCGCCATTTAACTGCAAACTCATCCTGACGTTTTAATAAGTCAGACAAAGCCAATAATTTTGGTACATATGCGGTGGTTTCTCGGGGTAAATCGAGCGACCAAAAATCAGTCGGTAAATGCTTTTTACGATTCTTTTTAATCGCGTTGAGTAAGCGACCTTCGCCTGAGTTGTAAGCAGCAATGGCATTTAACCAATCACCATCAAGGGTGTTATGTAGGTAAGTTAGGTAATCTAATGCGGCGCGCGTCGACTGCACTATGTCACGGCGGCCATCAAACCACCAGTTTTGCTTAAGTGCAAAACGCTCACCGGTTTGTGGCATAAATTGCCAAATGCCAGAGGCGCTCGCATGCGAGAAGCCGTAAGGATCGAAAGCACTTTCAACAATAGGCAGCAGTGCAATCTCAATCGGCATTTCACGTTTTTCAACTTCTTCAACGATAAAATGCAAGTAAGGCTCTGCGCGTTTGGCAATGCGGTCTAAGTACGCTTGATTATTTTGATAATAATTGCGCTCAGCAACCACAGGGCGGTTTTGCGGCACAGGAATAGTAAGCTGGTAGCGAATACGTTCCCAGACATCATCAAAAACGGGAGCAGCTTCATCTTCTGCTTCAACAACCTGATTGGCGCCAAATAAAGCATTGCTAACTTCGCTAGGCGAAGCATGCTGGGCTGTGCGGTGTGACGCAGCGGTATTTTGATGGCTCCCCGTCAATGACTGACACCCAGATAAGAGTGCGGCAATGACGAAAACGAGCGGGTATGTTTTCATATTTGACCCTAACTTTGGCAAAAACTCGACAAGTCTAACCGTAAGGCGGGGTTTTTTGAAGTATAAATAAGTCGCAAGGACAATTTGCCACACATTTAACAGCCAAGTGATAACTGTAACTGATTGTTAAAAATAGGGATTAAAGTTTGTTTTGCTAGAAATTATCCTTCCAGCGTCTTAATGCCGCGAAACGTTGCCATGGTGCATTATCTTTGCCGAGGTATTGTGCAGGGCACAATGCCAAAATAGCGCTTTCTTCAGCTCGCAAAAACGGATTAACCAGACGCTGCATCGCTAATGTGGTTGGCAAGGATACTTGATGGTGCGCTCGCAACTGCTTGACGCGCTCTATTTCAGCTTGCAGCGTTTGATTATGCGGCTCTACGGCGCTCGCAAAGGCTAGATTCGCTAGGGTGTATTCATGGGTACAGTAAATGTGTGTGTCGCTGGGCAGCGTATTAAGGCGCTGTAAACTGTGCCACATTTGCTCGGCTGAGCCTTCAAACAGCCGGCCGCAGCCGCCGTGGAACAAAGTGTCGCCAGTAAAGGCAAAGCCGTCACCAATATAGCAGAGGTGATCTAGGGTGTGACCCGGTGTAGCCATGACTGCCACTGGCACATCAAACAGTTGGATATAGTCCCCATCGCAGAGGCCAATGCTAATATTCTGAAATTTTCCGTCAGCAGGACCATAAACTTCACACTCCGGAAAAGCGGCGCGTAATTGGGCGACACCATCAGTGTGATCCCAATGGTGATGGGTCAGCAAAATAGCCTTTAACGTCAGCTCGCGCTTTGCTAATGCCGCGATGACCACGTTGGCATCACCGGGGTCAACGACATAAGCCGTGTTTTGCTGGGCTGTCGTGACCAGCCATATATAGTTATCATTATAAGCAGGAAGCGGAGTTATCTGCAGAGTCACATCTTGCGCCATCAAGTTTTGCTCGTTAAAGTGTGGTAGCACACAGTATAACCCCGTGGCGTTTTAAAATGCACGGAGTTAACGCCGTCCACTTGTCGTCCGACGGTCACAGGTAAAAGCGAGTCACCACAATGAAACCAGCCCTGAGTTTTTTACAAGGCCCCAAACCACTCGATTGGCAAGATTTTCCACATGGCGACTATTTGCGTTGTGATATTGAGCGGAAAATGTCGACCTGGTTGCCGCGCATGTTTGGTTACCATATGTTAAAACTAGGCAGTCTAAGCGGGCAAATAGATACCTCAAAAAGCCCGATTAAACACCAAGTTTGCGTTGCCCCTTTTGGTCAGCATGTCGGGGTGTTTGCCGAAATTGATGAATTGCCGTTTTATGAAAACAGTGTTGATGCGTGTATTTTGAACCAATGCCTTGAGTATCATTCCGATCCACACCATATCTTGCGCGAAGCACACCGCACCTTAATCCCCGGTGGTTATATCCTGATCACGGGTTTTAATCCATTTAGCCTAGCTGGGCTTGCGCATATTTTGCCATTTAGCAGTCAAAAGCTGCCTTGGTCAGGGCGATTTTTTACGCCAGCTCGGGTGAAAGATTGGCTAGATTTATTGGGGTTTGAAATTGTTGGTGACGAGCGTTTTATTTACTCTTCATTGGCGCGAGGCAGTCGCTTATCACGTTTTGCACCTTGGCGACGTTTTTGCCGCCATTATTTAAAGCCGATGGGCAGTGTGTATATGCTAGTTGCGCGCAAACGCGTATTGCCATTGACGCCAATTAAACCTAAATGGCATGCCAGAGCACGCCCGAGCTTTGCGCCAGTGAAAAGTGCAGGCCTGAGGCAGACGCAGCAACAGCCGCGTTTGCCGCGTCAATAAGCGCAATTGCTTAATCTGGTTGATAGCCGGTATCGGGGAGCAAATTGCTACTGGTAGCGGCTTCACGCGCTAAGGTATCCACCAATTCATTATACTCGTGGCCGCTATGACCCTTAACCCAATGCCATTTTACTTGATGTTTATTGCAGATAGCGTCGAGACGTTGCCATAAATCTACATTCTTGACTGGTTGCTTCGCGGCGGTACGCCAGTTACGTTGCTTCCAGTTTGCTACCCAAGACTCAATACCTTGTTTAACATATTGGCTATCGGTCACTAGTTTAACCTGACACGGCCGCGTCAGTGACTCTAACCCGACTATAGCGGCCATTAACTCCATGCGATTGTTGGTGGTGAGTTGATAGCCTTGGCTCAGTTTTTTCTCATGTTGTCCATAGCGCATGTAAACCCCATATCCCCCAGGACCCGGGTTTCCCAAACAGGAACCATCAGTATAAATCTCTACGGTTTTTTGCACGCATTTCCCGCTTTTTATGTAGAATGACAAAATAAATGTATACCTTATCAAAGTTACGCGGTTCGCAACATGCTTAAAAGACAAATCGTACTCGATACTGAAACCACAGGTATTGATCCCAAAGCTGGCCACAGGATCATCGAAATTGGTTGTGTGGAACTGATTAATCGCCGTCTTACCGGCAATAATTTCCATGTTTACATTAATCCGCAGCGTGACATTGAAGAAGAAGCGATAGATGTGCACGGTATTACTAATGAGTTCCTGCGCGGCAAGCCAGTATTTGCTGATGTCGCAGCAGAGTTTTTAGAATTTATTCAAGGTGCAGAGCTCATCATTCATAACGCGCCGTTCGACGTCGGATTTATGGATCATGAGTTTGCAGCCTTGAATCGCGGCTATCCAAAGACCCATGATATCTGTCAGGTGCTAGATACCTTATTGATGGCGCGAAAAATGCATCCTGGTCAGAAGAACAGCTTGGATGCGCTTTGCCGTCGTTACGATATAGATAACTCAAAGCGGACATTACACGGCGCATTGCTGGATTCTGAGATCTTGTCTGATGTCTATTTGGCGATGACAGGTGGCCAAACCAAGCTGAATCTCAATAACGGTGCTGAAGTTGCAGAGCAGGCAAACCAAGGTGGGATCCGTCGCTTGGATGGAGCTCGTGCGCCACTGCGCGTAGTATACGCCACTGCAGATGAACTGTTAGCACATGAAGAACGCCTACAGCTGGTGGCAAAAGCCAGTGGCGAAACATTATGGGCAAAACAATAAGAGGAACGGCATGAAGTTAGCGGCAGGTATTAGCCTATTTTTGGCGCTAGTTTGCAGTTTTTGTACGCAAGCAGTCACACAAAGTGAACAAGACACTAAAAAGTATGGCTTAACCATGCTCAAGCGCGATGGCGTGATGAACGAAGTGCCGCTGCTAAATAACCGTTTTCGTATTGACTATGAGGTCGAGAAAGTCACATTTTTATTTTTCCGTCGTCCCGGCTCACCGGCAGTAGTGTTAGTCCAACCGGATGGCAGCAAGCTCTATCCTAATCACGCCATGAATAACGAAAACTTGGAATGGTATGACGAAGTCAGCTATGACCTTATTATCATCAAGAAGCCCACACCGGGGCCTTGGCAGGTACTTGGGCAAATCCAGCCTGACAGTCGGATCTTAGTGCTTGGCGATATCACACTGGATGTCGATCCATTGCCGCCGCTTATCTTTCGAGGTGAAACAATTAAAGTAACGGCACGGGTATTGAATGATGGCGAGCCGATTTTGTCTGGCTACTTTCGTGAAGTGGTGACCTTATATGTGGAATTTATTAGTACCAATAATGATCAGTATGCCAACTTTGGTGCCGGCACGCAAAGCGTGACCGAATTTCGTGACGATGGACAAGGATTTGATGAGCGGCCGATGGATGGCGTATTTACTGGCGAATTTAAGTTGTCGTTTCCGGCCGGCGAGTGGCGCCCAGAGTTTTCTATCCAAACCCCAATCTTGAAACGTCGTGTAGTGAAAAGTCCACTGGTGGTTGCAGAGCCGCCGTTTGACTTTAATCTGGATATGTCAGAACACGATTCACCAGATGACCATGTACTGCAAATTCGCATTAATCCAGAAGTTGCTAAGCCTGAAACGGTTATCCTGCAGGGAAAAATCTTTTATCCCAATGGTGAAGAGCAACTCTTTACCTTGCCCAAGGAAACGCGTTTGTATCGGACTTTACCAATTAAAAACTATGATTGGGGGCGTTATAGTGTAGACATTTCTGCGTTTGGAGAAAATGCCAATGGGCGCGAGTTTATGGCAACATTGCCAATGTATAAGTTTGAAATAGAAAGACCGATTGAAAAAGTCCCTGAATTGGCAAAACCAATCGTCAAGGAACAAAAGTTACCCGAACCAGAACCTGAACCGAGTTTATCGACAGCTGCTTTTGTTGCCATTATTGCACTGGGCAATGTGTTGATCTTACTGATAGGTTGGTTAGCTGTACGGGTATTTGTGCAAGGAAAAGCCATTTTACCTCATTTTAGTTTGCCGCGTTTCGGTAAGAAAAAACCGTTAGATTTAGACGAGTTAGAAAATGAGCAAGAAAAAGTGGGGGGAAATGGTGGAAAAAAAGACAAATCAGGTGAAATTTTGAACCTTTCGATGTCAGATGACTAAAATGACCGTATTTTTTCAAAAAAACTGTTGACTCGGATAGGGGCGATTCGTATTATTCACGCCGCTGTCAGGGCACACAGTCCAGCAGCACAGAAATGTGGAGCGGTAGTTCAGTTGGTTAGAATACCGGCCTGTCACGCCGGGGGTCGCGGGTTCGAGTCCCGTCCGCTCCGCCACTTTCAGACAGCACAGTCTTAAACGCAGTGAACAAACACTTAAAAATGCCCAAAGTGGAGCGGTAGTTCAGTTGGTTAGAATACCGGCCTGTCACGCCGGGGGTCGCGGGTTCGAGTCCCGTCCGCTCCGCCACTTTAGACAGCACAGTCTCAAACGCAGTGAATCAACACTTAAAAAATACCCAAAGTGGAGCGGTAGTTCAGTTGGTTAGAATACCGGCCTGTCACGC
>NZ_JBHRSD010000008.1:0-6387 GCF_042643375.1 Pseudoalteromonas fenneropenaei
GTCAATTTCTATTGTATAAATACTGACAAAGTTGTTTTAAACCACACTCAAAGTGATGAGTCGGTGTTAATTGGCGAGCAACTTACACACGGTTATGGTGCTGGTGCTGACCCCGCCGTTGGTTTGCTTGCTGCGCAAGAGAGCGAAGCACAATTAATAGGGTTAATTCAAAAGTGCGATATATTACTCTGTGCGGCTGGCTTTGGTGGTGGAACGGGCACAGGCGCGAGCCCATATATCGCAAAATTAGCCCAAGAGCACAACAAACCCGTGATTGGGATTGCCACATTACCTTTTTCTAGCGAAGGCGAATTCAGACGTCAAATTGCGCAAGAAGGACTAGACGAATTTAAACAGTACGCTAATGCTGTAGTAACACTACCAAACGATAAGTTGATAGAGGTTTTAGGCAGTGATGTTGGACTATTTGATGCGTTTAAGCATAGTAATCAACTTCTCCATTCATTAATCGTGGCATTAATCGATATGCTCTGTCATCAAGGACTGATAAATATTGATTTAAAAGATTTTGTCAGAGTAATGGACGCAAAGGGGGATGCGGTCTTATGCGTGGGCAAGTGTAATGAGGAAAGTGATTTACAGCGTACATTAGAGCAGACGTTAACTAACCCGCTTATTAGTAGCGTAGATATGAGTACAAGTACAGGGGCGATTATCCAAATAAACTGTAAGGAAGAGATCTCGTTAGGGAGCTACGACCTTATTTCAAGCACTGTTTGTCAAAAAGTAAGCCCTAGCGCTTTGATCATCTGTGGTGTATCTAAACTTGAAAAACTGCAAAGTAACTACGAGATTTTGGTAATAGCAACTGGGGCAAAACCTAACTCGTATTTGCAGGATGATGAGAAGTGCGGAGCAACTGAACAACGCGACATCCAAAAACAGCAAAAAAAGGATGATATACTTGATATTCCAACTTTTTTTCGTAAACAATCGCCAGCGCCAACCTCGAAATAAGTGTCAATGTTGGGAAAGGACTGTTTTAGAGAGTAATGTCAGGTCTTGATACTCTGTTAAATAACTTAGGGTTTCATTGGTAGTGAGCTGAACAAGTATCGGATATTCAAATTGTTGTGTCCGTTATTTACGCACCAGCTTGTCTACAAGTGGATAAAAAGACCGACTGTTCTTTAATTAAAGTGGTTTTGTTATCAAGGGAGAGAGCTATGTATACCTCAGATGATATTTATATTTGGTTTAGAGATCGCCTAAAGAGCAAGTTAGAAACAATTAGTCTGAGCGATTTTGCAATAGGATGGAGCACTGGACTTGCAAATAAAACCAAGTTTTACGAGCAGTTATTCAAGGAAGTTGGTGAGTTTGAACGCAAGGTTGTCACTTATGAACAGTTCCGTTGTGACGTTACTATTTCTGACGAAAATGGAGTACCGCTTGTTCTAATCGAGATGGAGAATGCGCATTCAACAGCATCTTCAGAGATTGAACAGCTGTGTTGTCTAAATGCCCCTCTTAAGGTGTTAGTTATTTCTTGTGCCTGGCATGACTCAGAAAGAGAGCGTTGGCTCCCCATTTGGCAAAACATAATTCGTAAGCATAACTCAGCTTTCCCTACAAACTCTAAGTTTTGCATAGTCGTCGGTGAATGGGGGCGAGGCAGACCCTGTGATGAACTTCTCCGGTACTATATGGTTACATTGTCATCACAGGGTAATGTCGTTGAAGATCTTGTTTGGCAGCTGCAAAAAACAGAATGAGTTAGCGAATCGCTGACATTGCTAATGCTTGTACACACGTTATATAAAATGCAAGAATTTAATCTCGCCCAAAAACAGTCTGTCTAATGACTAACAACCCTATTCATCGAAACTATAAGGTCAGATATTGGCAAATATCGTGAAATGAGAGGGTATCAATACCCACACTATGAGCGTCCGCAGTAAAAATATAGAAACTAAACATCAATGATGTACATTGATATATTCAACTAATCGACTAGCAAGCTGCTCCAAAGCATCTTTTCTCTCATCAAAATAATCATACTTGTCATAAATCCCTTCAACACCGCGCAATTTATGGTTTAAACAGCGCTCAGCGATATGTGGCGGTACTTTGAGCTCTGCGAGTAGACTGCGACAGGTTCTGCGTAGATCGTGAACTGTAAAATGCGCAATATCACCCATCACATTGTCCGGTTGTTTTTCTTTGCCAGGATCTATTCCAAAGAGTTTTGATAACGCTCGATTTAGTGTATCTGTGCCCATAAAGGGATTTTTCGCTCTTCGTCTGCTCGGAAAAACATATGGGGAACCGCAGCTACGAATTTTCAGTTCTTTTAGCCATTCGACAATAGTTGGGGCTAGTGGAATAGTGTAGCCATTACTTGTTTTAGAGCGTTCAGCAGGTAATGACCAAGTTGCAGATTCTAAATCAAACTCCTTCCACTGTGCTTGAATTAACTCAAGCTTCCTCACACCCAAACAAACTAGCAAAGCAAAGGCTAAGTAGTTTTCTCTAGAAATAGCTTCATCCTGCTCCCGCATAATCCTAAAAAATTGTTCAACTTCAGCAAACGACAAAGCGCGATCTCGACCCTTTTCCATGCCACCAGCATCGTTTAAGGAAAAAGGGATAGCTGGATTGCTCGTCGCTACACCTAACTTCATGCCGTGATTAAATAATTGTTTTAAGTAAAGTAATACATCATTGGCGATAGTGGGTCGATTTGAATCTGCGACAGTTTCAATAACTTTTTTAATATCTAATGGACCTACAGTTTTGACTTGGTACTTACCAATTAAAGGTAGGATGTCTTTTTTAAAAACTCGTTGAGGAATTTGAGGATTCTTTAAACGCTTCTCATTACCTTTTTGCCAATCAAGGAAGAGATCGGTAATTGTATTTAATGGAGCAGCTTTATTGAGTTTTCTTACTTGTATTGGGTCTATGCCAGCATCTATTTGCTTTAGTAGTTCGTAGGACTTGCTTCTCGCTTCCTTTAGTTTTAGCAGTTCGTATTTACCCAGTGAAATCTCAGAGCGTTTTGAACCCAGTGTGTATCTGAGCATCCAGAAAGGCTCACAGTTTTTAGCAACGATTAACGTCAGCCCATTACCATCAGATTTTTTGAACTTGTTAGACTCACCTCGCTCAATAGCTTCACGCGAAGATTTAATAAAAGTCTCAACCTCTTTAACCGTAAGCTTTGCCATAAGATCACTCTAAAAAAATGGGGGGTAAATTGCACTATAAGCCCTAAATGTAAGCTTATATCAAATTTACCCCCCATTCTACCCCCCAATTAGCGTCGGCTTTTGGGGGATTTTCCTGGATCTTACTGGATAATTGGCTTTGTTAAGTCATTGATTTTATTTTAACAAATAAACTTTAAAAAACCATGCTGGATCCTATTCAATATTCTGGATCTGCTCTCTCATCTGCTCAATCAAGACCTTTAACTCCACCGCGGCGTTGGTGATGTCGGTGTTGATAGATTTAGAAGCAAGGGTGTTTGATTCACGGTTGAATTCTTGCATCATAAAATCTAAGCGGCGGCCGCAGGCGCCACCTTTTTTCAGCACTTTGTTGGTTTCTTTCACGTGTGAGCGAAGGCGGTCAAGTTCTTCTGCGACATCTTGTTTTTGCGCAAGGTAAATCAGCTCTTGTTCAAGGCGATTTTCGTCGATTTCCGTTTTTAGCTCTTCTAAGCGCTGCGTGAGCTTTTCACGTTGCCATTTATTGATTTCTGGTAAGTGGGTTTCAACAATACCAACTTGTTCAACAATGCCGTCTAAACGGGCTTCGATCAGTTCTTGCAAGTTCGCGCCTTCGCTGGCTCGCGCGGCTTTAAAATCTTCAATGAGTAGGTCAAACCCTTGTAGTAATTCGCTGTTTACTGTGTCGAGGTCAACTTCTTCCGCTTCCATCACACCTGGCCAACGGAGAATGTCGACTGGGTTAATATCACCACCGCTTTGTGTTTGAACCCACTTAGCACCATTGATCAGTTGCGTGGCCAATGTTTCATTAATGGTAATTTCACCAACATGAGCAGGGTTAGCGGTAAATTTTAGGAACACTTCGACTTTGCCGCGTTGTAGTTGCAAGCGTAGGCGTTCGCGTATTACTGGCTCTAACCCGCGGAATTGTTCCGGCGCGCGAATGAAGGTTTCGAGGTAGCGTTGGTTAACAGAGCGGATCTCCCACACACCAGTGCCCCATTCACCTTTGATTTCACGGCGGGCGTAGGCTGTCATACTATGGATCATACAAGTTCCTAAATTGGTAAGCGTGTTTATGGCTGGATTATACCCAATAGCCTAAACCGAGTCACATCCTTGAAGCAATGAGATTTCGGCGTGCACTCTAAAGTTCTACCCTTTATAATGGAACAAATTCAATATTGAGGGGAACGTGGATGCGTCCAAGTCAAAGAACCGCTAATCAGATCAGACCCGTGTCTTTTACACGTAACTACACCATGCACGCCGAAGGCTCTGTGCTGGTTGAGTTTGGTAATACCAAAGTGTTGTGTACAGCGTCGGTTGAAGCTGGCGTACCGAGATTTATGAAAGGTCAGGGTAAAGGTTGGATCACGGCGGAATATGGCATGTTACCGCGTTCTACCCACACTCGTAACGATCGTGAAGCGGCTAAAGGTAAGCAAGGTGGCCGTACCATGGAGATCCAGCGTTTAATCGCGCGTGCATTGCGTGCTGCAGTTGACTTAAAAGCGCTAGGTGAGAACACTATCACCATCGACTGTGATGTATTGCAGGCTGATGGCGGTACACGTACCGCATCTATTAGTGGTGCTTGTGTGGCTTTGGTTGATGCCCTAACGCATATGCGCGCTAAAGGTATGATCAATGCCAACCCGCTTAAGTATATGATTGCGGCCATCTCAGTTGGGGTTTATAACGGCCAAGCGATCACGGATCTGGAATATGTAGAAGATTCAGAAGCTGAAACAGATATGAACGTGATCATGACTGAAACCGGCAAGTTGATTGAAGTGCAGGGGACTGCTGAAGGTGAGCCGTTCTCATTTGAAGAGTTGCACGAAATGCTTGACCTTGCGAAGCATTCAATCCGTGAAATCATTGATGTGCAAAAACAAGCACTAGCCTAAATTAAAGTTGAGTGAAAAGTTACCATGAAAGCGTATCAAAAAGAGTTTATCGAATTTGCTTTAGAAAAGCAGGTTTTAAAGTTTGGTGAGTTCACCCTGAAATCAGGTCGCACCAGCCCTTACTTCTTTAATGCCGGATTATTTAATACCGGTCGCGATTTAGCGCGTTTAGGCCGCTTTTATGCTGCAGCGTTAGAAGACGCGGGTATTCCATTCGACGTACTTTTTGGCCCAGCCTATAAAGGTATCCCAATTGCAACAACAACGGCTGTTGCTTTGGCTGATCACCACAATAAAGATGTGCCTTATTGCTTTAACCGCAAAGAAAAGAAAACCCACGGTGAGGGCGGTTCATTAGTAGGCTCTGAACTTAAAGGCCGCATTATGTTAGTGGACGATGTGATCACTGCGGGCACGGCGATCCGTGAATCAATGGAAATTATCGCGTCGCAAGGCGCTGAACTTGCTGGTGTGCTCATTGCTTTAGACCGTCAAGAGAAAGGTAAAGCTGAGCTTTCTGCAATTCAGGAAGTAGAACGCGACTTCAATACAAAAGTGGTTTCTATTATTAAGTTGGCTGACTTAATCGTGTATTTAGAGCAGCAAGGCGATAAAGCCGCGCATCTTGATGCGGTAAAAGCCTACCGAGATCAATACGGCGTAGCCTAAGTCTAAATAAAAATGCATTAATCAAAACCCAGCGTCAGCTGGGTTTTGTATTTTTAGGGTATTCGATACATTGGTTTTGTGCGTTATTTGAGCTAAAACATGTCCTTTTAGGTGGTTTTGTTTGAATTTTGCGCGAACGATCCGTTTTTTGTATTTTTCTTTAAAAAAGTGCTTGATCATTTTTCTGCGCTCCCTATAATGCGCTCCCACTGACACGGCAAACGACGCTACTAAGCGAAGTGAGATAAGTCAGGTGAGTCGAGTAAAACTGAGTTTGAAACTTCGAAAGAAAAAACAAATTAAGTGTTGACAATAAAACTGGATGGCGTAAGATGCGCATCCCTACCGCGAAACGAATCGCGGCGAACTTTGAAAGTTCGAAACGTTCTTTAACAATTTAAAGCAATCATCTGTGTGGGCACTCGTACAGGTTGAGTTCTAACAGCTAAGCCACTTTGTGGTGAAGCACAAAAATTTAGAGTCTCAATGTGTTTTTTCCTTAATGGAAAGTGAGTGACTATAACAGTCAATTCGATTTTCTTTAGCAATAAAGCGAAATCAAAAATCAGAATTCATTGAGCTGAAGCTTAGGCTTCAAAAAACTTTTA
>NZ_JBHRSD010000009.1:0-10277 GCF_042643375.1 Pseudoalteromonas fenneropenaei
GACTCAGAAAGAGAGCGTTGGCTCCCCATTTGGCAAAACATAATTCGTAAGCATAATTCAGCTTTCCCTACAAACTCTAAGTTTTGCATAGTCGTCGGTGAATGGGGGCGAGGCAGACCCTGTGATGAACTTCTCCGGTACTATATAGTTACATTGTCATCACAGGGTAATGTCGTTGAAGATCTTGTTTGGCAGCTGCAAAAAACAGAATGAGTTAGCGAGTAACTCAATTGGATTTTGCTCGAGGCCAATTCTTTCATTGAAACCAAGTCATTGAAGTATCAATCTATAACGAACAATGACCCTGTAATAGATTTTCTGTAACTGTGTTCTAGTATGTTTTTGTCAAAGATGTTCTATAACTAGTCGATGGATTTCTCGCTTTCGCTAAAGCTCGTAAGTTACTAAACTGTAAATCGTATTTTGACCTGACCCAGAAAATTTTGTGGCTAAATACCATAACTTTCAATAACAGAACGAAATGCATTAATACGCATTCGCTCGTGTCGAACATGTTTAAGTTCATCTTGAAAGATTGCACCGTTTTCAGGCTTCAGCGCGATTAAGTAATGCAGCCCTTCTTCACGGCCTACAAGACTAGCTTCTTCATCCTCCAGCTGTGCCAATTTCATGTCGATGCTTTGGCCGTTTTCCTCAACAGTTGGTGTTGCGGCAAAATTGCATGCGTTATCGGTGCCCTCTAATTCCAATGGATTGCTTTGATTTTTTGAAAATAAGAGATAGCGAATATCGGGGTATTTTTTTGCAGAAATTAGCCCTTGTTTTACCAAATTGATCGCTGCTCGGTGAAACTGCTGTTTCACATTTTTCTTGTGGTAATCGATTATTTGCGCTGAAGCAATGTACTCCTCCATAAGCTCTGTACTAGACTTCTCGACACCCTCTCGTAGTGTATCGAGTATGAACTTAAACAAGGTTTGCTTATTGGCTATGTTCATAATTTTCTCCTAAAGTTCTAAGTTTTCAGAAGCTTGCAGCGCATCTTGTACATCTATACCGAGATAGCGCACTGTACTTTCGATCTTTTTATGGCCAAGCAATAGCTGAATGGCACGTAAGTTTTTGTCTCGCTTATATAAAATGGAGACTTTTGTTCTGCGCATCGAATGTGTCCCGTAGAGGCTTGAATCTAATCCAATGGACTCCACCCATTTATGAACAATCCTGTCGTAAGTTCGAGTGGTCATATGTGGCACGGAATTAATTCGAGAACGAAAAATATAGTCGTCGTATTTTAGGCCTTGTAGTTCAATCCATTGTTTTATCGACTTGCGAGTTTGTTGGGTAATTTCAAACTGAACAGCTGTACCAGTTTTGTGTTGAACGATGCTCGTTCTCGCTAAAACTTCACCACCGCGCATGACATCTGATACTTTAAGAGAAACCAAATCACAGCCTCTTAATTTCGAATCAATCGCCAGATTAAATAACGCTAACTCTTTAATATTTTGCGTCATTTCTAATCTGGCCCGGATTGACCAAACTTCTTGCGGACGCAGTGGGGCTTTCTGCCCAATTATGCGGCCTTTGTTCCAAGCGATATGATCTCCCATGCGACCACCCACTTTTTGATAAGTCAGGATAGGAATTGAAAGGTATAGGTGCAAAGATCTCAAAAATAAAGGACGTTTTTCTGAGATTTTTGGACGAGATTCGAGATGTATTTCTGCTCAAGTTTAAAAGCAGACATTCCGCGGCAGTTTTAAGCTATGTCTGCATTTGGCACGGAGCCGTCGGTCGGCTCTAACTCATTTCTGTCCAAAAATGAGTTAGTTCGACCATTTGTTGTTCGCGCATAGTCCACTTTCTAAATCGTGCCAGAAGCGGACGATGAGCATCTATATCATGCACAATATGAGCTACTACAGCTTTAATTACTACAGCTTTGATTGTTTAGATTTTAACTGACAGCTAACCATTATTATGCTGGAACTGTCAGCGTTAATTTGTGCAACAATGTTGCCTTGAAGATTAATACGCGTCTTTTAAGTTTGCGCCCATTGGCGTAACAAATTGTGATACACCCCAGTTAAGCGGACTATCTCAGGTGAATCTTGAATTTTCGCACGCAGTTGCTGGATGGCCATATCCATATCAAACAAAATGGTACGTTTTTCATCACTATTGACCATACTTTGTAGCCAGAAGAAAGACGCTAAACGGCGCCCAGCCGTAACAGGTGTGACTTTATGTAAGCTGGTTGACGGGTAAAGTACCATATCGCCAGCTGCGAGTTTGACGCGGTGCGAGCCATAAGTATCTTCAATCACCAGCTCTCCACCTTCATATTCTTCAGGTTCAGAGAAGAACACCGTCATGCTTAAATCGGTTCTGACTTTAACAGGCGTGCCTTTAACTTGGCGGATGGCATTATCAACGTGAATACCAAAACTTTGCCCACCTTGATAACAGTTAAATAGCGGTGGAAAAATTTTAAGTGGCAGGGCAGCCGACATAAACAAGTTATTCTGAGCGAGGGCACTTAAAATAACGTTGCCAATGTCGATAGCGGTAGGGGATTGCTCAGGCAGTTGTAAGTTGTGTTTGGCTTGGCTGGATTGATAACCTGCGGTGACATTGCCATCTAACCATTCTGCGGCTTCTAGCTTGGCTTTACAATCAGCAACTTGTGCTTTGGTGAGCACACCAGGGATCTTTAATAACATCACAACTCCTCAACAATCAAAGGGCAAGCCAGTTCGCTTGCCCTTTTGGAAACACTTATAGTGGCTTAGAAACGATAGTTGGCAGAAAGCCCAATATAGCGACCTTCACCAGGAATAAAGTGACCACCACCAAGTTGGTCAATATATTCTTTATCAAATAGGTTAGTGGCGTTTAACTGTACGTCTAAATCAGCGTTAACTTGATAAGTCACCATCATGTTCACTAAGGTATAGCCTTCAGCAACACGGCGCGTCACAGCATCTGAGCTGTTGTAACGTTTGCCGATATAGTTAGCACCTAAACCAATTGCTAACTTATCAGTCGCTTGGTAACGGCCCCATAGAGAAGCAGACACTTTTGGCGTACGTGGTAACTCAGAACCAATCGTCGCAGCTTCACGCTCGCTTGCTGATAGTACTTCGCTGTCTTGTAAGCTTAATGAAGTGACGATATCAAAATTACGAGATACTTTGCCCGTTGCAGCAAATTCAATCCCTTTCACACGCTGCTCACCGTGTAGGGTGTAGCTGCCATCCAGTTCACGGGTGCGTGCATTGTCTTTGGTGATTTGGAATAGCGCAACGCTGGTGCTTAGTACATCGTCAAACCATTGCTGTTTTACGCCAAATTCGTAACTGGTGGTTTGCTCTGGGTCAAGTTCATCTAAATTTGAGCCAGTGCTGGTGCTAAACGTTAAGCCTTCCGCTGATGGGTTGAAGCTATTGCCAGCAGCTAAGTACCAGTTGGTATCTTGGTTGGCTTTGTAGACAAGCGCGCTGTTCCAGCTGAACTCACTGATATCGCTAGTTAGCACTTTAGCGCTATCAACATAATCGTAATGATAATCTACATCAAAACTGTCATGACGTAGGCCAAGTGTAAGTTGCCATTGTGGGTCAAGGGTTAAGGTGTCGATAACGTATAGCGCGATTGACTTGCCTTCTGCCAATGTGCTGTTACCTTCACGGTGATATTTACCCGTGTAGGCATGCTGCTGCGGGTTAAATAAATCGTTGGTTACACCATCGCTTATCAAGTTATCTGTGGTGCTAACGAAGTTCCAACGCTCAAATTTTTCATTTGCAAGCTCGATTCCAGCAACTAGGTCATGTTGAATCCCAGCAGTGAAATAACGCCCCATTAAATCTGCCTGTAGTGCAGCCATACGGTTTTCTGTATCGCGGGTTTTTTCATCGTCTAAACGAATGTTGGCAGATTTAGTTGCATCTTTGAAACGTGGCGCAGTCACCACTGATTGACGCTCGACTGCACCTACACGACCTTGCACACGAACTAAGGTATTGGCGCTTAAGTCGTGCTCAAGTTTAGCGGTAATGACTTGTGCTTCGATATCTTCAAAATCACGGTAGATATTACCGTAGAAGTTGCTGTATGGCACATTTGGTGCTTTGCCTTTGTATGGCTCTAGAACGTCAATATACGTTTTGTCAGAGGTCGGAACCCAAGGCAAACCATAGTCTGGTAGGTTGTCTTGCTTCTGGTATTCACCATTAATCGTAAGGCGTGTTGCAGTACCAAGGCCAGTGGCTGCGTTAACGCTTACAGCAGTTTTGCTGTTGTTAACATAGTCACGGCCTGCAACATCACCGTCATCAACTAAAGCGTTTACACGGACTGCGCTGATATCGTTGAGTTTAATGTTGGTGTCGAGTGTCAAACGGTAGTCGCTCTCGGTGCCAAGACGCGCAGACACTTCATTAAAGTTATCTAATTTCGCACTTTTAGTTGAAAGGGTAATGGTGCCGCCTGTTGAACCACGACCAGCTTGTGCTGAGCTTGGACCTTTGCTGACTTCAATCGCTTCAAGGTTGTAAATGTCGCGGTAGTAACCTGCGATATCACGCATACCATCAATAAAAATATCATTCTGAGCGCTAAAGCCACGAATAGAGAGATTATCACCAGTCGGGGCACCGCCTTCACCTGCGGCGAGCGAAATACCAGCAATGTTACGCATCGCGTCACGTAAACTGTCAACGCCTTGGTCGCGCATCAAATCTTGGGTAATGATGCTCACTGATTTTGGCGTATCAGCTAAAGACTGGGTGTTTTTGTGCGAAGTAGAGCGCTCAGCATTGTAAGTTTGCTGTTGTTCCGCTTTGGCTTTGGTCACAGCCAGCTCTTGTGGCTCATTGGCGTGCGCATTTGCAACCGCACTGACAACTGCCAGTGGTAACATCGGGGCTAATTTCACCAGTTTCCCTTTTGTAACTGAATTAGACATTATAACTCCATGAACTGAGGGTGCTGTCTCGGTCTTGCTCTGACCTTAAATGTTAACAGCGTATTGTTGTTAAAAGCGGTGCGACTCTAGCAGAGTTAAAACGCAATGTAAATGCGAATGGATATCACTTGATATAGCTTTATTGTCTTGGCATAATTAGCAACAATCGTTTCATCTCGGTAAACAATCACAATATGCGCAAACTGTGGTTATTAACATCTCCTAACGTAGTCCAATTGCAGCAGCAATATCTGCAGTGCCTAAATAAAAAAATAGGGCCATGCCTAATTACCAACTTCATGTTGGCGCTAGAGGGAAACTAATCAGAATGAAAAACCGCCAACTTATTCGTCCTACTTTTTTCGCCGCATTGATGCTATTAGCCACACCGAGTGGTTACGCGACCCCAGCAGAGGCTTTACCACAGTTGGTGGAGCAGTGGTTGAACTTAAGTCGCCAGCAACAGCAATTAGTGACGCAGTGGGCGCAAGAAAAACCAGCGCTAGAACAGCAACTCCAGTTGCTCAAGCAAGAGCAGCAGCAGCTCAGTGGCAAGGTTAAAGTTCAGCAAGGCGGGCAATCTGAGGTAGATAGCAAACGCCAATCGCTTATCACCGAGCAACAGCAACTAGAGCAACAACAACAGCTGTTGAGTAGTGAGCTGATTAAACATCGCCAACAACTGCAGCAACTCGCAAGCCGTATGCCGCCGCCATTGCAAGCAAGTTGGCAGGCAAATCTACAAACTTGGCAAAGCTCAATGGAGCAGCTAGCGCTCGCTGAGCAGCTACAGCAAGTACTGGCTATGTATCAACAATTTCGTGATTTTCAAAAGCGCATTGTAGTTCAACAGGATGTTATAGAATTAGACGGTAAACAAATATTGGTTGAACAGCTGTATATGGGCGTGAGCCAAGCTTGGTTTATGACTAAAGATGGCAGCCAAATTGGTATAGGCGCGCCGAAAGGCACAAGTTGGCAGTGGCAGCAACGAGACGATATTGATGTTGGCGCACTACAGCAGGCGTTAGCTATGTACCGCAAGCAACAGCCAGCCGCTTTAGTAACATTACCTTACTTTGCCTTAAGCCGAGGTGCACAATGAAGTCAATTAACCTTTGTTTACCTTTGGCGCTATTCTGTGCGGGCTTTACTGTATTCTCTCCAGTTACTGCTGCGAGCACCGCAGAGCAAAGCCTGTTAAAAGATATTAAAACCACACAGCAGCAACTACAGCAAACGGATAAGCAAATTCGCGATGAGCGCCGCGCTTTAGGTAAAGCAATTTTTCAGCATACTCAAGATGTTCAAACATTGCGTGAGCAAGCTGCAGTAGCGCAGCGCTTGCTGGATGAGCAAAATCTTAGTCTTAGTGCGCTCGAAAAACGTCTTCAGCAGTGGCAAGAACAAACGCAGTATCAACAGCATTTACTCAGTCAATTTCATCGTGATGCGGGCAATTTAGCCACTAATGATTTTATGACTCAGTTGCAGCAACTGGACCAAGTTGCAAGTGCCATGGCAGCGAGTCTAACACCCGCATGGCAAGAAACTCAGCTAGTAAGCCGTGAAGGTGAAGTAAGCACTGCGAATAAACTAGACCTTGGACCTGTGCAGCTTTACAAGTTAGGTGAAGAGTTAGGGTTGGCTAGCCTTGATGGCAAGCTTTGGCGTGCAGATTATGCCTTTACGCCAACGCAAAGCGCGAGATGGCAAAACGGCGATATGGCTGAATTGACTTTTGACCCCACGCAAACGAGTGCGTTGTTGCAAGCGGAGCAATCCGAAAACTTACTACAACATCTGCAAAAAGGCGGGGTATGGGTGGTGCCTATCGTACTGTTTGCACTGTTTGCATTAGCCATCGCTATCTACAAAGCGCTGCAATTTGTCCGTTTGCCTAGTTTACCGAGTATGGCTGGGTTATCGTTATTGCAAACTCAGCCAGAGCGCTGGGCGGCGTTGGGTGCAGCGGGAGAGTTACTTAAGGTGTGGCAAAAGTTTGCGCCGGGTCAGCAACGTGACGACGAATTATTTAATGTGCTGATTGATGGCCGTGAGCAACTAGAGAGGTTTGTCGGTGCTGTTGCGATTACCGCTTCAGTGGCCCCGCTGTTAGGTTTATTGGGTACGGTATCGGGTATGATAGATACCTTCAAAATGATGACGTTATTTGGCGCTGGAGATCCGCAAGTGGTGTCTGGCGGTATCTCGCAAGCACTTATCACCACCGAACTTGGTCTAGTGGTCGCAATTCCTGCCTTGATTGCTCATGCTTTATTAAACCGCCGCGCAAAACAGTATTACCAACAGTTAGAAGGATTGGCGCTGAGCTTGAGCCAACAGTTAAGCCAACAATCATCACCACAACAAAATGTGGAGGCAGCATGACAGAGATCCTTGCAAATCCGCTGTGCTGGGTGATGTTTGCAGTAGCGGCAGGCAGCTATTATGGCAGTTTTGTGTGTTTGTTTAGCCCCAAGCCTTGCCAGAAAGTCATGTTAGGATTGGATTTCTCGCAAGTGCTGACCGCTTGCTTACCGCTGCTTGGCTTACTCGGCACTATTATTGGTTTGTTACAATCGTTTAGCGCGATGTCGTTAGGACTTGGTGCGGATAGCCAAAGTTTAACTAGCGGTATTGCGGATGCTCTTTACACCACAGAGCTTGGGCTACTGCTTGCAATTCCCGGTTGGCTGTTAAGCTCACAGCGTCCAAGACAAGGAGCGGCGCTGTAATGCAAGGTCGTTTACAACACAGATTAGAGCAGCAAAATAGCAGCATAGATATGTCGCCATTAATTGATGTGGTATTTATCTTGTTGATTTTCTTTATCGTCACCACAGTATTTGTGCGCGAAACAGGGGTTGAGGTTGATAAGCCGCAGTCTTTGACAGCGAGCCAAATTCCTAGCCGCGTGATCATGCTGGCTATCACTACCCAAGGGCAAGTGTATTACGATGGTGCCAATATTGGCGTTGCTGGGGTCAGGCCTACATTACAGCCTTTGCTAAGTGGTGGTGATAAACCGGTTTTATTGCAAGTGGATAAAACCGTGCCGACATCGTTACTCGTTCAAGTTATGGACGAAGCAAAGTTGGCAGGTGCCGTACAGGTTAGCTTGGCCACGCGGAAGTAATAGCATGAAAGCCGTTAATAATACTGCGCTGCGCTGGTTCAAAGGTATTCATCGTCGCGCGCTGCTGGCAAGTGTGACGTTAATTATGCTGCTGATGCTGCTACTGCAAGGGATCACTTGGTTAAGCCATTATGACGAGCCTGAGCTGGTGATGCGCAAGGTAGATCTTGCTTTGCCTTTACCGCCGCCACCACCACCTCCGCCACCAGTAAGTAGCAGTGCGGAGCCTGAGCAGCTCGCACTTGCAGTCCCAGGGGCTGGAGCGAGTTTGCCGATCACCCTTGATTTGTCGGCACCAAGTATTGATGTCGCGTTGGCTGCCCCGAATATGACATTGGCGGAGCCAGAGTGGCAAAACGTTGAAGTCGATTGGCAAGCGGTTAGTCTAGATACTTTAGATGGATTACCAACTTTACTTACGCCAGTGCGTATCGCTTTCCCAAAAAGTTTAGAGCGACAAGGGATAAAAAGCGTATTGGTCAAATTAGATGTGGTTATTGATGAGCAAGGCACAGTTAATCTGGTGAATGTAGTCAGCAACCCGTATCCAGAGCTAAAACCGCAAATCGATAAGCTGGTTAAACAAAGCCGTTTTACCGCACCAACACAAGCACAGCAGCCTGTTCGGGCAAGATTTATCTGGCCCGTGGAGTTAAGTCACTAATGCAAAAAATACCTTTTAAATCAAAAAAAACACTGTCGTTGTTGGTGGGGTTTCTATTCAGCCACCTTGCTTTTGCTGAGATTGATTACAGTGCCAGCCAGCTTGAGCTGCAAGCACCGAGTATTGCGGTGCCCGTATTTAACTACCGTGACCGCCAAGTTAGTTTAGCCATCGCCAGCCATGAAGCGGGCTTTATGAGCGATATTAAACCTTTACTCGCAAAGCAGCAGTACCAACAGGTTGCAGAGGCATTTGCCAGTCGACCATTAGAAAAAGACAGCGCAGCATTGCAGCAAATGCGAGGGCAAGTGTTACTGACCCTAAAACGTTACGATGAAGCCGTCCAAGCATTGACCGCTGCAGTCCAACAAGCACCAGAGTTAGTGGGAGCGCAGCGCTCATTGGCGTTAGCTTATATTCTCAATCAACAACCGCAACAAGCGCGTGCCCCCATGTTGGCTGCTATCAGCCTAGGTGCAAACGATGCGGCGCTGTTTGGCCAGCTTGCGTATTTAAATCTGCAAAGTTATGGCCCATGGAGCGCCATTGCCGGTTATCGACAGGCACTTTTTTTAGAGCCTGAGAATAGCCAATGGCAAAAAGGCTTACTCCATGCGTTGACGCAAGCGCATGCGTTTGCAGAGGCTGAAGCATTATTAAAAGAGCTGATTAACAAGCAACCCGATAATCCAGATTGGTGGTTACAGCAGAGCTATTTGGCTTTGAGTCAGCAAGCTTATAGTAACGCGTTACAAGCGCTGGAAGTGGCAATGCGTATGAATAGTGCTAAAACCAGCCAAATTCAAACGATGCGCAATTATCTATTGTTAGCAAAATTACACGTTCAATATGGCAGTGTGAACCAAGCGCTATTCGCTTTGGAACAAGCAACAACACGTGCTGATAAAAGTGACAGCAGTGAACTGAACAGCAATATTCAGCAGTTAAGTCGCTGGTTTGCAGCAGAGCAGCAATGGGATGCGCTGCAGAGTTTGTTTAACGTTGTAGAAAAAGCCAAGCTAAATGACCTTAAAGGCAGTTTATGGCTGGCCAAAGCACAACTGGCGATTGCGAAAAAGCGCCATACAGAGGCTGAGCAATTACTTATTTCTGGCATTACCGCTGAGCCAAGTAATGGTCAAGGTTTGCTTATGCTTGCTGCACTGTATAAAGACAAAGGTAACTTAGTCGATGCGATAAATTATTACCAACGTGCCAGTACCATTGAAAGCAGTAAAGAAGCTGCACTGTTGGGGCAAGCACAACTGGAAATAGACCGTAAAGGCTATCAAGCGGCGATTAACTTGCTGCGCCAAGTGTTGAATGTCAACCCAGCTCGACAAGAGTTACGCGCTAATATTAAAAATCTTGAGCAGTTGCTTCGTTATGAAGGCTAAAGGCGTGATTATTTATAAGTGAACAGTAACGCAGAATAAAATCAAGCCAATACGTGACGTATTGGCTTCAGACTGTTGAAAAAGGGCTAGACACAGATCTAGCCCTTTGATCTAATAAGCACAGTGAGTATCGAGAGTTCACCA